>VRUK01000038.1 GCA_019456195.1 Planctomycetota bacterium | reverse complement strand
GTAGCCATGCCTATACTCGTCTCTACAATTACCTTTGCGGTTGTATTTTTTCCGGTAGTATTTCTCACTGGGATTGCCCGGTTTTTATTCCAGCCGCTTGCGGTTACAGTGGTCCTAGCTGTTAGTGCTAGTTACATCATTGCTATATTTGTAATACCAAGCTTCTGTGCTAAGTTCCTAAAAGGTGTAAAAACAGATAAAAGTGAGTGTGATAAATGCGGACGAGTAGGTTTTCATGTACCACCTCTGTTTGAATCCTGGATCACAAAAATCTTAAAAATGCGATATGCTGTGGTTCTTGGCACCATAGTTTTGCTTATCTTTGCAACTTTCTTGTTGATGCAAACAGGTACGGAGTTATTCCCTCAGGTCGACTCGAATCAGTTTATGATCCTTGTTCGTTTGCCTTCGGGAACGCGCATTGAAAAGACCGAAGCTGCTCTCGAGGAGATTGAGAGGGTTTTGATGTCAGAAATTGGGCAGCCTGACCCTGAATACCCCAAAAAGGAACGTCAGCCTGATTCAAACATGCGAATTTTGATTTCTAATGCAGGGGTGCTGATGGATTGGCCTGCAGCCTATACCCCAAACACCGGGCCTATGGATGCATTTATCCTTGTACAACTCAAAGGCAAGAAAGGGATGCCCAATACGTTTGAATACGTCGAGCAGCTGCGAGGCCGGTTGAACAATGAATTTCCGGGTATTGAATTTGCTTTCGATACCGGCGGGATGATGACGGCCGCATTGAACTTTGGTTCGCCTTCGCCCATCAATATAAAAGTGCAGGGCAGTAATTTATTTACCATTGAGGAGATAGCCCGGCATGTCCAGCGGATTACATCGAATATACCAGGTGCCGTGGATGTTCGTATTGCCCAACGTATGGACTATCCTCAGGTAGGTATCGAAGTCGATCGTGTCAAGGCAGCCCAATTAGGTATGACGCAGGAAGATGTGATTAAGAACGTAGTTACAGCAGTAAACTCCAGTATTGGATTCGAGCCGGCGTTTTGGATTGCACCAAATGGAAACCATTATTTCATAGGCGCTCAATATGCCGAGAGCAATATAAATTCAATTGAAACACTCCGTAATGTGCCTATTACCGGAGCATCAACGACACGTCCTGTTCCTCTGCGCAATGTAGCCGAATTCTACCGTGCTACCGGCCCTGCTGTAATCAATCATATGAATATAACCCGAACCATCGATGTATTTGCCAATGTGCTTTCTGGTTATGACATTGGGGGTGTGGCTATGGAGATGGAAAAACGGTTGGCTGATTCACCGGTACTGGAACTTGATCGTAAACAGACGCCTCGTGGTATTGTCTATGATGTTGGCGGTGAGTATGATGGTAAAGGTTACAACATTACGATGAGCGGTGAAGTTCAAAGCATGAGGTCAGCTTTTACTCAGTTCGTTGGTGGCTTAGGTATCTCTATGATACTGGTCTATTTAGTAATGGTAGCGCAGCTGCGTTCATTCTCTATTCCTTTTGTCATTCTACTGACAATTCCCCTTGGTTTTATTGGTGTTGGAATAGTTTTATTTCTTACCGGAACAAATCTGAGTATACCGGTTTTTATGGGGGTTATCATGATGACCGGTATTGTTGTTGAGTATAGTATTATCCTTTTATCATTCGCTGATCAGCGGGTGCGTGAAGGGTGCCCTGTCAAGCAGGCCATCACAGAGGCGACATGGATTAGACTCCGTCCTATTCTGATGACATCCCTGACAACATGGCTGGCGCTAATCCCAATGGCCATCGGAGCGGCGGGCGGCGAGGCAAATGCGCCGCTTGCCAGAACGATTATCGGTGGTGTCTTGGCAGCTACTGTTCTTTCTCTAATTGTCGTGCCATGCCTGTATGTGATTTTTAAGCGTGATAAAAAAGATTTATCAATTGAACCTATTCCTGTAGGAGTATAATCATGAATAGAGGAATAATCACTAAAATCTCTGTAACACTTATAGTCACTGTCTTAGTGGTGATCGGCGTGGTTAGTATCGCTGTTTCAGGCCGGAGCGGACAGCTTAGCATCTCCGATACCGATGGCTCCAGCCAGACCATCGCAGACCAGCCAGTGCCTGTTGTGGTAACTCAGCCTGCGCGGCGACAACTAAGCCGCGATTTACACATCCCCGCGACGCTCAGAGCATACGAAAAGGCTGATCTGTACGCCAAAATAAGCGGCTACATCATGCAAATCAATGTGGACATCGGTAGTAGAGTCCGAAAAGGGGATGTGTTGCTCCAGATTGCTGCCCCCGAAATATCCGATGAACTACGTCAGTGCGAGGCGATCCTTGAAACCAAACTGGCCGGAGTTCAGGCTAAGGCAGCTGCACATAAGTTAGAGAAGATTACAATCGACAGGAAAGAGCGGCTTGCCCAGGAAGAAGCGATCTCTCCGCAGGAACTCGATGAAGCACGCGGCCATCTTGCTGAAGCCCAAGCCAACGTTAAGGTAGCTGAATCTGAGGTTGTGGTTGCAAAAGTCAATGTGGCACGTATCGAGACGCTACTGAAATATACAACCATTACAGCCCCATTTGATGGTGTGATCACAGCCCGGAACTTTGACCATGGAGCCTTCGTCCGTTCTGGTGCCGAAGGAGAAAGTCTGCCACTCTTTACCCTTGCTATGGCCAACCGAATCAGACTCGTTATAGAAATTCCAGAGTCCGATGTCCCACTCGTTCGCGTGGGAACGAAAGTGGAGATTCATGTCAAGTGCCTTGAAGGTGACGTGCTTAGGACTGCTATCACACGAACTGCTGTTGCGCTCAATCCAGGCACACGCACGATGCGGGCTGAAGCAGATATTGACAACACAAGTGGTCGAATTTCCCCGGGTATGTACGCCCAGGTAGCTGTCAAACTCGAAGAAAAAGAAAACGCTTTGCTCATACCTTCTAAGGCCATACGCGTTCGAGGTAGAGATATCTCCGTTCTCGTTTCGAGAGATAGTGTCGCTATATCATGCCCTGTTGAAATTGGATATGATGATGGTATTTGGGCGGAAATCGTGGGCGGTCAACTCAAAGATGATGATTGGATTATCACTTCGGCAAGCAGCTTGGTTGCCCCTGGAGCCCCAGTAAAGCCTATTAGCCAAGCAGAATCCCATGGCATTGTCGGCAGCATTATAAGATTAATGGAAAGCGGAGACCAAGATGATTGAAATACCAAGACCATGTTCAATCAAATGGTTGATAATACTTATTGTCTTAGGAGGTTGCACATCTCCTGAGCCCAGCCGGACAGTGTTGGAAAGACCTGATATCTCACCTATACAACAATCTTCATCTGAACAACTGCTCAAGCTCGATGCTTCACAAATCAAGCCGATGTATCGTGAAATTCATGCTATCAACTTGCCTGCTATTGTCCGTGTTGCTGCTGCTGAAAACTTTGATATACTTCAAGCTAAAGAACAGGTAATGGCATCCAGGGGGCTGCTCGAAAGCGCACATGGCAGCATCTTTCCAAGTTTGGTTCCAAGTGTATTATTCCAGGATATCCAGGGTTCGGTGCAAGCTACTGAGGGAAACCTGGTTGGTGTAGGTTTTAATGTATTTCAATCCAGTATCGCAGTGCAATGGGTATTGAATCCAGGAAAAGTGAAATATGAAATCATCGCAGCTAAAAAGCGACTGACAGCATCGGAACATCAAGAACAGGCTGTTATTTCTGAAACTCTCCGAAAAGCTGCGGTTCAATATTATGAACTCGTGCTTGCTCAAGCCCGTGTAGCCGCATCACATAAGGCAGTCTCTGAAGCCCAGGAACTGCTTCGTATAAATCAACTTCGCAATAAAGCTGGAATGGGGATTCCGGCCGATGTTTCAAGAGCTGAAGCTCACCTGGCAAAGCAACAACAAGAATTGTCGAAAACACTAAATGCCTTTTATAACGCATCAGTATCCCTATCACTTACCCTCCATCTTGACTCCTCCATAACTTTGGTTCCCCAGGCCACTCAGCTGTCACTGATCGATCTTGTCCGTAATGATATCGAACTTGATAAGCTGTTAGAGTTAGCTGTACGTTACCGACCGGACCTCGAAAGTGTGCGAACTATGGTTGAGGCTATTGAAGCCAAAACGCATGCTACTTGGTGGAGTGGATTCGGCCCTGCGCTTGGAGTGATTTATCAATTTGGAGGTATCAAATCAGATGATGGTGATAAATCATTTGCATTTAAGGACCGGCAGCAATTCTCAGCAGGCACTGGATGGCAATTGGGTCTTTCTTCTTTTGGCGCTGTAAATGCGGCTAAAGCTTTCGAACGAAAGGCATTGATCGAAGCTGACCGCCAACTCGATGAGGTCAGGGCACAAGTTGTTCGATCCTTGCAGGACGGTAAGATGTATCGCGAGTTGATTTCAAAATCGCACAAACAACTTACTGCGGCCGAGCAAGCTTATCGGCTGATTCAGGCCAATTTTGATGCAGGTACTATGACCATGCTTGATATACTGCAATCTCAGGATGCACATGCTCTGGCACGTCTTCGCTATGCGGAGGCTGTTGTCCGGTACAATATCTCGCAAGTTAACCTGCTCGCTGCGCTCGGGCTAATCGACAAAGAACGACTAACTGTACCCACAAGTAGTTAAGGAGGAGTTGAGTACGTGTTTCGTTTATGTTGTCGGTGTCTGAGTATGAGCTACAAAATGCCGGAATTCTTTGGAAATTCACCTCTTTCAGTCGCTGAAAAACACCCGGATGAAATAAATGTATCAATCACAGGGGATATCGACACCTCCATATTGTTGACAGAAGATACTGTTTGGAGGCCGAGAGCTTCATCAATCTTTCTCCTACAACTTACCGGATTTCTCAATCTGACTACCGTGCAAGGAGATTTACGGCCCGAACGGTCCGAGTCCGCAGCTCTATCTCAGGCGGCAGGGAGCCTTTGAACCAGGCCTTGGCGCGGTACTTGAACTCATCCCCCTTAGGCAGGAAGTTGAGGGGACCCAGACGCATTGCAAGCGGTCGATTATTAACAAGCAATCGATCATTCGACGGAGCGGTATTCGGGATTTCGTGACAGCCTACACAGGACTTGGTCTCATCGGCTCGGACATTGATCCACGTCAACTGGTTGCCGAGTACGCGACGGTTGCTGTCGAGTACCTGGAAGTGAAGCAGCCTGTCGGCGGGCACTTCGGCGAAGAACGAACCGTCAGGGGCAAGCGGAGCCGTGCCGAGCACCCGGGCAAATGTCCCGCCGTGATTTTTCCAGACTTCGTGTAGATTGGTCTGCGTACTGTGGCGGGCCACGACAGGCACACCCTCCACCAAGCGGATCAACCGGCCTCGCGCGGCAACATCCTTCTCCTGAGATTTATAGACCGAGGCACACACGAAGTGACCGCTGTATCCATGATGCCGCTCCTTGCCGGCCAAAATTGGCGGACGCGGGCGTGCGACTATCGGGCGGGCCTCGAAATCGGCTGCGGAAGGATCGTTGTAGAGCAGTGTTAATTTCTTACTCTGTGGATCGTACACGTAGATACCCAGATCGACCTTGGTGCGGTCTGGTGTCTTAAGGGTGGAGGCGCAAAGTATCCGCCCGTCCGGCAGGGGAAACGGAGTAGTGTAGGAGCGTGTCTTGTTGTCGGGTGTGATGATTTGCTCTGCGTATCGGTTCGGACCTACGAGCGTCAATCCTCCCTGTGTTACCACCACTATGCGCTGGCCGTCGGGCATCGGCTGAGGCTGAGTCATTCGCAGAACGCGATGTGTCAGTGGAGCTTCCTGACCGTCAGCCGGAGTCTTGGGGCCGTGATCGAGGTCGCGCCAAAATACCCTTCGCTCCGGGCCGTAAATCACTATGTCCCGCGTCCCGTCGGGATTGGCGGCGTGAAGTGTTAATTCGGTTTTGTTGCGGGAATAGAAGACTTCCAGGCGGCTGAACACAACTCGTCCGTCGAGCAGTACCGCCGGTTCATTGTCCCTGCCGATGTTTGTGGCTATCGGGTGAATATCCATGCCGTCGGGATTCATCACGTGCAGGGAAGTGCATGGATATCCGTGATACTCATCACGGATACCTGCACGACTCGATGTAAAGACGATTCGACCATCCGGCAGATAAGCCGGCCCGACATCGTGATAGGGTCCATGGGTAAGCTGTTCAAGCTCCGAGCCATCGGCGTTGATGCGATAGATATGCCACCACGGATCTTCCTGGCCGCGATAAGTAAAGATCACATATTTGCCATCCCAGGAGAGTTCAGGCTCGGCGACATAGCCGTCTCTAAAGCGAGTCAGTGGTGTCACCGTGCCGTCGGGTCGAGCGGGGCTCAGAACGTAAAGGTTTCGTCCGGGCCGGTAGGCAGGACCAGAATCGGTCACGGCGTATGTCTGCCGCCAGCGATCAGCCTGTTCGACCGTGCCGATCGTGTTCGGGATGCTGTTGTCGCCTTTGATAAAGACAACAGCCTCGAATCCCGAATCGCCAGATGCACTTTCAGGTACTACAACGGGTTTGTCATATGCCCTGGGGCCCATCTCGTCCGGCGGCCCTTCGAGAAGGCGCAGGGCATCTCTTGCCACAAGACGCGTACTGTGGAAAGGATGATTTCGCGCCGCTCGTTTCAAAGCGAGTTTCGCTGTCTCGTTGCCCATATCCGCCAGCGCTTCGGCTGCGGCGTGCCGGACTTCCAAAACGGAGCCTTCATCCTCAAGTATCTGAACGATGAGGTCTGTGTGCTGGTGGGCACCCAGCAGTCCAAGAGCACGTATGAGGCCTTGCCGCCAGCGCGGCGCCGGGTCGTTGTATTCCTCGTCCTTGAAGGTTCCGGTGTAGCCGTATTCGGCTTCGGCTTTCGCTTGTGCCAGTATCTCCGCAATCGGATCAATGGCACGTTTGTCACCGAGCCACGCGAGTGTTTTGGATGCGTTTAGCCGCACCCAGCCATCTTCGTGCCTCAGCAGAGCGAGCAACCTAGGTACATCTTCCATTTCAGTGCAAACCGCAGGCAGCCAAGTCGCCATCCGACCGGCATAGAATTGAGGCCATTGCCGAGCCTGGCGCGGTTTTGGGAATCGTCGAGGTTGCCCCAGCAGTTCGAAGGCATGCTCACACGCTTGTCGGCGCAAGCCCGATAGCTCCAGCAGATGCCGTGTTAATAGGTGCCCTACCTCAGGCTCATAGAGCAGAAAGGTGTCGTGGTCACTCGGCAGGTTCGCCATTACCAAAGGAGCTATCTCTCGCAGAGCGGCCCGGTCTGATGGAGAGTCCCTAAGCAAACGGCATAGCGTAAAGGCTATGTGGTAGGGGTTTTCGAGCATCCGATCTTCGGAAGGAAAACCCATCTTGTCGTCCAGTGGAAGATCGCCGGGATCGCTTCCGTCCAACTGTTTGCAGTATTTTCGATACGCTGCAAACAAAGCTGGGCCGGCGCGCCGATCATCGAAATCACCCAACGCATCGGCGGCGTATCGCGCCCAATAAGTGTTCTCGAGCAGTTCCAGCAGGTATGAGAACCCAGCCTCGTCCTGCAATCGCCCCAGAGATCGGATGCCCGCACGAACCATCGGACGATAGTCACCGCCTGAAGGAGGGAGCGGTCCCAAACATCGCAGGATTGCCTCGGTTGCGCCCGAACCGCCGAGTGTGCCCAAAGCACGGAGGCCACGCTCGCACTTCCATATGACGGAGTCGATGGATGCTGTCTCACTACTGCTGCCACTGCCGATCTGGATTTCCAGAAACGTAGTGGGATAGGTCGGATTGACTGAGCCGTAGCTGGTGATGCGCACGTACCGGGCGAGACGCGGCGAAAACGTGGTTGCCAGCGTGACCGGCGTTCTTTCCTTTTTTCTTTCAACGACCTCGAAAGTTTTGTTATCCAAGCTGGTGGCGAGTTCGTAGTTGGTCAACACAAAACGCTGACCGTACTGGTGGATGGTAACCCGAGAAATCTGCTGGGGCCGTCCCAAGTCGATAGTGCACCACTGCGGGAAGGGAACGTTTTTAGTCTGCCAGAATCCCGGCCCGAAGAGACCATCGGTCAGTACGTCGGGCGATCCCCTGTAAGTCGAGGAGACCGTCACCGACCCGCCATGCGGTTGGTGTTTCCAACCTTCGATTAGCTCGATCACTTCTGCCGGCGGCCGGTCCGATGGGACTGTTTTCCACCAGTCGCGCCATACGGTGATCTGAGCTGTGCGTTTTGACGACGGCGCCATCGTATCGAATGGGAATTCCATGCCGGTTAGGTTGGTCAGCGCAACGTGCGTCGCCTGCCTGGTAACTGCATCCGCATCTTCGAGAGCGTCGAGCAGGGGAGTAATTGCTTTGCGACTTCCACACCAGGCGAGCGACATTGCCGCCTGGCGGCGTACATACGCCGATTTGTCGAACAGCCGTTCGATTAGCGATTCTTCGGCATCGTAGGCCCTGAGAAATCCCAACGCCTCGGCGGCACCGGCGCGCGTGTGTTCCGAGTGCGAGTGCAGCCTGGCCGTCTGCTCTGCGACCTGTCGGGCATAAGGATCCGATGACTCCTCGGCAGCGGTGCTTCGCACGTATTCACCAAGCCAAACACAGAGACAAACAAGCAACATCAACTTTAGCAAGTATGACATAAAGGACTATTTTACCGTTTAGATGCAGGTACCGCAAGTCGGGAGAGCAGGAGTTGAATAAATATCGCAAATGTTGATTGATTTGGTGCATAACAAGCGATCCATCGGTGTTGCACCAAGAAATATAGAGACTTGACAGGCCTGGCTCGTAGAGATTCAATGACCGGTGTCACGGTAGATGTCAGCGGTAGCCTTGTGATGCGATAGCGGGGATACGAACTGCACCCTATCGACCCAGGACTGTAAACATTACATGCCAGCCAACACCACTGCTAACAGTCGTCTCCTTACCGGCAACATCGGCCGGACCGATCTCACCGGCACAGTATGCCCCAAAAAGCGGGATATCGTTTCCTATAACACTTTTGATTGCCGCCAGTTCATCAGCTATATTATTCAGTTTTCCTTTGCGACCGGCACAGTTGAAAGCCAGTACGGAAAACGGCTTTGACTTCATACCATTCAGTGCCTCAGCGGCACTTTCAGCGGCTGATGATATCACCTTTGCGTTTTCTCTTGCCTGCCTGCCCGAGAGGGAAACATCGAAATCACCGGACAAGAGCAGAGCAATAGCGCTGTCGGAATACATTTGACCCTGGAAATATATGAATGTCTGGCCTGCGTTTTTATTCGCTGAACCACCGGTGATGGGAAAATCCCTGCCCATTACTTCCTGGGCGCCTTCGAGAAGGAACTGATTCTTCGGAGAGTGAGCATCGGCCATAATTAGCAGGAGACGATCATCGGGTCCGCGGTAAAGCCTGTCAGTCAGTTCGGCGCCGCCGGTTCGCAAACGCCGTGAAAGTTCGTCTTCGTTCTCTTCCATGGTCAGACCCGCAATCCCTAAATTACGCCTGAGCGCCGCAGCAGTAGCAATTCCTCGGCCACCAATACCCAGCAGAGAAACAGAATCCAGGTCAAGGCAGCCCTCTTGAGCGAATGAACCGTAGGTTGAAAAGCCAAAGACAATATCCTTCGGAAAGACTGCGCATACGCCTTTTAGCACTCGCCTCTTCTGAGCTTCATCTTCAAAACATTCGGTCAATACTACTGTATGAGGCTGGACTTGCCCCATTTGTTCTCGAAGCGTTTCAGCGGCCTGTTTGCCCGCCTGGAACGGATCGGCATTCTGCGAAGAAGCAACACTGGTTACTATCGAACCTCCCGATTTGGCATCAGAGGAGACATAGGTCTCATTGACCGCGCATCCCGCGAAAAGCATTACACAAATTATATACGACAAAACGGCAAAAGTGTTGGATTGAGAAATTTTGTTACGCATAAGAACCTCCTTTAAATATAACTGATGTTTGTCTCCATTATCCTAATATTTCGAGGAACATAGTCCCAATTCAATCTTACTGTCATAAGGTGCTTCGCCGGTCCATTTTACCGGGTCCCATGCACACCATGCAAACCAATTGCGCTGCCCAGGCCAAAGCCCGGCAGCCTTGCCCCAATCGCGAATACCGGTTCCGTCCGGATCGTGCACAAGAACGGAAAAGCTAATCTCTCTGCCCACATCGGGCTTGATTGCCGGCATCACGGCAAATGGGATTGCACATTCATAGTGTGTAGTTCGGCCCTTTCTTTTGACAACTGCCTGAGCCTCTTTTATCTCAAGCCTCTCAAGACTTCTTCGCAGCTGCGTCACTGACAACGCGAGCCCGGGTTTGATTAAACAAAAGCACTTGTCCTTCGCAAGGAAGCCTGCCGAATCGACAATCAGGAACTCGTATCTTTGTGCTTTTGCTTCTGCCACGGATGCTGTTACGGCATTGCATGGCGCCAGAGCAAACTGTACCGCATCAATCAGGGCGGCTTTTTTCTTGTAACTATATAGCTTGTCTTCCTCTACCTGCACGTACAGGTAGAAATGACGCTTGCTCCAGTATGTGTTTACGATGGTTTTTTTGCCGGCCGTTATAAAAGTTACCGGGATTGCCTTTGACCAGTCTTTGAAGTTACCATCGATCTTCGGTTTGAAATAAGGCGCGCTCGCACAAACTACGTTTTGCCGGTAAACAGACTTGTCGGAACCGCTGAGGACTGTTATTTCGACAGGATACTTATTCGATTCAACATTAGCAGCCTTATCAATTGTGAAAGGCAAACGTTTTACCTGATTAGGTTCTATTGTTACTGTACGATGTTTCGGAGTCCATTGCCAGCCGTCAGGGAATCTCGGCTGAACAGTAACCGTATGCGAAGTATCATGCAGATTTCGAACCAGAATATGTGTCAATGGCCCGGTTGCCGGTGGGACAGTGAAGTTCTCGGCACGCACTAAAATGTGAGTATTAAATGCTGTATCGTTTGCAGCGAAACATAACGTACCGGTAGTTAAAACTATCAAGAGAACAATTTGGACAAGACGACATATCACATTGCAACCTTTCGGACACTATCAGATTTGTCAAACATGATATATTATTGACATACTCTACATAAGTCGGGCGCCGGTCGGCCGCCCGGCATATCCATCCTGGGAGTTTGATTCAACATCTTTATAACCGGCTTAAAAGTTGCAAGTATAGCCTGATAATCCTGGTCAGATTTATCAGCAAAAACAACCTTCCCACACTTTTCGTTTCCTCCCTCAGATTTGGCGAGCGGGGCAAGCAGGAAATTATTAAACTCCGGCTCGGTAATACGAATCCACTCGCGGCGGGGAATTTTACCATCCTGATGACATTGACTGCAACGCCGTCCGGATACCTCAGCCAGCACATTGTCCAAATTCTCGGGACAAATCCTGCGACAGCCTATTTTTTCCGGGTAAGCAGTCTCGCTTGATCCGTAATAAGGAACATTTAAGTCGATCCAGGCGAGAATGCGCCGCTGACTTTTCTCGTCTAATCGAATTCGTGGTTTATTGTTGCTGTCGGGATGGCCGGAAAGAACCACCTCTGCCAGCTTACTTTGTGGCGATCCCCAGGCCAGAGGAGTAACTTCCAGAATATTTTGCTCATGACCATTGTAGGTAGGAATCCAACTGACATACGGACTGCCTTTTCGGCCTTGATTATCCCGAGCCAGAACATCATACGAAACATTAAAGTAATCTGTTTTGCCGCCGGTAAGGTCTATTTCTCCGGAAGGTTCGACAGGATTGTGGCACTCGGCACAATGTTCGTCCAGTATCGGCTGAACTATTCGCGAATAATCAAAACCAAGGACCCCCCATTCCGGCTTTTCCAGTTCTTTGGGCAAACTCTCATAAGCAAGTCCACGCTGCGCTGGAGGAGCCTGGCGTCGGTGTTCATGACAGCCGATACAGCCCTGTGTCTCGCCGGGCATGAGGTGCGTAAAGCTTCGCATTCTTTGTAAGGCCCGGCCTTTTTCATCCAAAACCATAAAATAAATCGGAACACAGGCCGGGACACGGAAATAAGCAGAACCATCCGGCTCAACGTCAACTTCTCCTAAAACCTTTTTACCGGCATAGGTGGCGCCGCAGGAAATCACTGGAAATTGAAAGCCAAATGCCCGCAGGCTGGGATCGATCCTAACAGTTTTTGACATTTCCTGGACTATGCGGATTCGCTTGATCTGACCCCGTTTTACATGGGGTTCCAAGCCTTTATAAACATCCTGCAAATATATATAAGCATATTCTTTTTCGCTGGAATAAGCATTTAGCGTAGAAGCAATTGCAGGAGGCCGTGATCTGGGTCGTATCGGCTGGGCACAAAAATATTGCATGTCATTATCCGGAGTTGGCAAAGCCAACGATTGACAATATCCGGAAATTGTTCTTACCAATACAGGCCCGCAGGCAGAGACAAGGAATCGCTCGCAATCCAATGGCAACGGGCAGCTATAAGGTTTGGGGTCGGGCGTATTACCGTTTCCTTCATTCACGGGGGGAATGTAAACATCGGGAGTAATATTTTGGATAGCCGCCTGAGCATTCAGCCCCTTAGATCGATCAATAATCCCGATGGCTCCACGCGTAGGACCATTGTGGCCGGTCATGGTACAGATGATTTTATCGGTACCGGGGATTTGCCGCGGCTCCATGAACGTACCGGGTGATATCACTCCATTGCCAAAATACATCGATAGATTCGTACCATCGGGATTAATCGTCCAGAGGCTTTGGATTGGAATGGCAGGTTTATCTACATATTCCCAGCGACTGTATATGATTCGTCCATCGCGCAGTACGTATGGAGTAAAATCATTGAGGTAATTGGCTGAAATCTTGCGGATATTTGTCCCATCCGCGTTCATCCGATATACCACACCAACCGGAGCGTGCCAGCAGTAGGCAAACTGGGGGGAGCGCGAACTCAAAAAGGCAATCCCACCGTCAGGAAGCCAACAGCAATTATAGTCATGCCATGGCCCGTTGGTAATCTGTTTCAGTTGAGTTCCATCCACACGGATGGTCCAAATGTGGTATCCTTCATCTTCCTTTTTTCTCCAACTGAACAGGACTACTTTCCCATCATAAGAAAGGTCGCAATCTAAAATTTGGCCGGTGGGAGTGGAAACCAACTCGACAGGCTCCTTTTCCAGATTATGTGCATCAAAGACATACAGTCCGCCGCCAGCCCTGAATCCTTCGTAGTGATATGTATAGACGTGGGAGGCATTTATTTCATGGCGCTTGATGGCCAGCAGCTTATCTACATCGAACAGAAGAACGGCCCGCTGGAGTTCGGACAGTTCTCTCTGGACATTTTCGTCAGGCGATCGCAGTCTCTCAAAATCTGACAGATGTTTTTCGTATTGCCGATAGGACGCTCCATGCTCTTTTCTGCAATCCAGTATGAGTTGACGCAGCTTCTCGCGATTCACTTTATCGGTACGGTGTGCGTCCTGTGAAGGCGGATGTGCTTTCTTTTCCAACTGTTGGAATGCTGTCTCTGACAGTCTGGATGGATAAATCTTAATCTCTGAAGCCCCGGGGTTTGAACCGCCATAAGAACTCGTAAACCGAATAACAAGGTTTTTGGTAAGTACGGGTTGGTCCAATAGCATTCGCTGCGGGCCATGCTTCACATCGAATTTGCCTTTCAGAATGGGCTCAATCGCACCACCCGAGAAAACCTCGTATTCTTTCCAACACTCTCTAATTTGCCAGGCAGTACGGCCGTAATAGACTATCTCCGCGACGGCAACAGGCTGGGCCCATTCAAAACGGATCTGTGCCCGATTCCTGTTGGCAGATCCATCAACACACCAGGCACGTCGCAAATCTTTCTGACTGCCGGCTGTGGGAATGTCCCCGTCAGCCACATATTTTGCCTGATAGTCATGGCTATATTCCGAGTCAGCAGTGATTCTTGCCTTTCGGGCAAGATTTTCAGGCAACGCATTTGTACGCTTGTTCGCTGCATGTAATTGGTGGCTTTCAGACAGAGAGCAAATGAGTATGAACAACCCAATGCAGAATTCTTTATGGTGCTTGTGCCTGCTCATATGATTCGACCCTCAGAACCAATAATTACTGAGATCAGTTTCTTCCTGGTAAACCTAACCAATTGCCGTATGTTCCACATCATCTGGGATTTCCCAAATACACTTCAATGAGCCAATCCAATAAGCTTCAAGTCTCATAATACTGTATTTCATCTCAATTTCAACAATATTCCAGCAGGCTCAACATACCGTACAGGAACGAAAGCTAAAAAAGTCGTTTAAGGTTGTCGAATTGAAGTCGCTACACTTGCCAGATGCCTGCTTAAAGAACTCAAATGGGTCCCCTCTCAAGGTCACCTAATCACTTTAGAGTGTTGGAACAACCTGTTCGACCTCTACGAAACCTGGGGCAAGCCGAAAAAGGCGAGGGGTGTGCTTAGGCGGCTGGATTCCAAAAAAAAAGGCTGACAGTGTCTCGAACTGCCAGCCCTTGAACTCAAATATTCTGTAAACGTGTACTAAGGTCTCACTGCCCGATTGTAAATGCAAATATCATCGATCAGACTTGAGAAGAACCTGCCTGCATCAAGGGTATTACCATCACCAAAGTATTGACCTCACTCATTGCAGACGTAAGGTCATTGGTTTTTTACTTATCATAAAACCGTAAATTAAGATAAAATGTCAATTGTTGGTTTTGGTGTAAGTGTTTTTAAATAAAGAATAACAGAATTTTCGATAGGGACAGGCTAAAGCCATGAGTCAAAGGTCATTCAACATATTTTGGGCGGTTTCGGTATCTGCAGCCGTTATATTTGCGGGATGTCACACGCAACAGCTAAATACCAAAAAGTTCTTCACGCTCCAGCCGGGGGATCTACTTTTTCAGGATTTAGACGGGGGTCCGCTTTGTGACGCGATTGAGAAAGTCACATCTGGCTATGAAGGAGCGAATCTATCCCACGTTGGTATTGCAGCAAGACTCGAGGACGGCCGATTTGTCGTCATCGAGGCCATAGCCGGCGGTGTTGACACAGTGCCAGTCCGGCAGTTCCTAAAGCGAAGCCTCGACGAGGACTATCAACCGAGGGTCATAGTGGGCCGCCTCAAACCTGAGTTCGGCGATCTGATACCAACCGTGATTCGCCACGCTATCTCACTAAGAGGCAAACCGTACGATAAGGTATTCGACTGCAACAACGGCGCATACTATTGCTCGGAGCTTGTATACTATTCATTTATGAAAGCAAACGGTGGGAAACCTGTTTTTGAAATGCAACCCATGACCTTCGTCGATCCAGACACTGGCGAGACATTTGAGGCTTGGAAGGAATACTTCCAAGAGCTTGGAGTGCCTATTCCGGAGGGACAGCCTGGGATTAATCCGGGGAGTATCTCACGCTCGACAGTCGTGACCATCATCCATGCCTACGGCCTCCCAAGTGGCTTGAAATCAAGGATATTACTGGAAGCAGAGGCCGATCATAACATGTCGAACAAGCCCATGCAGGCGACGCCGGAATAGAGCTGCGCCCGATGGGCCTGTTAGACGGAATGAGACTGAGGTATATATCTATGAACAACAATCAAATCTACAAGGCCTTTATAGTTCGTTTTCATTTAGGACTCCTTTCGTATAACGGTTAACATTTTACCAAATGAGACTTAAGGATGTCCTCTCTTCATATTTTCGGAATGACCGTTAAAGTCATGAATCCTCGCAAAAAAAGGAAAGCTTGCATTGAGCAGGTTTTCACGGGAGTTTATAGATGTAAGTTGGCAGATTTTTTATTTAGTAGAGATGTACTTTTAAACTGCAATCGGTTGATAAACCTGGTCAAGATTCATTTAATCTACCCCTTCAAAAAACTTACACCTAAAGAAAAAACAACTATGATGTGGGTAACAACAATTGTGTTTACCGCAAAAAGAAATGCCTTGGGATTGTCATAGTTTTTCTCGGCATTTCTTATGCTTTTCGCAATCCATGGCAGTGTTGCGGCAGCGGCTATTGCTAATACAGGAATCGTTTTTAGAACAACGCCTAAAACCAAAAGCACAAATACACTTGCCAGGCCAAACTTTAACAGCACGATTGCTCTTTGTTTGCCGAGTCTCACCACCAAATTCCGTTTTCCAACCAGCTTGTCCTGGTAATAGTCCGGTATTTCGTTCAGAACGGCCAGGCAAAACACACTCAATCCACTGATTGCAGAGACAAAAAGCGGCACATAATCAACTTTTTGAGTTTGAATGTAGTAACTGCCCAAAACCATAAACGGACCATAACTAAGGCCGATCACTGTTTCACCGAAACCACGATATGCCCACCTGATCGGTGGGCCGACATAAAAATACGCACCGAGAAATCCTAAGAAAGCAAACAAAATCACCATCCAGCCTGTCTGAAGGGTCAGATAAAGGCCAATGACAAATGCAAGCCCAAGAGCGAAGATGCCGGCCTTGAAAAACCAGTTTGGGATGTCAGGTTGCTGGAGAGAAAAAATTCTGTCGCCACCTTCTTTGGCGTCAAAATATTCGTTGAACAACTCAACGGCAATAAGAACAAGAAATATCCCGACAAATCCCCAACAAAAGTGAGGCCAGTTAAGTCTCCCCAGAGTGTTAAATGCTATGACCTGACCCAAAAAGTAGGGAAGCATTCCTGCAAAAAGAAAAAACCGATATCTTATCAGTTTTATTAGGTTCATAGCAGAATTAAATCTCTATCCAGTTATTTGATTCCGCCAAAAGATTCGGGTCGGAAATTACTTTCTTCGTAAATTCAATCACCTCGGGTTTTTTCCATGCATTTTTGTAATTTACCCAAATCTGACTCAGGCTCTGCTTCTTCAAATCACCGCAGATAAAAGGCAGCGGGCCTATAAGTTTCACCTTTCCGTTTGGAACCACCAACAAACTTGCTGAAGGGCACTCGAGGCGATATTTCAATTCTTCAATCACATCGTAAGGATAGTGGTAAACTTTCATTTTGCCTTTATATTGAGCCGTTTTTTGCTGCAATATTTCAAAGAATCCGGCATATTCTTCATCAGATGGACACAAGATATCCCAGTTTTGAGCGGCTCGGCCGATTCGCATTGTTTTGCCTGTATAGAAGCCATAAACACCCAGTGAATAAGCAAGATCGATGATCTCCCCGATTTCGTGGATATTAAACTGTGTAGGAACAAAAACAATTTCGGTATTAACTCCGTATTCTATCAGCAATTTGCTTGCTGCTACTGCTTTTTTCCAATCACCTCGCAGTCTCAATCTCTCATGTGTTTCGGCTGTTGCGCCGTCTAAACTGATCTGTACAGACCGCATTTTCAGGTCTGCTAATTTACGGGCGGTTTCTTCGTCTATAAACTCTCCATTGGTTTCTATTTTTAGGCTGATATTTTTGTCTCTGATAAGCTCACAAACATCAAAAAAATGAGGGCAAAGCAATGGCTCACCACCAGATATCGCCATATAAGGAATATCCAGATCCACAATTTGCCTGCAAAAATCAAGGGACTCATCCCTGGTCATTTCATCAGGCATACTGTGACCTGCTTCCTCACAGCAATGAAGACATCCCAAATTGCAGGCCGAATTTAGCTGCCAGGCAATAAAAAGAGGTGACTTATAATCTTCAAAATCACTTCCCTGGAGAATTTCCCGTAGTTTGTCATCCGGCCCGGGATTGGTTAAACGACTTAGTTTTTTACCTTCAACTACAATATCCATACATACTCCTATCCACTGATTATGTTGTCAGATTTCAACTGCTCGGTAAACTCGAGGACGTCTTTTTCGATAATTTGCCCTTCACCATCGAAAGTCTCGCATAGCTCGCTGACCATCTGCGACAAATCTTTGCCTTGTTCAACTAACTGTAGAATTTCACCGCCAATCTCATCGGTGACAAATATTTTCTCGGTCAAAGTATCAAACAGTACAGTTCCGAATTTTTCCTTCCTGATTTTCGTATGTTCAGTAAGATTCATACAAACCTCTCTATCTATAAACAGAGTATCTGCTGCGTAACGATGGACGCTTTGCAAAATACTCAATGTGATATATAAACTGTTAAACTATTATGTAAATCTAATGTAAGGCTGGGCCATTACTTTGCCTGAAACATCCTCAAGTTTTGGTTTCTGCCATTTCTTTTTTACTTTACCTTCTTTCGTGGCGGTAGATTGCTTTTGGTCGATTTTCACTTGTTCGTTTTCCATACTTGTGTCTCCTTTTTATTTATCTGACATTTCCAATATCAAAAGCCTGGTTAAGCAACCAAGCTTTCCAATTCGAAGATAATATCAATATCTTCCTCGAATTACAACCAAATGAATTTTCTTTTCCAGTTTTTATCGTCATATTCACCAGAAATAGGAGTATTTACTATTGTAAATCACTGTTAGCTGTTGATTTTTTACGTACACGCATCATAAATAACACTCTGTGCCTACTGAAAATTCCGTCCTTTGTCTGGCGTCAATTATAATTTCCCTTCCCGCTGTCTCAACTATGAATGTTACTATAACCAGTGCTCCTAATGACACTCGTAATCCTTTTCCTGTCAGTCTCCGTGCAAAGAATCAGCCCGTACAAGGACATCCATTACATCGGCTGGGGTCTTCGCATCAAATAGCTGATTTCGCAGCTCGGGATTTGTTCCGAGGCGGGCGATTCCGGCAAGGGTGCGTACGTGCCTCTGGAAAGCTCCCTGTGGAATAAGCAACAGGATAACCAGTTTTGCAGGTTGTCCGTCATGTGACTCGAAAGGTATGCTTGCCTGCGAGGTTCCAAGAGCAGCTGTGACATATTCTACGCAGTTTACCACCGCATGTGGGACCGCGATGCCATGCTCAAGTCCGGTGCTGAGGGTCCGCTCACGAGCAAATACGCTTTCTATGATCTCACTCCTGTCCATGAGTCGTAACTCATGGGTGGAAATAAGCAGATCAACTAATTCCTGGATGGCCTCCCATTTTGTCGTTGCATCAAGATTGACTTTGACAATATCTTCTCGCAATACTTCGGTCAAACGCATTATCGCTCCTCATATTTGTATTTGCTCAGATCGTGCTCGATCTATCATTCGGTTCTGCCCGCGTCTTTTTCTGTTTTAATCTTTTCAATCTGAACGTATCTTCCCGCTCCCGTTGATCAAGCGTATTACGGATAAAGTTAATCTGCTCCCGCAGGCTCGGTATCAGACGTTGCTCAAGGGCATTAACTCGACGTGACGTTTTTCTGATATGTTCGGCCAGCACGGAAAGTTTGTGCTCTATAGGAGCCACGTGAATGGCGTGTTCAACGACCTGCTCAAATCGCTCTGCAGTTTCATCGATCCTGGCACTGACCGTGTATGGTGTATAGCCGCGTGATTCGGAGCTGCGAACCGAATAGTCACTTATTACGTTGATCACACTGGCGCCCCAGATATTTTGTTTCTTCAATTCGACTGTCACTGGCTGGCGGGTTACAGAGGCAACAGAGGAAAGCGTTTCGGTCCCGTCGATAGCGATAGCGGTCAGCAGAGATTGAACGGCTTCGACAACGGCTGAGCGTATTTGTTCGCGTTTTAATGAGAAGTTTTTAAGTTCCTTCAGAAACTCCCTGACGAGCACCTCTCGTTTTGATCGGAGCATTTCAGCGCCTTGCTCAGCGAGATTTATCTGGGCACGCCGAGTAAGCAATTCTGTTCGAGTTGGACTTACCTGTTCCATCAGTTACTGTTCTCAATAAAAAGGCGTCTTAACGCCATCTTCCATCAATTCAGAAAAATACCTGCTAATCAGCTCTTTGTTGATTCTTCGGAGTTCAGATTTCGGTATGATACCCAGTATCTTCCAGCCGATATCCAGCGTCACTTCAATGGATCTTTCCTGATCTGCCTGATGAATCATCTGTTGTTCGAAGAGTTCGGCAAATCGCAGAAATTTTTTGTCGAGGTCACTGAGGGCTTCTTCGCCAACAATCGCGGTAAGCCGTCTGATCTCATGTCCCTCGGCATAACAGGCATAAAGCTGATTCGCAAGTTCTCGGTGGTCCTCACGGGTGGATCCGTCGCCTATTCCGTTGTTCATGAGTCTTGAGAGCGAACGGAGAACATCAATCGGAGGGAAGACGCCTTTTCTGTATAACTGACGAGAGAGTACTATTTGCCCTTCAGTAATATAGCCTGTAAGATCCGGTATCGGATGGGTAATATCATCGTCCGGCATGGTGAGAATGGGAATCAAAGTCACAGAACCATTCAATCCTTTTATACGGCCTGCCCGCTCATAGAGTGTCGCCAGGTCTGTGTACATGTAGCCCGGATATCCACGTCGCCCCGGAATTTCTTCTCTTGCTGTAGCCACTTCACGCAGCGCTTCACAATAGTTTGTCAAGTCGGTAAGGAGCACAAGAACGTGAAAGCCGCATTGAAAAGCAAGATATTCGGCGGTCGTCAGCGCAAAACGCGGGGTCAAGAGTCGTTCGATCGTAGGGTCGCTTGCCAGGTTCATGAATGTAACACACCTGTTCATGGCTCCAGCTTTTTCGAATTCCGAAAGGAAAAAAGAGGCTTCACGTTTCGTTATGCCGATGGCTCCAAAGACCACCACAAACCGCACGTTTTCTCCAATGGCTTTGGATTGTGTTAATATCTGGGCGGCGATCTCGTTACCAGGCAGACCGGAGCCGGAAAAAATGGGAAGTTTCTGTCCTCTGACGAGCGTGTTGAAGCCGTCGATAGCGGATATACCGGTCTGAAGAAAATCACTGGGCCGCTCTCGTGAAACGGGATTTAAGGGAGTACCTGATATGGGCAGTGACTCATCTGCTACAAGTGGAGCCAGACCGTCGATAGGTTTACCTGAACCGTTGAAGACTCTTCCGATCAACGCTTCAGATACCCCGAATCTCACCTCTCTGTCCACCAATGATACACGTGTATTGAAAACGTCGAGTCCCATGGTTTGCTCGAAAACCTGAATGACGGCAATTTCATCCGAAACCTCAATCACCTGCCCCCCGCATTTTTGCCCATCAGGCGCTGTGATCTCAACCAGGGCGGAATAAGGCAGGTCTGAGGCATTTCGAAGATAAAGAAGCGGACCCGCAATGCGACTTACGCCACTATAGTGTTTTTTCATCAAGTCTCTTTTTTTCATGATATGGTCTCACTCGGCGACAAACCTTCAAATGAAGTTGTAAGTTTTTCTTTGAGCGCCTTGCATTGCTCATCGCACTGATTTTCCGGAACTTCACGCAGCCGCGAGACATCCTCACGAACTGCAAGTGCAAGTATTTTGTCCAGATCACATCCTTTTGAAAGTGCATCAGCGCACTTTGAATAGAAGGCCAAAAGTATGTCCAGCATTTTATACTGTTTTTGAACAGAACACGAGGCATCATACTCTAATAGCGCATTTTGTTGAAGGAAACAATCCCGAAGCATTCTACTGGTCTCCAAAACCAGTCGGTCCTGTGGAGGAAGGGCATCGGGACCGACCAACTGGACCATCTCCTGTAGTTCTGCGTCTTTCTGGAGAATTTCGAGCAGCGTCTTTCGCAATTCGAACCAGGCTTGATTGACGTTCTTCGAGAACCAGCTTCGGAGCGTTTCAAAATAAAGAGTATAGCTGCGATGCCAGTTAAGCGCCGGGTAGTGCCTCCTTCGAGCGAGTGAGGCGTCCAGGGCCCACAAGGCGCCGGTAACCCGTATGGTGCTCTGGGTGACAGGTTCTGAAAAGTCACCCCCCGGTGGTGAGACCGCCCCAACGATAGTCAGCGATCCGGTTCGATCATCTTTACCAAGGCATTCTATCTTACCGGCGCGTTCATAAAATGACGCAAGACGAGACGCAAGATAAGTAGGATAGCCTTCTTCTCCCGGCATCTCTTCAAGTCTGGATGATATTTCCCGCAGGGCTTCGGCCCATCGAGATGTTGAATCGACCATGACCGCAACGGAATGGCCCATATCCCTGAAATACTCCGCTATTGTGACCCCGACGTATGACGATGCCTCGCGTGCCGCAACGGGCATATTTGAAGTGTTCACGATCAGCACAGTTCTATCCATTAGTTTTCCACCGGTCCGTGGGTCGTTGAGTAAAGGGAACTCAGAGAGCACATCAGCCATTTCATTGCCCCTCTCGCCACATCCGACATAAACGATAATATCTGCGGTAGAGAATTTTGCCAGACTCTGCTCCAGTACGGTCTTGCCGGTACCGAAGCCTCCTGGCAAACATGCCGTTCCACCCAGCGCTATGGGAAACAGGCAGTCCAGAACGCGCTGCCCGGTAATGAACGGCTCCGTACAGTCGAGTTTATTTTTCGCAGGGCGAGGTATTTTAGCCGGCCATTGTTGGGCCATGCGTAGTGACTGGCCATCATCCAATATGCAGATCGTATCGAGTACCGTGAACTCTCCCTCGTTAATTTCGGCAACAGTCCCCTCAATAGTAGGTGGGACCATAATTGTGTGAGTAAAAGTGCTCGTCTCGGCAACTCGGCCAATGACATCTCCAGGCTCAACTTTCTGTCCTACCTTGACGTCCGGCTTGAAAAGCCAGTGTTTCTCGGTGTCAAGAGGAGCCGCCGTCAGACCGCGGGCGATAAAATCGCCCGCTGATTGACGAAGTGTTTCCAAAGGGCGCTGGATTCCATCGAAGACATTTCCAAGAAGCCCAGGACCCAGAGTGACGAGCAGCGGCTGTCCGGTTCCAGCAACAGGTTCGCCAACGGATATTCCGGAGGTGTCCTCATAGGTCTGTATAAAGGCCGTGTCTCCATCCAGGCGAATGATCTCTCCCATGAGACCGGCGAGACCAACCTCAACGATCTCATACATACGTGAGCCGCTCATGGAACGGGCTATAACAGTGGGCCCGGAGACTTTTTTGATGACACCATTGATACTGTTCCTGGAAGCTGTCATTCTTTTGAACCTCACAATTTTATGTTAAGCTGATAGCCTATGGCACGTCTTATTAGACGGGCCACATAGTCATCATGCGGGAGCTTTTCAGTATCACACCAACGAAGTTCTGCCGGAATAGATACGAGCATGGGTCCATTGCTCCGGGACAGAGCTATCGTAACCTGCTTGTCCAACCCTGATGACAACTTTTCATCTATGATAACGATACCATATTCCCCACCTGAGATGATTTTTGCGAGAGCTTCAGAGGCCTGCTTTGCATCAGAGACGGTCCACGTCTCGATGCCGGCCAGCGCAAAACCTCGGGCGAGTTCTTTTTCACTAATTGCCAGAACTTTCAACAAGGAAAAGCTCCTCTCTTGTAGCAGGTGCGGGCTTACCGTATGAGTTGTTTCTCAAAAGTATCCGGAGGTTCAGGAATTCGTTGTATTTCCTCCAGATGTAACCGATGGGAACGCCGATTCCAAGCGGGTCTGCTCTGAACATTTTGCAACCGGCTTCGATGAGCTCGATCTCAAGGAACCGTTCCATGACCGACAGCCTTCGGGCCTCGCCAAACGCCAGAATACCTCTGTCTATAGCACGTCTGAAATATGATTCAGCCAGAATTTCAAAACTCATTTCAAGCGAAGAGCTTTGCTCGATCCTGGAAAGCATTCGGGCAGGGATGAGGCCGCCGAGAACAGGAATAACGGACTCGGGACGACGGCCGGCTTCTTTCTGTGAGATGGCCCACAAGACACACTTAAGGTTGATCATGTCGATCTGGTTTCGAATGTGCTTTCTCAGCAGAGACTGGTCCTGGTCATGTTCTGAGAGATTGTTCAAAGCCCATGCGAAGAAAATTCGCATGAATTCGACTTCTATCGAGGCGTAATTCGATTCGCCGGAATGCTGCTGTATAATATTTCTTAACTCAAAAGCAAAAGGGAAATTCCATGCCGTAAGGGCATCGATTACTGTTTTGGTATTGTCTTCTGCTGCAAGCTCCTCCAATTCCACCTCACCCAGTTCGCCGGCAGGGAAAATGCTGGTAAGTGTCTCTTCAGGCAACAGACCGGCGCCTTTACCTCGAACAATGGCAATGATGTTCTGTATATCCCATTTGCGAAATTGAATGCTTAGAAGCCAGCGAGGTTTGGGCGGAGCCAGTGCTCGGACTGTCTCAAATGTGTCGAATAGATTGCGTCGCAAGCCCCATTCGATACCGGCGGTACTCCGGTCACGCTCCAGTGCTTCCCGAAGATGAGGGCTGTAGGATGAACTCAGCAGCGCATCGACCAACGGCGCCGTGCCCTGGCTGGCCAATATTTGATCATAGAATTCCCTGGACAGCAGATTGCTGTGCATTCCTTTGATTCGGGCGTTGAGATGATCGTAATCGCTCATGTACCCTCTTCTCCGGAAATCTCGACATCAAACAGAAGCTCCGCCAGTTCCCGCCTCATGACCTCTCGTGCCATTTCCAGGCGGGTTTCAATGCTGTTGTCAATCGATTGTGAGCCGTCATTTGTTTCGACGATGACAGTTCCTTTCGGTCCGTCGCATAATTCCACCGAGATCGATGATGGGAAATCTCTTTTCAAAGATTCCCAGAGCGGCAGATCCTTCTCGGATATTCGCAGACGCACAGCTTCGCTGTCTATTCCGCCTATGGCTTCTCGAATAAGCCGTTTGAAAACCTCTTTGCTTGTTTCGAAATCGTCCATCACTGCGATCTGCTTGCCCGCAAGCTCAAAGACCTCTCTGAGGGCCTCATTCTTCTCATGAATGAGTCTGTCACGCATTTCGAGTTCCGCTCTGCCCACAATGCACTCGGATTCGGTGCGGAGCTGGTCTTCAAGCCGAGCAAGCGCTTCGTCGCGGAACTGCTCGATCTGAGCTTCTGTGCGTGCGCCAATCTCGGCAATTTCCTGCTCGGTCTCTGCACGAATAGCGTCTTTCTCGGCGTCTGCCGTCTCCCTGATTGCAGCCAATAATTGCCCGGCATGATCCTGCATCTTTATTCTACTCCTGTCCTATGTAAATAGCAGGACCACCGCAACGACAAAGCCCAGGATCACCATTGTTTCAGGAATGGCAATCAGGAGAATAATTGTGCCGGTCAATTCCGGCTTTTCCGCCAGCGTTCCACAGCCGGCGGCCCCGATGCGACTTTGGGCCATGCCGGTGGCCATAGCACACAGTCCAACTGCAAGGGCGGCTGCAATTGCTGTCAATCCCAAGGCAAGGTCGCTTTTGGCGTTTTCTGTTGTTTGGACGGTCGACTCGTGCTCGGCGGCCTGGCAATAAGTCGAGCATAGAAGTACCATGAAAATTGCTGCTATAACTCCTGCTGGTTTGAAGAATTTCATAACGTATCTCCTTTCATTTTTAATGGCGAGTAGATTCGTCCACCCGCGAGGTAGAACTTTGAAAAGAATTCAACATAATGCAAACGCAGTCCCTGTATGGTCGGATCGACAATTCCCAACACCAAATTAAGTGCATGAAAGAGGATGACTACGAGAGCCGCTAAAACAACATTTCCGATAGCGCCGCCGAATTTATTGGCCAGCATGGCAAGAACTGCAGAAGCCATTCCTATCGCCATGATTCGTGCGTATGAAAGAACATTACCAACAGTGCTCAACAATTCCAGAGGCAGTATCATGCCGTGCATGGGGTGGTTGATCATGGATACCACCATAAGGACGAAAAAGGCAAGAAGTGCTCCGATTCCAACCGTGGTAAAAGCAGGAGGCAGCAGGCTGGCAAGCCTGGCGACAACAAAGAAAAGACCGATGAGTCCCACTATTCTGGCCGCGCATTGGATAGCCTTTCCTCTTTCGCCCGTTCTGCGTGCGTTGACTATCCCGAGCACAAGTCCGCACAAGGTATGTGCAATTCCTACCGCCACCGCCAGGACAAGATAACCCAGTATGGCGCCTTTCTTGTCGGGACCCTCCAGGACGAGCCGCTCCCTCCAGATAGGTCTAAGTCCCAGATGATGCCCGAATGTTCCGAAAAACTCTCCAAATACAAAGCCGAAAATGATAGTGTAGAACGCACACCATGCGAAGACGGTGCCCAAGGCCCGAGCCAGATTGCCGGAGCGGCGCCGAAATCGCAGGAAGAGAGCCCCCGCGCCGAGAAGCAACCCGTAACCGATGTCTGCGAGCATCAGCCCGAACATCGGAGGGAAAAACGCTGCCACATAAGAGGTCGGATCAATAGTCCCGTAACGTGGAAGTGGCAACAGAGCAAGTAATTGCTCAAAGGGTCGCACAGGACTGGCGTTTGAGAGCCGCACCGGCGGACTGTTGACTGTTCCCCGCAAGCTGAGCTGGTGAATGACGATGGGGCTCTTGGATATTGACCGGATCCGGGCAGAAAGGATTTCGAGGCTTGGGGTGGGGACCCAGCCCTGAATAATGAATAAATAGTCCGTCTGTGCGAAGTGGGACATGGCACTCAATCGGATGAGTCGATCATCACAAACAGCTTTTAGCGCCAATAGAAGTGAAGACTTCGTGCGGAAAAACTCTTGCATTTGGCTGGAGAGCTGCTTTTGCTCAACTCTGAATTTGGCCAGATCCTTTTGAACGGTTATAAGTGCTTCTTCGAACGGTTTGTCCCTGAGTTGCCTGGGACCGTGTATTTCGCTAACACCTGCTTCGGCAATAAACTGTCGCACTTCTCTGGCATATTGTTTGTCAAAACCGACGAGGGCGGCAACTCGACCGCCTTTGAGCTGGGTATGGAGAAACTGACACTGGCCGGAGGTGAGCTTATGAATATTTTCTTTCAGCAATTTTCTCGCGCTGAGATTTTTCTGCTCGAAGATCACGCCGACGAGTTCGTAGTCCCTGGGCAATTCACTGCTCTCGATCAACGGAGCCAGCGCCTCAGCCAACTCCTCATATACGGACAGAACCCTGATGTCATCGTCGAGGTTCCTTCTACGCCTCATAAAAGATCGAACCTGAGCGTGCACTTTTCTGGCTGTTGTTACTATATCGAGATCTTCGCATTTACTCCACTGTTGGTAATGCGATGTAAATTCTTCGGAATTTCTCAGACGCGAAACAAGCGGCTTCGGGATGTGAGCAATACCGTCTTCGGCCAGCAGCTTAGCAAGTTCCTCGTATGTCTGACTTCGCTTTGTCTGTTCTTCGGAAAGATGTATCTTGCGGAGAAACACCGTCTTACTTTCACCGGCAATAGGGATTTCTTCGATATGCATTACCCCTGCCCGCTGCAGCGTATCGAGGACGGAATCAAACACATCCTTGGATCCGACAATTTCGACGAAACTCATGGCCTCAATCACGTTCTATCCCCCACGGCCATTACTGCGTCAACCACCCTCTGAACAGCCTTGGCCATATTCTTCGTTTTTTGCTGCTGTAAGTGCGTTTTGCGCTGTTCCAATGACCGGCTAAGTTGTTTTGCCCGATCCCGAAACTGCGCGAGCCTTTCCTTTCGTGTCTGTTCCATGAGTTCCAAGATGCTCTGACGGCTTTGTTGGATGTGCCGCTCCGCCTGCTCTTCAGCTCGACTGATTTGGTTTTCCGCTTCGCGCCGAGCCTGTTCCAGTTCCTGCCTTAGTCGTTCCTCCTGCTCCTCTATGGCCGGAATGAGTGAAACCTGATGCTCGTCCTGTATGTCTTTCCCCTTACTAACTGCCACTCATCTTTCCCTTTCTAATCCGCCGCTTTCTTCCGGATCCGTTGTTATGAGAGATCTACACAACGGTCCACCTTGTCATAAAGGAGGCGAAGGGCAGCATAATCTTTCTAAAGAAATTTGACTACATAAGGTTACCGGAGACGTGTATCCCATACCACTCTGCGGTCGGTACACTATTTTGCCACCCTACTGAAGTCAAGGATAAACCATAAGCATGTTGTGCAAAATCAGGGAAAAGCTGATTTTGCTGTAGTGTTGGGCACTACATTGCGTATCAGCGTAGGGTCGTTCATTTGCTCAGATGCTCAGCGAGGACAATAATATCCTGTATATCTACTATGTCGTCTCCGAAAGGTAACGCCTAATGAGGTTGTCAATGTCTGAGTATAAACTAAAAAATGGCAGAATTCTTCGAAAATTCTTGTCACCATTTTGTCAGCACAGATGTCAAATTTGATGATTGATGGAAGCACTGAACCTCATATTTATGCCGAAAAATGGATATTTTTTCACTAATATCGGATTAAGTATCCTTAAGAAAAGAAATCTGTCATTTATATAATTCTTTTGAGTATAGGCTATGAAGCTTGTTTGATATGGGATAACGAGGATGCCTTAAATAATTGTGACATTAGAGAATTTAGTATTTAACTTTGAGCTCTTCATAGGTGCCCGATCTTTGCGCTACACATGAAGAAGGGCTTGTTCTGCGCGAATTCAAGTGGTACTACAACGAGCAATGGATTATTCAGTTAGTCGTACATCAAACACTGCACAGGTCAGAAGGAATGCTTGCAATCCTCCGCTGAAATTAGTATCATTATATGTAACTTAGTGTCCAAAGACTCTAACGCTCTACACACACCTGGCATAAAAAGAAAGAATAGAGATGTTCAAGAAACGAGCCTTTACGCTTATAGAACTCCTGGTCGTTATCGCAGTGATAGCCGTACTAATGGCCATTCTGATGCCCGCTCTCAGGGCCGCCAAGGAATTGGCGCGTAGTTCGAATTGCATGGCCAACCAGCGGTCCCTGGTGCTGGCCTATACTATGTACGCCGACGATAACGACAGCCGGATCGTCCGGGGCCATGTAGATCAGGGTAATCTGAACAGGCCTATGTGGGTCTTGCCTCCTATAGACCAAAGCGGCGCATACATTAGCGGCGTCCCGCTCCTTGAGGACCGCGTTCGTGGCATCAAACGAGGTGCTCTATATTCCTACATAAACGACCACGAGATGTACCACTGCCCGGGCGACAACCGGTATCAGTCTGGTGCTACGGAGCACCAGAGGATGTATCGCAGTTACGTCATTCCGGATGTCCTGTCAGCGGCCAGGAAAGGATTTCATTCATGGACGGAGGCCCGTTACAAGTACTTTCCAAAGAGGCTGGAAGAAATCACGCACGCCAGTCTTAAGTATGTCTTTGTCGAAAGCGAATTCCAAAATCCCAACTTCAACTACGATCACGGCGGCTGGAGTTTTGCTCCCTGGATAGACAATCGATGGATAGATGAACTGGCCACTTTCCACAGTAAGTCGGCCACTTTTGGCTTCGCCGACGGCCACGCGGAGAAACATAAGTGGGTCCATACCGAGACTTGGAAGATCTTTAACGAAGATTTACCCATATCCACGCTCCTGCCAGCCCCGGGTATAAACGAGGATTGGCGATGGTGCTGGGAGCACTTCCCGTATCTGGACAAATCGGAGAAACCGCGCTGAACCGGGCGCCGATTTGTTGGCCATGCGGCGTAAATATTGTCAAGGAGGTGGATGTATATCACTAAAACAGATTAAGTATCTGGAGGTTATCAGTCATGACTCTGCGAGACCGTTCCCGGCGTTCGTTTCTAAAAACTTCTGTCGCACTGGCGGGGACAACCCCGCTCATTGCCGGTTTGCTCCTAGCGCAATCGAATAAAGCCAGTGGGCCACTCATTGCTTATGTCGGCACCTTCAGTTCCCCGCTTCGCGATATGTTGTCAACACAGGTGGATCTGCCGCCCGGCAATGGTCGCGGCATACACCTTTTCCAAGTGAATCGCGCCAACGGGGCGATGACGCCCGCTGGGATTCACGAGATGGGAACAAGCCCGAGCTGCCTAGCTTTGAATGCGACCGGAACTCGACTGTATTCCGCCAATGAGACAGATCGCGTGGGGGAGGACAAGGAAGGCACGGTCAGCGCCTTCTCCATCGATCAGGCAGACGGGCATTTAACGTTGCTAAACACCGTCCGTTCCGGCGGCGCCGGTCCGACCTATGTGAGCATCCATCCATCAGGACGGTTCATTTTGGTGGCCAACTATTTTGGCGGTTCAGTAGCGGTGCTGCCGATTCTGCCCGACGGCCGGTTGGGCAACGCCACGGACATCAAGAACGATGCCGGCAAGATTGGCCCCACTAAGGCGACCCACGCTCCACCGGGCAGCTTTGCCTTCAGCGGACATGATCGGACTCACGCGCACATGATTCAGGCCGATCCATCAGGGCGCTTCGTGCTACATGTTGACCTGGGCCTGGATAAAATTTTCGTCTGGAAGTTCGACGAGCAGACAGGTGTGCTGACTCCGAATGAATCGCCCGCAGTCTCGCTGCCAGCCGGAGACGGGCCTCGGCATTTCCATTTTCATCCCAATGGTCGTTGGTTCTACTCCATTCAGGAAGAAGGCTCGACAATCGTTTTGTTTGATTACGATGCCCGAGCGGGGCGGTTGGCCGCACGTCAAACGGTCTCTACTCTGCCGCCTGGGTTTGCCGGCAGTAATTTCTGCTCCGAGATCTTAGTTTCAATCGATGGGCAATTTGTCTATGCGGGCAACCGTCTGCACGACAGCATCGGGATCTTTTCCGTTGGCCCAAACGGCGACCTCACGTTCATAGGGGAAGAATGGACAAGAGGGAATTATCCGCGCAGCTTCAACTTCGACCCCACTGGCCGATACCTCTATAGTTGCAATCAGCGCGGCGACAACATCGCCGTATTCCAGGTGAATCGCAAGACCGGCGGCCTCAAATTCACCGGCCATTACACCCCGGTTGGCAATCCTTCGAGCATCATCTTTCTCGATCTCGCCAAGGTGGTTTGAAGTCACGTGATTCGAACATAAAAGTCATATCTATATGTTGCATCCGGACTCAGTTTTTATTTTATTACGCCCCTTAAACTTTATCCGGGACAACATAAGGAACGCGGTAAACCCGCTTCAGCATTGTATTTGCTTCAGGATCATTGGCAAACTTTTCGTAATCACCCATAAACTTCAACATACGGCCAAGACGATAAGAGATATTGGCCAGATGAGGAAGTGTAGTTGAATAAAAACCTTCATTGATATCGCAGTGAAGGTCCTGGTTCTTACCAGAGCGTACTGCATCAATAAAATTGCTCCAATGATTACCATCTCTGCCTCTTCCACTTTCTTTTGAACCGGCAAAAGGTTCTCTTTCCCGTCCACGGAATGCTTTCCATGTAGATCCGCTAATTTCGAGCCATCCTTCAGATCCGTAGAAAATATTTCCGACTGCCTGACCTTGGCTTCCTTCATGATTGGTATATCGGCCCCGGCATTCAAACTCGAGCATTTTCCCATCACTGTATTTAAATGTGGCGGTTTGCGTATTCGGTGTTTCCTGCGAAGTCTTATCACGGCTATAGGTTTCTACTCCACCATACACCATCTTACCGGGAGTCGATGGGCCTTCATCCTGATCTAATCCGTAAATACCACCGGCGGAATATACTGAAACAGGGTGTTCGTTTTTATTCATTCCCCAACGGGCAAGATCGAGTTGGTGCGGTCCGGTGTTCCCGGTATCCCCATTTCCGGTATCCCAATACCAGTGCCAACGATAATGACTCCGTTTTTCGTTATAAGGGCGATAAGGAGCGGGTCCTAACCAGCGGTCATAATGGAATGTGGCAGGTGGCAGACTATCTTTGGCCATGCCGTATGAATCGCGAGCTTTGAAGCAAAGGGCACGCGCCATGAAAACATCGCCGATACCGCCATCATGCAGAAATTTAATCGCTTCTATCACATTCTTAGACGAACGGTTATTTAAACCTACCTGAACTCTTAAATTATATTTGCGGGCTGCCTCAACCATTTTCCGTCCTTCCCAAATATTATGGGAAGCCGGTTTTTCAACATAAACATGTTTACCCGCCTGACAAGCCCACACGGTCGCCAGTGCGTGCCAATGATTCGGTGTAACGATTGACACGGCATGGATATCCTTGTCATCTAATACTTTACGTATATCCCATTCTGTCGATGGCTTGACCCCAGTCTTTTGAGTTACGATTTTCGAAGCTGGTTCAAATAACAGTTCGTCTGTGTCGCAGAGCGTCTTTACAACTACATTATGGCTGTCTTTCAGTCCACAAAAACTTTTGATGTGAACTGTACCCTGGTTACGGATACCAATAACTGCCAAATTGATGCGTTCATTTGCACCAATGATTGAAGCATATGATTTAGCAGTGAACCCAATGCCGCCAATGGCTATTCCGGCTGTTCCAATTACGCTTTTCTTAATAAAATCTCTTCTTTTCATCATTTTATCAGCCTTTCGGAATTAACTGTTAACTGTTCGGGAATTTAATTTCCACCGACAGGAGTGATTATATCACCTGAGTGGATATTAATTCAAGTAAGAAATGAGCTGTCCTGCGCAAGAATCAATATGAAAGCAAACGAACCGCACTCCTGGAGGCTTTTTGCCTTTTATTCGACGGCAATCTTCAAGACGACTTTGTGGATTTCTCCGCTGCTTACCAGTGGAGCGTGGGCATCCTGTGGGAAGAAGATGACGAACGAGCCGGCCTGTACCGGTGTCCAGCTATCGGGCTGGTCCTTGAAAAACCCGATGTCCTTATCGGCGTCATAACTTGTATCGATCAACTTACAATCAGCAGTGGGCCTGAAGCCCATCTCGTCCGTCCCGGCTATGACGTATTGAATATCAACGTACTTGCGGTGGGCTTCGAGTTTCGCTTCGGAGCGGCCCCGGCCGGGGCCTTTACTGATCATGCAGAACATGCGGTCGTCGTCGATTTCATACCGGTCGGCCGGCAGCTCGGCCAAACCATCCTGTCTGAGGAACGCAAAAGCTTTTTCGAACGCCGGGTGCATATCGTAATAGTCTTCGGCATTCTGAAGCTTATCGACTATAATATGGTCTCTTTTCATTTGTACTTTGGCCTCCTTATGCCTCGAACAGGATGTGAAACCGAAAATCAAAACACAAGCAACAAACCCAATTCCGAGATAGCGATAAATAATCCTTTTATCCATAATAGCAACTCTCCAAAAGCAAATAATAGCAAAACCCCTTAGACAGGTTTTAAGTCACCTGTTTCTTCTTGCTCACACCGGACCATAATACAACGAATCCGCAATTGATGCCAAAGAATTTCGTACCTTGTATCTTGCTTATGATCGGTCGCACAAATTGAACAGGAAGACACAGAAATAGACAGCATCATATTGATCTGTAAAATGCCAGAATTCTTCTACAAATTCGTGTCGCCAAAATGTCTCCACAGATGTCAAATTTGATGATTGATGGAAGTACCAAACCTCAAATTCTTGCCTAAAAACAAACATTTTTTGAGGATTAAGTATACGATGCTGATTTTAATAAGAAAACGCAGATTTTGTGTGAACGTTTTCAATGGACGGTGCTTCGGCTACAGATAAAGGCTGGCAGTTTCTCAAGCTACCAGCCCTTTGCATGTTCTGTGCGTTTTGTTTCTTTCTGAGGTGGTCTTTCATGACCTGCCGGCGTGCTATCAGTGGCGTAAGAATCTCTTTGCACAGGATAGGATTTCCAGTTATACTTATCAGACGTGTAGCCGGTGATGTTGGTGATAAACAGCAAACCTCGACTAAAGATGTCGAGCATGATAAACACACTCAACTGATACTGGTATGGATTGAAGCCTCATGATGTCTGTAACCGGATATGAGAAATGAGGCCTATGAAGTGTAATGACTATGTTTTGTAGATTTTGCTAAGCAGGAGGTCAAGTATGAGTAAAAAAAGAATTGTGCTAAACCGGCGACGGTTTCTCAAAACAGCAGTGCAGGCCGGCGCCTGCCTGGCGGTGCCACAAATAATCCCAGGGACTGCGCTAGGCAAGAATGGCAGTGTGGCCCCCAGCGAACGAATTACACTGGGTGCCATTGGGATCGGGAATCGCGGCCGTTATGTGCTGGGCTGCTTCCTACAGGAGCATGATTTGAAGTGCGTGGCGGTCTGTGACGTACGGGGTGACAACCGCCAGCGTGCCAAGAACATGGTCGATGCCCGCAATGGCAACAAAGACTGCAAAACTTACATCGACATGCGCGATGTGCTCGCCCGCGACGATATCGACGCCGTGCTGATTGCGACCGGTCCGAACTGGCACGCGACGGCCGCTACGATGGCGGCTAAGGCAGGCAAAGACGTCTATTGCGAAAAGCCTTGCTCAAAGAACATTGCCCAGAGCCTGCAACTGGCGGATATCTTTCGTCGCACGGCCCGCGTGTTCCAGGCCGGCACACAACGTCGCAGCCTCCCCAACTTCGCCTATGCAATCGAACTGGCCAGGACCGGCAAGCTCGGTGCACTGCAGACACTCCACGCTCACCCCGGCGGCCTCGGAACCAAGATGAGCGGCTGGTTCCCGTCTGAGCCCGAACCGCCCCGAGAACAGGTGGACTGGGACATGTACCTCGGGCCGTCCGCCTGGCGACCCTACACCCGCAAACTTATGAACGCCTTCCACTTCGAAAAAGGCGGCGGTCTGGTCGGAGGCGGATGCCTCGAATGGGGCTCTCACTGCGTTGACCTGTGCCAGTTGGCCAATGATGCCGACGACACGGCACCCGTGGAGTACGAGCCGGTCGGCGATCAGCTACACGCCCGCTATGCCAACGGCGTCAAACTCGTGTTGCGTAACGACGGATGGCTGCCGTTGGGCTCGTGTCCGGTCCGTTTCGAAGGCGAAACGGGATGGGTCGAGACAGGCGACGATGCGGAGTTCGGCGCGAGTTCTCAATCGCTGCTGCTCCGCAGAGGGACCAAGATACCGGGCTACCCCGCCGACTTTCACGTTCGTGACTTCCTCGATTGTGTCAAGACGCGGGCCCTGACCAGGGCCAACGCCGACGCAGCGTGCTGGGCACATATCGCCTGCCATGCGTCCAATATCGCCCTGTACCTTGATCGCAAGGTCAAATATGACCCGAAGAAGAATGAGTTCATTGGCGACGAGCAGGCCAACCGGTTGCGTTCCGAGGCCTTGCGGGAACCGTGGCGGATATAGCGTCCGTTCTTACGAAAGAAACCACTCAAACTATGAGGACAATCATGATAAAAAATAAACGATCTTTCACCTGGTGTGTTATTCTCATCATAGTCGCTGCGTCGGCCTGGACTGTCGCTCAAGATCAGCCGGGGCCGGCTGTGAACGTGAAAGAACGCGACTTGATCGCCGTGTTGCAGTCAGATGCCCCCAAGGGTGAGAAAGCCATAACCTGTAAGCGACTGGCCATCTATGGCACCGAGCAATCTGTCCCTGTGCTGGCGCCGCTGCTGGCGGACAAGGAGTTGGCATCATGGGCGCGGATCGCGCTCGAAGCGATCCCCGGACCCGCCGCCGACACTGCTTTACGCAATGCGCTGGGCAAGCTTCAGGGGCGGCTGCTTGTTGGGACGATTAATTCGATCGGCGTGCGTCGTGATGCACAGGCCATCGGTGCCCTCGTGCAGAAACTCGACGATGCCAACGCTGGCGTCGCATCTGCCGCCGCCGTAGCGTTGGGACACATCGGTGGCGAGCAAGCAACGAAGGCACTATCGCAATCCCTGGCTGATGCGCTGGTCGGCGTTCGTTCGGCGGTGGCCGAAGGTTGCATTCTATGTGCGGAATGGCTCTTGGCACACGGGAAGGCTGCCGAAGCTGTCAAGCTGTACGATACGATCCGCGAAGCGGACGTACCGGACCAGAGGCATTTAGAAGCAATCCGCGGCGCTATTCTGGCCCGCCGGTCGGCGGGTGTGCCACTGTTGATAGAGCAGTTGCGCTCGGAAGACAAAGAGAGGCTTGGCATCGGATTGCGCACGGCACGCGAGCTTCCCGGTCGCAACGTGACCAAGGCATTGGCATCCGAACTGGGCCGCTTAAGTCCGGATCGGCGTCCTTTGCTGCTGTTGGCCCTGGCGGACCGTAACGACTCTGCTGTAATACCAACCATTCACGAGGCGGCTCAAAGCAGTTCAAAGGACCTGCGCATCACGGCCATCGACATCCTGATTCGCCTGGGTGATGTCACGTGCGTGCCGATCTTGCTGGAAACTGTAACCGAGGACGATACCGAGCTGGAACAAGCAGCAATGGAAACGCTGGTCAGACTGCCTGGCAAAGACGTGGATGCCGACCTGGTCGCCCGCCTGCCGCAAGCGCAAGGCAAGCTGCAGCAGGTTCTCATCGAACTGGCCGGCCAAAGGCAAATCAGCGAGGCCCTTCCTGCGGTAGTGCCGAGCCTTCAAGATATTGATGCCGGGATACGCAGCATGGCCATACAGACAATCGGTATCCTCGGCCAGGACCAGCAGGCGGCCGATCTCGTCAAGCTGCTTCAAAAGACCAACAGTTCCACCGAACGAGCTGGCATTAGAAAGGCCCTGTTAGCGATCAGTGGCCGTTGCGGTGTGAAGTGCATCCCGCACCTGCGACCCCTGACGCAGAGCCGTGACAATGAACTCCACATGATCGGGCTGCGCGCATTAGCCATCGTTGGTGGACCCGATGCGCTGGCGGCTGTCAAATCAGCTATTAAGAGCGCTGAACCTCCCGTTCAAGACGAGGCTGTGCGAATCTTATCGAATTGGCCGAGCAATTGGCCTCAAGATAGCGAGGCAGGGCAAGCTCTACTGAGGTTGGCCACATCGGCCAAGAAGATGTCCCATCAGGTGCTGGGACTGCGCGGTTACTTCCAGTACATTCGCGGCACTGAGAAGCTCAGCAACGAACAAAAGGTGACCAGGGTCGTGGACTTGCTGTCCCACATCAAGCGCTCCGAGGAGAAGCGATTGGCTATCGCTGTTTTAGCCGAAGCGCCGAGTTCGAGTGCCTTGGAGCTGTTGACAACGTTCGCTGAAGATTCGGCGGTTGTCGAGGAAGTCTATTCGGCCATGGTCCAAATTGCCGGCCAGGATATCCGCGGGATTTCCAGGGACCAGCGCCGGGGAGTGCTGAAAATGGTTGCTGAAAAATCAAGGAACAATGGTATCCAGCGAAGAGCCCGAAAGACCCTCAGTGGAATTCGGTAAGCAGGCGTACCGAGGAATGCCTTATGCAAAATGACAGCGGCATGTCCGACTACCCGCTCGGCGCCTTATGTCGCTGTCAGACAGTGAGCAGAATGATGAAACCGGAGATGAGATAGTATCCTAATTTAAAGGTAAATTTGTCTCATTTTTTCTGAAGATGTACATGCTATATTTCTCCACTACGTTCGCTTAGCTCACTCCGGCTGAAATGACACGGTGGTTGATTATTGATTATTCATAAGAGCGGTTCGCGAACCTCTCCTACGTTGGGGGATATTGTGAATGTATCTCGCGTGGAACATGCCCAGAGCGCAGCCGAAGGACCTATTAAAATAAAAGCCAGCTTTGCCAGCGTCAAATGGTTATATACTAAATACTAACGAATAACCACTATCCGGGCGTTACAATGCCATACATATAGAAGTTTGATCAACGGTCACGCAGACGGCTACCGGTTGGCCGCCGATATCGGAGATGAGGAGAATCCTGCCGGCGTATTTTATCACCTAAAGGGGTATTTCTATGAGGTGACAGCCATCCTTTTTGATAGAGCATATTTAAAATGCTAGAAACATCGAGGCCTGTAGCCAAATTTTTCTGATTCTCGTCAGTTAATATCGTCCATGGAAGAGACCTGACGCCCCATTCCCGCCTTAAAGTTTTCATGATTTCCGAGTTCTGTTTCAATACGAGGAGATTGTTTTTGCCGTGTGAACCTGACTGTCCCGGCAAGACATAAACCGGAAACGATATTTTGTTTTCCTTTTTCCATGCAATTAAATCCTGTTCATCAACCGGTGCAACCTGAATGCAAACTACTTCAACATTACTCCGTCTAAAATCAAGTTGTCCTCTTTTCAATGAATTGATAGCAATTTGTGATGGGCGCTTAGTATAATCCATAAAGACCACCAGGTTTTTTTTATTTTAAAAGTGTTTGTAATCAAAACCCATTTCTAACACCCTTAAATCCGGAAGCTGACTCCCTACCAACGAAAAGGGAGGAATGTAATTCTTAAAATGATTCCCAAGTTTGATTGTCACATTATCTCGGCTATGGGCAGAAATACGCGCAGCGTCAGAACCCTCGCCAAAACCCGCCTGGAGGGATACAGGGCCTTCGGGTATTCTTTTAACCTTAAACCGTCCCTGTTCGTCTGTGGAAGTAGCTTTACTGATAGGAAATCCTCCCCTATTACTGCCTACAAAAACAGGTTTGCGAGCTACAGGATTATCATTTTCATCCAGAACAACACCTGAAATAAAATCATCCAATGTAACCAGTTGCATATCCGGAATTGTAACCTCTTCACCTGGCAACATGGGTTCTTTTAATGTGTATATTGTCGGTCCGAATTCCGCTGCTTCAAAACGAAGGTGATAGTGAAAGCCGCTCTTAAGAGGCGCGACCGTCTCCAGACGATAGTATCCCTGGGAATCCGTGCGGGTTCCAGCCGTATCCAAATGGGCAGTTCCATCCTTACGGTTCAATGAAATTTTTACGTTTGCTCCTGCGATTCCTCTGCCCATATCATCAGTCACACGGCCGGTAATTGAGCCGGCAGGTCTTAAAACAACTCGAAGCTCACGCAGGGCATTATAGAAATAATTAGCTCCGGCAAGGTTATTCTTTTTGTCCCGTGCTACTACCAAATGAGATGGATAGAGAGGGCTTTGCATGCCTTCAAACCTACCATAATTGTCAGTTAACACTCTCTGGCCCAGCCCTACGGTTATATAAACATTTTTTGCCGGTTGACCCTGAGTATCCACAACTGTTCCTCTTACAAAAGGTACACGCGGTTTAACAAGGATTTCCACCGGAGCCGCCCGTGAACCGGCAATATTCACTTCTGCGCCTTTAAAATTCATTCTGGTCTCATAGTTCCCTCCCCAGGCATGAACCATGTAAGGCCCCTGAGGCACCATAATGTGTGCAATTCCATTGGCATCCGCTCTGGTCTCACGAATAAAAATATCTTCCTGCTCGTAATTCCAACGTTCATCAAAAACTTGTACCTTCATGCAGGGTAACGCTTTACCGGTAGTAGGATCTCTAACAATCACTTCTAAAGGCACTCCTTTTTCGACTAAAACATTTGTTCTTACATTTTTGTCTGCTCTGTTGACAGTAATGGGGACATTCTTACCAGCCCATTCATTAGGAGCGGTCTTAGATGAAATAAAACGAAGAATATGTTTGCCGGGAGGGACGCCTTTAAACTCAAAGTCCCCGTTTGTAAGAGTGGATCGTACACGGGAACGGAAACGCCATTCGGTTTCAGCCCCTTCGCTCGTGAAAATAAGTAAAAGCATATCCTTCAGGCCTTGACCAGTGTCTTTATCTATCACCCGGCCCCGGACTGTAGTTGCCGGAGGTAATGTCAGCTCTATATCCTCCCAATCCACATGATATCCTCCACAGGCATTACCTTCCATTTCTCGAGGGGGGTACATATAAGCAATATCCCTATCGGGTGCTTCGATAAAAAATCTCACAGTTAAATCGAGGGGAAGGTTGTTAAAAACAAATCGTCCCTTGCTATCTGTCTTGACAGAGAACCAATCTTTTGGTTCACAGAAAATTTCCCCGACTTCTCGCGTATGGACCTGAACATTTGCGCCTGCAACTAATTTGCCTGCGGAATCCACAAGTCTTCCGGCTAACGTATATGGTTTAGGCAGGACAATATCGATAAAAGGATTGCCCGGCTTAGTTTGGATGGGACGCATTCTGAGGAGATAATCCCATCCTAAAGCTAAGCCCTCTTTCCTGGCAATAACATAGATATCGTGAAAGGGTGTTGCGATAACATTAAAAACAAATCGTCCCTCATGGTCGGTCTTTTTGAGTTTATCCAGTAATTTTACTGACGTTGGAGAATAATAATCATCTCTATGTATCTCAAATATTGCAACTTCTGCTCCTTCGACCATGCGGGTTTGATAATCATGGACTTGACCCGTGATTTCCATACTTTCACCGATTTGGCCAGCGGCCAGGCTGGTCAACATGAAGACAAGAGTGAGACTCATTTGTTTACTCATGGCTCTCTCCTTAACAAAAATACCGCATAGCAGGGCTATACGCTAGATCTGGATATAAAATGGGATTTCCCATTTACACGCTTAAAAAATATAATTTCACCGGATATCTACCCACCAATCTCCCCAATCCCCCCGCCAGTCCAACTGGTCAACCCAGCCGCAGTCGTCTCCGTCACTTATGCTGTAATCCTTGACGTATCGCCATTTCAAAGTATGCGAACCTAAATTAGAGATTGTGTACATCATCTGGTGCCAGCCCACTGATCCGGTTATTCTATCCTGAAGAATACCGTCAATGTAAAATTCAAGATAATCATAACCGGCCTCAGAAGATACCTTCCAGTAGAAGCTCACCATTTCCGTCCCGCTAACAGTCGTTTGCATCAACGAATCCTGGCCATCCCAGATATCTCCGCTTTGGGCGGCGTCACCATCAAAATAAGCTATCGCCGTCTGAGCAAACCAGGCCGCATAGCCGGTTGTTGTGAGACTCGAATTTGTGTCCAGAGCCTCGGAAAGTGGGCCGCTGTATGGAGACTGACTTGAGCCCGACCATCCCACATGATCTACCCAGCCGCAGTCGTCTCCTGCATTTTCACTCCAGTCTTTGACATATCGCCAATCCAGCGTATGCGAACCCGACCCGGTTATTGTGTACATCATCTGGTGCCAGTTCGCTGATCCGGTTATTCTATCCTGAAGAACGCCGTCAATGTAAAATTCAAGATAGTCATAACCGGCCTCAGAAGATACCTTCCAGTAGAAGCTAAACGTTCCCGTCCCGCTAACTGTCGTCTGTATTAACGAATTCTCGTTGTCCGAGATATGTCCGCTTTGGGCGGCGTCACCATCAAAATAAGCTATCGCCATCTGGGAAAACCAGTCTGCATCACCGGCTGCTGCGAAACTCAAATTAGTATCCAGAGCCTCGGAAAGCAGACCGCCGGATGGAGGTTGACTTGAGCCCGACCATTCCACAAGGTCTATCCAACCGCTGTCATCTCTTTCGCTTACACTTGCATCTTTGACGTAACGCCATTCCAGGTTATGCAAGCCCGAAGAGGTGATCGTGTACGTCATCTGGTGCCAGTCCACTAAACCGCTGATCCGGCCCTGAAGAACGCCGTCAATGTAAAATTCAAGATAATCATAACCGGCCTCAGAAGAAACCTTCCAATAGAATCGCACCGTTCCTGCCCCACTAACCATCGACTGCATCCACGATTCCTGGTCGTCCGAGATATCTCCGCTCTGAGTTGCATCACCATCGTTATAAAACATCTTGGTCTGGGAGTACCAATCTGCATTACCGCCCGTGCTTAAAGTCAAACTCGTATCCAGGGCTCCGGAAAGCGGACCGCCGGATGGAGGTTGACTTGAGCCCAACCAATCCACAAGGTCGATCCAGCCACAGTCGTCTCCGTCACTTACGCTGTAATCCTTCACGTATCGCCATTTCAAAGTATGCGAACCAAAATCAGAGATTGCATACATCATCTGATGCCAGCCCACTGATCCGGTTATTCTATCCTGAAGAACGCCGTCAATGTAAAATTCAAGATAGTCATAACCGGCCTCAGATGATACCTTCCAGAAGAAACTCACCGTTCCCGCTCCGCTAACAGTCGTTTGCATCAACGAATCCTGGCCATCCCAGATATTTCCGCTTTGGGCGGCGTCACCATCAAAGTAAGCTATCGCCGTCTGAGCAAACCAGGTAGCATCGCCGGCTGCTGTGAAACTCAAATTTGTATCCAAAGCCTCGGAAAGCGGACCGCTGGATGGAGGTTGGATCCCGCCCGACCAATCCACAAGATCCACCCGGCCAAGATCGTTTCCATTACTTACCTCACTGTCCTTGTCGTATCGCCATTCCAGCGTATGCAAACCCGGATTGGAGATTGTGTAAATCATCTGGTGCCAGTCCACAGTCCCGCTGATGCGGTTCTGGAATACTCCGTCAATATAAAATTCCAGATAGTCGTAATTGAGCTCGGAATGTACCTTCCAGTAAAAGCCCAATGTTCCTACGCCGTTAACCGTCGTTCGCATCCATGATACCTGACCATCCCAGATATCGCCGCTCTCGGCCGCGTCACCATCAAAGTAGGTCGTTACGATCGCGAAAAACCAATCCGCATCGCCGCCTGTCTCGAAAATCAAATCTGTGTCCAATGCTTCGGAAAGGCCATTTGCAGATGCGACTCCACTCATCAGGACAACTAATATTGAAGCAAATAATGTCCTTCTCATCTTATTACCCTTTCAAAAATTGCTGAATTTCCACAATGTTATTTACGAAACTGATATTACCCATCCTTAGGAAAATTAATACAAAAAATGTATACGGAATTTCCCATATACACTTCACTGAAACACTCCCGCAAACTTCAAATCTCATAATAACGTAATTTCATCTCGATTTCAGCAACTGCTGTGAGTCAGTCGTCCTATTATATAAGACGCGAGTTAACTATAATTGTTACATAAATTTTTAAAATTCCGGCCAAAAATAGCCCCTGCGGTGCGAAGAGAGAGGCCTCAGGTAGTGAACCCATTCAATTGATTATTGATGATTTACTATTGATTATTAGGATTGAGATTGACAATGGTAAGGGATGGGTCTATGATACAAACGTTAAGATCAGAGACCAGAAGGATGGCGTAAGTTATGGCTAATAAAGGATTTACACATCTCCATCTACACAGTCAGTATTCTCTGCTGGATGGGGCAATATCACTCGGTAAACTGCTGAAGCGCTGTAAGAAGCTCGATATGGAGTCTGTGGCAGTAACTGACCACGGCAATATGTTCGGCGTTGTAGATTTCTATACAAAAGCAATCGCAGCGCATATAAAGCCGGTCCTCGGTATCGAAGCTTATATCGCACCGGGCAGCAGACTCGACAGGACAAAGACCAGTATAAGCGACGCGGCATATCATTTAGTTCTTCTGGCAGAGAACAATGCCGGCTATCACAATCTGCTCAAGCTTTCCAGCAGCGGTTACCTCGAAGGATTTTATTACCGACCAAGGATTGATAAGGAGATTCTCGCTGAGTTCAACGAAGGCATTATATGCACATCGGCATGTCTGAAAGGTGAAGTTACAGCGGAAATTGCAAGGGGAAATGAAAAGGCGGCTCGCACAGCGGCGGAAAGTTTTGTGAAGATTTTCGGGCCGGAGAGGTTTTTTATAGAGATACAAAAACACGGAGGAGACCACCCGGATGTTACTGAGGGGCTGAGAGACCTTGCGAAAAAGATGGGGCTCGGGACAGTGGCCACAAATGATGTGCACTTTCTGGAAGCAGATGACTACGAGGCACACAACTGCCTGTGCGCCATAAGCACCGGCAAAAGGGCCGACGATCCGAACAGGATGATTTATCCACCCGGTGTTTATCTCAAAAGTCCGAAGGAAATGCGTGAGCTTTTTGCCGAAGCCGGCGATGCCTGCGATAATACTACGGCAATTGCAGAACGGTGCAATGTCGAGATTGATTTAAAAACGCGTCACGCGCCTCATTTCGAACCGCCGGAAGGCTCGACGCCGGAAGAGTTTCTAACTGAAAAATGTTATGAAGGGGCAAAAAAGCTATACGGTGAAATTACCGACGAAATAAAGAGCAGACTCAACCATGAACTGGGAGTAATCAAATCGAAAGGCTTCGCTAGCTATTTTCTTATCGTGTGGGACTTCTGCAAATACGCTCACGAAAACAATATTCCCATCGGCGCCAGGGGCAGCGGGGTCGGGACGCTGGTGGGGTACTGTCTCGGACTGTGTGATGTTGACCCTATCGGTTACGATTTACTCTTCGAGCGGTTTATGGACCCGCACCGTAACGAAATGCCCGATATCGATATCGATATCTGTCAGGCGCACCGGGCTGAAATCATCGACTATGTCCGTAAAAAATACGGGCACGTCGCACAGATAATAACCTTCGGAACGATGAAGGCACGGGCGGCCATCCGTGATATATGCAGGGTGCTCGGTGTACCATTGGGGGAGGCGGACAGATTAGCCAAGCTTGTTCCGTTCTCGCTTGATATGACGCTGGATAAAGCATTAAAAACAGAGCCCGAATTAAAACAGGCATACGAGCAAGACGAACTGATACGAAAAGTAATTGATATCAGCAAAAAACTCGAAGGCCTTGCCCGTCATGCGTCGGTTCATGCGGCGGGTGTTGTTATTGCCGATGAACCGCTGGACAGTTTTGTGCCGCTGTATAAGTCGTCCAGCTCGGATGATATTATAACCCAGTTCGAAGGGCCAACGGTCGAGAAGGTGGGCCTGCTGAAGATGGACTTTCTGGGTTTGAAGACACTCAGTGTATTGGAGCGTGCGTGCCAGTTGGTCAGGGAAATTCATGGTGTGGATATCGACCTGAATAAAATCGATATTACGGACGCGAAGGTTTTTAAGCTGTTTGCGGCAGGTAGAACAAAAGGTGTTTTCCAGTTCGAGTCCGGTGGTATGCAGAATCTTCTGATGAAGATGAAGCCGGATCGTATCGAAGACCTGATAGCCGCCAATGCTCTGTATCGGCCGGGTCCTATGATACTTATTCCGGATTATATCGAGCGAAAGCATGGGGCCAAATGGAGCCTGCCGCACCCGATTATGACGGAGGTGCTCCAAGAGACTTACGGCATTATGACCTATCAGGAACAGGTTATGCGGATTTGTAATCGGCTCGGTGATATTCCGCTTCGTGAGGCTTATACTCTCATTAAGGCAATAAGTAAAAAGAAGCTCAAGACTATCGCCAAGGAACGAGAAAGATTCATAGTCGGCTGTGTTGATAAAGGGTTGACGAAAAAGCAGGCCGAAGAGATTTTCGAGATCATCGAGCGATTTGCGGGGTACGGCTTTAATAAGAGCCATTCGACCCGGTATGCCTTTATCGCATATCATACGGCTTATTTGAAGACCCATTGGCCGATTGAGTTTATGGCGGCCCTTTTGACTTATGAGATGGACAATACCGAAAAGATTGTCGATTATATCGCCGAGTGCGGCCAGATGGGTATTGAAGTCTTAGCTCCGGATATTAATGAAAGCGGAGTTGATTTTACGCCGCTGTATCAACAGGAGACCGAAGACAAAGAAAAGAAGACAGAGAACGGAGAAAAGAAGACAGGAGAAGGAGAACATACAAATCGCGGTGTTGTACGTTTTGGGCTGGCTGCCGTTAAAGGAGTTGGCGGTAAGGCCGTCGAGCAAATTATCTCTGCACGCAGAGACGTCGGCAAATTCCAGAGTTTGTTCCATTTCTGCGAAAATGTAGATTTGAGAGCCGCGAACAAGCAGGTGCTCGAATCTCTCATAAAGGCCGGCGCCTTTGACAAGCTCGGTGGAAACCGGGCACAGATGACGGCCGGCCTTGAGATGGCAATGGAAAACGGGGCAAGCTTACAGTCCGACAAAATAAAAGGTCAAATGAGCTTTTTTGGGCAGGCCGGTCATACCGATTATTCAAAAGACCATCAGAGCCTGCCGGAGGTATCGCCCTGGCCGGAACCGCTGATGTTAACTTATGAAAAACAGGTTCTCGGCTTCTATGTAACAAGCAATCCGCTCAGTCATCACGCTGAGACGATAAATATCTTTACCACGCACAACAGCTCGCAATTAGCCGAAGCACCTCAGGACAGGAAAATTGTAATCGGCGGGATGATAGCGAGGATACGATACAACCTGACAAAGACAGGGCGAAACGCCGGATCGAAAATGGCGGTATTCGTACTGGAAGATTTGCAGGGACAGGTCGATGTGGTAATGTTTCCGGATGTTCTGAACAACTTCAATGACGTATTAGTTGCCGATACAATTGTTTTCGTAAAAGGAAAGCTCGATCACAGAAGGGAAAGGCCGAACATTTTAGCTTCCGAACTTATAACTCTTGAGCAGGTCAGAGAAAAGCTGGCCGCCAAAGTCCAAATAAAACTGGACGCTAAAGACGTTACCCAAGAGAAAGTAGCTATGATAAAAAGCATCTGTCTGCACCATAGAGGTAAAAGCCCTGTTTTCGTCGCGGTAAGGACAGACAAAGGCAGAGTCAGCACTGCCGCTGATAAGAGCCTGTGCGTCAACCCCGACCTTGACTTCTGCAGAAAAATGAAGCAACTTGTCGGTGAAGATAATTTTCAATTGGCGAGATAATAAAAGTTTTTGTCGCTTTGTGAGGAACGAAAACATTACTATTAAAGCTGAAGAAATGACTGAAATCCAAAAAACTATAGCGATTTTAAAAATACGCTGGCCTGAGGTAACTCTCATCGTTGGCCTCTACACCTTAGTTGAACTTTCACACAGTCTGTTTGGATTCGCAGAACCTGATGTAACGAAAACATCGTTTTTACCGTCTATATTATTTATTCTGAGTCTCACGGTAGTCTCAATGTTACTAACTTATGGTTTTCTGCGAACAGTACACCTGGAAGGCCCGAAAGAACAAACGCCTATGGATTTACTAAAGACAGGGAAACACTTCTTCTGGCGTATGGTCGGATTCGGTTTTATTTTCGCAGGTCTCTATTTTATTTTAACCGGGCTTATCTTTTCAATAACAAAATATTTCACATCCACAAACACAGGTTTTATCGAATCTGCAACATCCGCTCCCTGGCTATACCAGTTATGTTCAACTGCTACGATGTTAATTATGATAAAAGTTTCTTTATTCGTCCCTGCACTTATACTTGTCCTGGATTGTCGAGTCGTGAACAGCTTCAAGCTCCTAAGTAAATTCAAACTATTCAAATCAAAAGAATTAGTTGCATTGTTTTGTCTCAGTACGGTAATACATCTTCTCTGGTTATTATTAAAAATACCCGAAAATCCTGAGACAATTTCGCAGTACATTTTAAAAATCGGGACCATAGTTACAGGTCAAGTTCTTGGGTTAATAGTAGTAGTTACTGCGGTAAGATTTGTAAGCTCTCTTGATTTAGGGTATGATGGCCGCATAACAGATTCAAATTCAGGCGATTTACTTAAATATCCAACAGAAGATTAGGTGGAATCAGTTTTGAAAGGCAAGTTTTCAGGAAAGTTTATAGTACTTGACGGGCCAGACGGTTGCGGATTGAGGATACCCAGATGAACACGATACTAGCGGATACTACTATTGAAGCTGTTAGAAAGCAGTTTGAAATCCTGCGAAGAATATGGCCAGTAATAAAAAATATGAGGGAGATTATTATGTGTTTGTCAAGAGATGAAAGGAATGTACTTCGCTATTTGTATAAGAATTTAGATAGAGATGCAATTTCCGGAACAGTGAAATTACAATTAGCCCGCATTTCCCATGTAAGCCGGGACAAAAGAATTGAATTATGATAGTATAGAGCTTATGGAGACTGTTCAA
>VRUK01000037.1 GCA_019456195.1 Planctomycetota bacterium | reverse complement strand
TAAATGAACATAACTTTAGACATGACAAGCAATTACATGATTTTATCCAGCTCACCGGGGCCAAAAAACAAACCCAATTCAAACCCAATAAAGCCAAAAACAAACCCAATTCAAACCCAATTAAAGCCAAAACAAAGCCAATTCAAACCCAATTTCTCGATGCAAAAAATGCTGCTGAATTTGATAGCTGTTCTCTCAGTAATCTCTGTAGTTTCTGAGCCAGGCCGGCCAGTCCTGGGGCAGGGCACCGCCTGCTTTCGTCCACGGACCGGATATAATATTCGAACGATGCCATTTCAACGTCCACAACTCTTTGAGTCCTACACTTCTCGCCGACCAATCCATGAAAAGTATGTTAACGAATCCGTTATGACGATCGATGCAAAAATGGTTCGTTTCGCCCGAAGTGCCCTGATCCATTATCCCGAAGGCATCACTGGTCAGCGATGGAGAATCGGTATGGCGAGGCCAGGCGTCATACCAAGTGGCATCGCCGAGCACCGGTATCGTATTTGTGCTAATCCGTCTGCCTTCGGTCGTCCTCGTATCAGGTATTACGGTTGTATTGTTCTGGACATTCCTCCAGAACCATTCCTTCCAACGGGCTCCACGGTCCTGCTCCACAGCGTTAGCCCAGGAATTGAAGCCATAGCTAAAAACATAATCGTTGAGCGAGGCGGCCTTGAAGGTACCCCAGTCGGAAGAGTTCAGCATAAGTCTTGTAGCAGTAGGGCACAGAAGCATCTCGTCATTACCCTCGTAGTAAGGCCGCAGGGCAGTCATCCAAACCCCGCCAGCCGCATCCCTGTTATTGAACTTGCCGTCGTAGCTGTCTGTGTAAAGCTTAAATGCAAGACCCCACTGTTTCAGTCTGGCCTGGCAGCTAACCTTCTGCGCCTGGCCCCTGACCCGGTTCAAGGCGGGCATCAATATCGCCATCAACAATGCTATGATGGCAATTACCACCAAAAGTTCTATTAACGTAAAACCGTTTCGCTTGTGCATGATATTTTACCCTTCTCTTTCAAAGAGAAACAATGAGTTTCGCTTATAAGCTTATTTGCCATAATTATAACACAATCGGTCATGGTAATGCAAACTATTGGCAGATTTTTTTTACATTATGAACATCGAACATAAAACCGTTGATTTTGCAAAAACCTGGTCGATATCCATTATTTGTGTATATTTTTATGGTCAACTTTTCTTTCGATGCTCGGCCGGCTTGCCTAACTCAAAGGCTTTACAAACGACCTTGAGAGCCATTTCCGCCTGGTCCTCGTCAACGGCACAACTGATGCGGATTTCACTTGTAGTAATCGAATCGATATTAACTTTGGCCTCAGCTAAAGCGCCGAACATCTTCTCGGCCACACCATAATGGGTGCGCATACCAATGCCTATAACGGAAACTTCTGCAATATCATCACGAACAAAGATGCTATCACAGTTCACTTCCTCTTTGATTTGTTCGGCAGCTTTTTTAGCGGCCGCTAAATCAGACAGGTTAATCATAAACGACAGATTCGCTTTTTCCGGACTGATTTCCGTTTGGATGATATCGTTGACAATTACTTTGGCCTTTGCCAGATGAGCAAACACTTTTGCGGCATTGCCGGGAATATTATCAACGCCAACAAGACCAATTTTGGCCATATCTTTTTGTATTGTGGCCCCTGAAACTATTACACCTTCCATTTGCGGTACCTCGTGGGTTATTATTGTCCCATTACTTTCATTACTACTGCTTCTAACATGAATCTTTACATCATATTTCTTACCGAATTCGATAGCCCGAGGATGCATAACACCGGCTCCAAAACTCGCCAGCTCGAGCATTTCGTCGTAACTAATCTCATCTATTTTCGCCGCATCTTTGAATATCCGCGGATCAGAAGTGTGAACTCCATCAACATCCGTATAGATTTCACACTCCTCGGCTCCGAGCGAGGCGGCCAGCACAACCGCGGTCGTATCCGAACCGCCTCTGCCGAGCGTCGTTATATTTTCATCCTTATCTATACCCTGAAAACCTGCGACAATAACAATCCTGCCTTTGTCCAGTTGTTTATGAATTCGTTCGGCACCGATACTTTTTATCCGCGCCTTTGTGTGGGAGCTATCGGTTATCATTCGGATTTGGCTGCCGGTAAAGCTGATTGCATCATGCCCCATAGCCTCAAGAGCCATCGCAAAAAGCGAAACTGTTTGCTGCTCGCCGGTACTGAGCAATTGATCCATCTCGCGTTTAGGCGGATTAGGATTAAGCTCAAAAGCGTCAGCGACGAGCTGGTCTGTCTGTTTGCCGCGTGCCGAGGCTACTACCACTACTCCAAAGCCATTCTCTACAGTTTTAATAACACGTTTGGCGGCATTGCGTATCTTCGGAGCATCCGCAACCGAAGTACCACCAAATTTTTGTACAATTATTTTCATTTCCAACCTGTTAAAATTTACATTGAATCCTTTAGTTTATTGAATTCGGCTTTGACATTCAATAAACTTTAGCTTTTTAAGAAATACTCCATCAGCTCAAAACCATTGTCTATTCTGAATCCTGACTTTGCCGCGTTTGTTTCGCTAAAAGTAGTATGTAAAATCCCACTGATATTATCACCCGCCATAGCAAATGGGACCGGCTCATTTGAGTGAGCACAGGTTCGGACAGGAGTAGGATGGTCCGGCATTACAAGCATTCGCCAGCTTTCATAACCTTGCAGCGCCTCAAACACAGGCGTTACGATATATTTATCTATCTGCTCGACAGCCTTTTTCTTCATTTCGGCATTGCCGCTGTGAGAGGCTTCATCAGGCGCTTCTATATGAACAAAAACAATATCATATTCACGCAGAGCCTCTATTGCGGCAGAAGCTTTGCCCTGATAATTTGTGTCAATAAAACCGGTAGCGCCTGGCACATCTATCAAATCAAAGCCTATAAGCTTCGATAAACCTTTTACGAGGTCAACGGCGGTGACAGTAACGCCTTTTAGCCCAAACCGTTTTTGGAAATGTTCCATTTGGGCTCTTTTACCTTGTCCCCAAAGCCAGATGGAGCTTACCTGATTTTCCCCTAAATCCTTTCTGACTTTGTTAATATCGTGACCGGTAAAAAGCTGCTGCGAACGTGCCATCAAATCAACGAGCAGATCAGCACCTTTGCCACGAGGCAAAATCTTATCTATCGCTGTGCCTATATTGTCGTGGGGCGGATATGTCTGAACGTCGAAATCAAGCTTTTTGAAGACAACCAGGTGCCGATAGCTTACACCTGCATGAAACTGAATTTGCTCATTACCAAGCTGCTCATCCAATTCTTTTATCAGTTTGCCGGCTTCTGCGGTAGAGATGTGGCCGGCACTGTGATCTGCCATTTCGCCATCGGCAATGGTAATCAAATTGCATCTGAAAACCAAGTCTTCTAATGACAGCTTGATATTACGTGCCTCGGCCTCAATCGGTGCTCGGCCCGTATAATATCGCTTTGGGTCATAGCCTAACAGACTCATTTGAGCTACATCGCTACCGGCTTCCATACCTAATGGAACCGTCCGGACAAGACCCTGCCTGCCTAATGTGCTGATTTTGTCCATACCGGGGGTATGGGCAGCTTCCAGCACGGTCTTATTGCCGAACTGCTCCAGCGGTTCGTCCGCTGCACCATCAGGAATTACTATTACGTATTTAGTCACTAATCTTTGTCCTCTGGAATATCTACAATTCTAACGCAAACCGGCTTAGTGCCAATAACATCAAGTTTCTCCATATCTTCCAGGGCGGCCGTAACGTTTTCCTGTCGGGTAGGATGAGTTGTAATTACGACAGGTACAGTATTGTCCGGCCCGATACCTTCATGCTGGAGCGCGCCGGATATACTTATATGATTATCGGCAAGAACTTTGCTCCACCTGGCTATTACACCCGGCTGGTCTTTGCACATTATCCTGATATAAAACCTGCTTACAAGATTATCTATTTTCTCTATCAATGGTTCTGTTGCGCTTCTTGGCTGCAGATTCAAATGGCGAAAAGTCGTACCTGAATTACCAAGAGCAACATCAATGATATCGGCAACAACGGCGCTTGCGGTTGGCATCATTCCTGCGCCTCGACCGTAGTACATCACTTGCCCGACGGCACTGCCGAATATGCTGACGGCATTAAACGAACCACTCACACGTGCAAGCGGATTATCCTGGGCAATAAAGGATGGATGCACTCTTAGTGAGATTCTGTTTTGTTCGTTTTTTTGTCCAATAGCCAATAATTTGAGACAGTAGCCCATTTCACCACCGTTTCGAATATCGTCTCTCGAAATTGCTTCGATGCCCTCGACAAATATGTCGTCGAGGGAGATTTCATATCCGAAAGCAATAGAAGAAAGAATAGCCAATTTATGTGCGCTATCCCCGCCGCTGATATCCAGCGTGGGGTCAGCCTCGGCATAACCCTTTTCCTGTGCCTGAGCCAGGGCCTCTGAGAATTCCTCACCTTTTGTAGCCATATTTGAGAGGATATAATTACAGGTCCCATTGACAATGCCGTACATTGCAGTGATATTATTTGCAGCCAATCCCGTTCGGATAGCTGAAACAATGGGAATACCTCCGGCGCAACTGGCCTCAAATGCAATACAGCGATTGTTCTTGTGAGCGGCCCTGTAAAGTTCATTACCGTATTCAGCCAATAAGGCCTTGTTGGCGGTAACCACATCCTTGCCTGCGGCAAGCATTTTGAGCTGGACCTGTTTTGCTATATCGGTCCCGCCTATCATCTCAATGCCAATCTGAATAGTATCATCGTCCAACAATCTATTCAGATCATCGGTGAGGATACCCTCGGGCAGCTTGACCGGACGTGGGGATTTTGTGTCAATATCGACAACACAAGCCAGTTGAAGCCGAAGGCCGGTTTTAGCCGCTATCGAATCTGCATCCTCAAGTATCAGTTTTGCGACGCCGCTGCCTACAGTGCCGAAACCAACAAGTCCAACTTTTACAACTTTCTCTGCCATAATATCTTATCTCGTATTTTTTGCTTCGTAACTTAAACTCTGTAGTGTATTAATTCAATGGCCAATAGTCAATATGCTTTGAAAGAAAACTTTGGGATGGTGTGTGCATTGGATTGATTATTCTATTGACAGCTCAGTTGATTCCTCGGCTGAAGAAAAGATATCACATCGCATGTGCGGCGATTGATGCTCCCAAGCCCAAGACATAGATATTCCATTGACTGACTGATATTTAGTATTAAAAACAATTCTTTAGGTCGCCTTGTTAGTCCCGGCTTAACCATGTTGAGCGGGATTTTATAAAAAAGTCTTATAATCGTCATAATCGGAACGATTACAGAACTAAAATAAGGTTGACTTATACGCCTTAAATATGTTAGAATAGGTAAAATTATCAGATTGGATGTAGGGCTAAGCGGTAAAAAGCTTTGGTCAAGGGAATAAAAGACCAGCTTTATGCATCGTAAAGAGGGGTGCATGTCTGAAACAGATGTCAAAAACCGTAAGTGCTCGAAATAAATAAAGTTAACACTTTCCATATCCTTATATAGAAAGTGGTTTGATAATAAAGGTGGTTATGTTTGAGGGTAAATCATTAAAACCGACTTCCGGACAGAATACCGGTCCTCGCAAAAGGAATGCGGGCACAAGAAAAATACCGGATAAGCTGCCTGACCAAACTCTTAGGTGCCGCCACGAGCTTAAGTACCACATAAGCGAATCAACGGCCGAGGGGATTGTCCAGTTCATTACACCCTATATACCCCTGGACAGGTATTGTAAATTACACCGAAGTCGTGATTATCCGATTGTTAGTCTTTATCTGGATTCGACCAGCCTGCAGCTCTGCAAAGAAAGTCTCGGAGGATTTCAAAACCGCTACAAACTACGAATTCGCAGTTACACCGACGAACCGGATTATCCTCGCTTTTTTGAGATTAAGCGCCGGATAAATACTATCATTATGAAAAGCCGGGCCCGGGTCATGAGTCGTGATGTGCCAGTTTTGCTCGGCGGTCTTCCACTGCCACCACAGAATTATACAGCCGATACAGATTCAATCAATCAGTTCCAGTTGTATATGAATAACATTCGAGCAAAACCTGCAGTATTAATTCGTTATACGCGGCAGGCATACGAAGGCGGTTCGGAAAACAAAGTAAGAGTAACCTTCGACCGTGAGCTTGCTTACTGTGTTACTAAAGAACCTGAAGTGAGACTTGGCGGCGGCGGCTGGCAGCGCAATCCCTTTACAAGAGGCGGTGTCGTTTTGGAAATAAAATTCACTGATTGTTATCCTTTTTGGCTTAGCCAATTAGTCAAGTGCTTTAATTTAAGGCAACGCTCAATATCAAAGTACGCTTCTTCAATTCAAGATTCTTGTTTGTTACAGTTTTGTGCGCCCCAGTTAGTGGATATGTAAACTATGGATAGAATGTGGCAAATACTTGAAGGTCCTTCCTCATTGGGCGGAGTTTTTACGCCCGAGGCAGTTCTGTTATCCTTACTGCTTGCCTTTGCCCTCGGACAGGTCCTGGCCTGGGTTTATTATTTTACTCACAGCGGTTTGTCTTATTCAAAATCCTTTGTCCAATCGCTGATTCTAATCACCGTCGTTGTGGCAATGGTTATGGCAGTCATCGGTACCAGCATTATCACCGCCGTCGGTCTTATGGGTGCTTTAGCGATTGTACGTTTCCGCAACATCATCAAAGACACCAGAGACATAGCCTTCATTTTTTGTTCACTGGTAGTTGGCATGGCGGCTGGTTCTCAGCGTTACGATGTAGCTATTCTCGGGACTTTGATTCTGAGCTTGATAGTAATATATCTATACCTTACCAGTTTCGGTACACACCAACCACACAACGGCTTTTTGCGGTTTAGTTTCAGGGGCCACATTGGGCCTGATAATCCAATTTCCAAAATTCTTAAACGTTTCTGCGGCAGTTTTACTCTCATATCGGCGCAAGCCAGCGGCTTTGGCACTGCTGAAGTTGAATACGCCTATCAGTTGATGATACGAAATGCTGCAAAAAACCAACAGTTGCTGTCCGAACTGCAACAGATCGAAGGCCTCGAAAACATCAATCTGACAATGCAGGAGCAACTGCTGGAGGTATAAGCCGCGTATGAAAATAATAAGCCCAACAAGTTTTCTCTCTCGTTTACGCCGGCACATCCTGCCTATTCTGGTTTGGCTAAGTGTCGTCGCATGCGTGGTTGGGCTTTTCACTCGTCGCTCACAACGTTTTGAAGTCATGGGCATTGCGCAGGGACAGGTTCGCCAGATTGCAGCCAACTGCCCAGGACGTCTGACAAGCATGCCGGTTCAATTGTTTGACCAAGTCAGCCTCGGACAACCGGTGGCTATTGTTGACACTATCCTCGATAACGAACAGCCGCAAGACCAGTTGCAGGCGAAATTATCCACTATCTTAGCTGAAATAGAACACCTGACATCACAATTAGTGCCCACACAGGACGACCTGCTCGCTGAAAAAGCGGACCGTGAAACCAGCCGTCTCAGCGACAGTAGAAGATTTTCAGTTGACGTTGAAAGCGCCCGACTTGAGATACTAAGGTACAGAGCACTAATCGAAACTGATCGAATAATGCTGGAAGACCTGGCTTTGGAAGTACAAACCATTAAGGAGCTTCTGGCACAGGAGGCCGTAGCACCTTACGAACTTCAGAAAGCCCAAGTTCAATACGAAGCGCTGGCGAAAAAGATTGAGGAAAACGAGCAGCTCCTGGAGCAGGCGAAAACCGCTCTTCAACAAACCCAGCAGCGGCACGATGAATATATACGATTCAAACCTCACCATCCCTCGGTGGAAAATGCTCTTAACGTTATCCGCAAAGCAATAAAGATTCAGGAGCGACGGATGGATGAATTATTAGTGCAAATTGAGGCATTAGAGCCACGGAAAACATTGAAGCTAACTGCTCCAATTGACGGTATCGTAAGCCAAATTCTGCATTGGCCGGGAGAAGCTGTATTAGCAAGCGAGCCGATACTCACAATAACTGAGGTTAAACCCACTGAAATCATCGCCTATGCCTTAGCAGGCCAGGTGAATCAAATTCGCAAAGGAATGGCCGTAGAACTCGCGAAAAAGGGCGAGTCAGAAAAGATTGAGATTGCACGTTCCCAGATAACATACATTGGGCCGATCGTTGAACAATTACCGACAAGGCTGTGGCGAAATCAAAATGTCCCGGAGTGGGGGAGACCATTCCTGATTAAAGCTCCACCTCAAATGAAGCTTATAACAGGTGAGGTCGTCGGGATACGCAAACTTTAGATAAGACTCAAAGCTTTGCAGGTAAATCTAAAGAGTAAGAAGGAACTTGAAAGCTTGATTAAAGAGAATAGAAATTATAGATATGAATTGCACTTATTTTACCAAACAACCGGCTTATATGATTATATGCGGTCTTGTCTGTTTGTTTAATTTGGCAGGGTGCACTCAGCATAACTATAAAAAAGAAGCTGACGAAAAAGTCTATAACATCATAGATCAAAAATGGCGGGTAGATTACGGCACAAAAGCCAACTATAAAATCAGCGACACTACTCCGTCACCCAGTGACATACAGGTTGAAAAATCCGTTCCTGCTTCAGGCATCCTGAGCCTCTCACAGGCCGTAGCTCTCGCAACTGCTCACAATCGTGAATATCAAACCAACAAAGAAGATTTGTACATCAAGGCCCTTGACCAGAGCCTGACACGTTATGAATTTGAAAGGCAGTTTTTCAGAGTGGTAGGAGGCGGATATGCCGCCGACCGTAATGACGAGGTATTGGGCATTGAAGCTAATTACGGTTTTAACCAATTGTTAGCCAGCGGCGCCAGAATCAGCACAAAAGTTGCCTCCGCCTGGGTAGATGTACTCAGCGGTAATTTGCGAAGCGGGCTGGCTTCGCTCTTAAGCGTTACCGTAATACAACCTTTACTCCGCGGCGGCGACCGGAGAATTGTTCTGGAAAATCTCACTCAGGCCGAACGTGACACACTTTACGAAGTACGCTCGTTCAATCGATATCGTAAAAAATTCGTAGTTTCTGTTATCAGTCAGTATTACGGCGTTATGCAGAGGCTTGATGCGGTAAAGAATGCCCGGACAAATTACAATACTCTAAGCCAGGTTTTGGGACGGATAGAAAAATTAGCCAACGCCGGCCGTATTCCTCAGTTTGAGCTGGACCGGGCCCGACAGGACAAACTAAAAGCATTCGATATCCGCATTCAGGCAGAAAAAGAATACAAGCAGGCGCTTGATGAATTTAAGATAACTCTGAGTTTACCCACTACAGCGGAATTCCAATTAGATGAAAATGAGCTTGAGGCTTTAAGAGCTACAGAGATGGCCAAACCTGATTTTTCTGAGGCTGAGGTAATTGAAGCAGCATTGCTACGACGCCTCGATATGGCCAACAATGCCGATGCAGTCATCGACGCCCAGCGTAAAGTTTTTGTTACCACCGACGCACTCCGTGCCGAGTTAAACATAATTGGCAGTGCCGATGCTGTTTCATCAAGACGAGCCGACCGTAATACTTTAAGGCCCTTTGGAGAAGAGTATGGCCTTGGTTTCGAACTTGATTTACCCCTGGATCGTGTGCCAGAGCAACACGTATATCGCAAGGCCCTGATAACCTTGAATCAGCGGCAGCGAGAATACGACCTGGCCGCTGACATAGTAAAGCTCCAGGTGCGCCAGGCCTACCGCGATCTTGATGAAGCCGCCAAACGCCACAAAGTACAACTGGAAGCTCTTCAATTGGCAGAGAAACGGTTTAACAAGACATATCTGCTGCTTCAGTATGGCAGGGCAAGCAGCCGTCGTGTGCTCAGCGCCCAGGATGATTTGTTTGACGCACAGAATTCAGCAACGCAAACTTTGGTGGATTATACTATCGCAACCTTGAACTTTTATCGCGATACCGGAGTGCTCTATGTCCGTCCGGACGGAATGTGGGAGCGTTAAGCCTTCAACTCGGCAAATATAGGCATTGAAGCCTATTAAGCCAACAACATCAAAATAAAAAACTCGTCAAAGTTCACACCTTCTAATAGACGATGAAATTTAGTGGATTTTCACGGATATTTATCTTATTGTGTAAGAAAAGATTGTTTTTTTCATTGATAAGGAGCAGTAAATACAGATGTATTCAAAGAAGGGGCTTTATAAATTCGGCGAAATTGAAAAGAAGTGGCAGGACTTCTGGCAAGAACATAAAACATTCAAAGCACATGACTGCGACGACTCCAAGCGCAAATATTACGTGCTTGATATGTTTCCCTATCCCAGCGGCCAGGGTCTGCACGTCGGCCATCCTGAGGGCTATACCGCAAGCGACATAGTTGCCCGTTATAAACGAATGAAAGGCTTTAATGTCCTGCATCCCATGGGTTGGGATGCCTTCGGGCTGCCTGCAGAACAATATGCCGTTAAAACAGGAACCGCTCCTAAAGAAACGACACAAAAGAACATAGATAATATCCGCAAGCAAATTAAATCCCTCGGCTTTAGCTATGACTGGGACCGGGAAGTGAACACTACCTATCCGAATTACTACAAGTGGACACAGTGGATTTTCCTGAAAATCTTTAACAGTTATTTCGACGAGACCGAACAAAAAGCAAAACCAATCGAAGATCTGCCCATTCCGGAAGGATTGAGTGAACAAGATAAACAAAAATATATAGCTGAGCATCGTCTGGCGTATGAAGCAGAGGTTCCGGTGAACTGGTGCCCTGAGCTCGGGACGGTTTTAGCCAATGAGGAAGTTATAGGCGGGCTGAGCGAACGCGGCGATCATCCTGTAATCAGAAAGCCGATGCGGCAATGGATGCTGCGAATAACAAAATACGCCGACCGACTGCTCGAAGATTTAACCGAAGTTGACTGGCCGGATTCTATTAAAAAACTGCAACAGGACTGGATAGGCAAAAGCATTGGTGCCAATGTAAAATTTGAAATAGAAAATTGCGACCGGGATATCTGGGTATTTACGACCCGGCCGGATACACTTTTTGGTGCTACTTATATGGTGTTCGCCCCAGAGCTTGAGGCGGTTGATATTATTACAACCGATGACCATAAAGAAGAAGTTAAAGAATATCGTGAGCAGGCGGCTCGGAAAAGTGACCTTGATCGAACTGATTTGGCAAAAGAGAAAACCGGAGTTTTTACCGGCGCTTATGCAATAAATCCTGTTAATGGCAAAAAGATTCCAATCTGGATAAGCGATTACGTTCTGATTAGCTATGGAACGGGCGCAATTATGGCCGTCCCCGGCCACGATGAACGTGACTTTGAGTTCGCTACAAAGTTCGAATTGCCGATTGTCCCGGTTGTTGAGCCGCATGACAGTGAACAAGCGGAACTGGTTAGACAAGGAAAGTTGTGCTTCGCCGGCGACGGCAGGGCGATTAACAGCGGCCAATTCAATGGCCAAGGTACGACGGAATTCAAGGAGCAAATCACAGACTGGCTCGCAAAGAAAGGCCAGGGGAAAAAAGCTGTTAATTATAAGCTGCGTGACTGGCTCTTCAGCAGGCAACGTTACTGGGGTGAGCCGTTTCCGATTTTACATACTGAAAACGGGAGCATCACAGGACTTTCGGAAGAAGAACTTCCTCTGGAGCTGCCCGTGGTCAAGGATTATAAACCCACCGGTACAGGTGAACCACCGCTGGCAAGTGCTGAAGGCTGGGTAAATGTAACACTACCCGATGGTTCAAAAGCCAAACGCGAAACAAACACAATGCCGCAATGGGCAGGCAGTTGCTGGTATTATCTCAGGTATCTTGACCCGGATAATAACCAGCAAGGATGGAACCCGGAAAAGGAAAAATACTGGATGGGTGATGTAGGAGTAGATTTGTATATCGGAGGGGCCGAACATGCCGTCCTGCATCTTTTGTATTCGCGATTCTGGCACAAACTCCTTTATGATCTGGGTTACGTCAGCACGAAAGAGCCATTCAAGAAGCTCATCAATCAGGGAATGATTTTAGGTGCGGACGGACAGAAGATGAGCAAGTCCCGCGGTAATGTAGTCAATCCGGATAAGGTTATTGCAGACTATGGCGCCGATTCTTTGCGGCTTTATGAAATGTTCATGGGGCCTTTGGAGGCAATGAAGCCCTGGAGCATGCATGGAGTCGAAGGCGTGTATAGGTTTTTACAGAAGACATGGCGAACAATTGTTGACGAAGATACAGGCGAGCTTTCCGGGCAGATACAAGGAATTCAGGCTGATGAGGCAACGCTTAGACTGTTGAATCAGACAATTAAAAAAGTCGGCTATGACATCGATACTTTTGGTTTTAATACTGCAATAAGCGCAATGATGATTTTTATCAATCACCTCAGCAAACAAGCCATTAAACCAAAAACAGTAGTTGAGAAGTTCGTGTTGATTCTCGCTCCATTTGCGCCTCACATCGCTGAAGAACTCTGGAAAATATTGAGCCATTCGGACAGCATGACTTATGAACCATGGCCCGAATATGACAAGAACCTTATCAAAGAAAAGGAAATTGAATTGGCTGTACAAGTCAACGGCAAAATAAAGGACAGAATTGTTGTCTCCGCCGATACGGACGAAGAACAAATAAAGCAAAAAGCACTGGCCAGCGAAAAAGTGGTCGCTGCTTTGGCCGACAAAAGCCCTAAGAATATCATCGTTATTAAATCGCGACTGGTAAATATAGTTATTTAGATGTGTACAGAAATCGAAGCAAAACTAAAGGTCGATTCGCTGTTGGAAATAGAACATAAGCTTGGCGAACTTGGCGCCAGGTTTTTAGGCGAGCAGTTACAGACCGATTATATTTTTGACGATGTAAATGCAACATTAACTAAAACCGACCAATGCCTCCGTTTACGGAAGCAGATAGTTGAAAAGAGCGAGAGTTGTTTTTTAACTTATAAAGGCGCCAAAGAAAAAAGCAACTTTAAAAAAAGACAGGAGATAGAATCTGAAATAAATGATGCTGATTCAATCCATAAACTACTCATGGCATTAGGGTATGGACAGGTTTTGATTGTTGAAAAAAAACGTCGCCTTTGGCTTTTTTGTAATTGCGAAGTTGCTTTAGACCAGTTACCGCTGTTAGGTGATTTTGTGGAAATAGAAGGACCCGACGAAGAAAATATATCTAATGTTCAAAATAGCCTGGGACTGACTGACCTGTCTCATATCTCAAAAAGTTACGCGTCCTTATTGAAGGAGCAGCAACAACAGTCCGGCAAATAAGGTAAAGTTGTTTTTGTTAAAAAGTCCAAAGCCACAATCATGAAACCGGAAGATGGTTATATTGCTTATATTGTAAATCCCAAATCCGGCGCCAGCAGCAACAAATTACTCGGACGCCGATTTAGACAATACCTTCTCAAAAAAGGTTTTGACGTAAGAGTATATCTGACTACTTCTTTGAAACACGCCCGCGAATTAGCGGCCAACGTGTCGATTGATTACGACTGTGCGATGATTGTCGCCGTCGGTGGTGACGGTACGGTCAGAGAGGTCGCGCAGGGACTGGAAGGCAGCGACAAGCCGTTGCTGATAGTTCCCCATGGAACGGAAAATCTTCTGGCAAATGAATTTGGATTCGATGAAAGACCGAAAACGATAATAAGAGCATTTGAAGCAGAATACATTCGGCCTCTGGACCTGGGAAGTGCAAATGGGAAATGTTTTACTACGATAGCCGGCTTTGGATTTGACGGCCAGGTAGTTAATCGAGTCAGCGAGCAGCGTAAGGGACACATAGACCACTTCGATTACTTCTGGCCAATGTGGCGAACATTCTGGAACTACAAATTCAATCCAATGAAAGTAGAGATTGACGGAGAAGATATTTTCAACGGCCCCAGCCTGGTTTTTGTCGGAAACATTTCGAGATATGCCGTAGGTATTCAGATATTGCGTTATGCCGATTACGGAGATGGTTTACTTGACGTGTGCATTTATAAATGCGGATCCAAGGTTCGTCTGGCTAAACATTCAATGATGACTGTTTTGAAGCAACATGCTAAAGCCGGTGACGTTATTTATCGGCAGGGGAAGAGCATCCTTGTAAGCTCCAATACTGATTCAGTAATGACTGAAATTGATGGCGATCCCGGGCCTTCATTACCGGTACATATCAAGGTAATACCTCATGCGGTCAATTGTATTGTGCCAGAAAACGCAAAACCCGCAGGAATAAGAACAAGAATAATTAGAGCCATAGGATAAAATAAAAGATGCACACTCGAGTTGTTGGTTAAAGGAAATAATAAAATGGACTTCAAAATCGGCAAGGTTGAAATTGGTTTGGATACTCCCTTATTCGTAATGGCAGGGCCTTGTGTTATTGAAAGTGAAACCTGCTGTTTGGATATTGCCAACAGACTTGTCGATATTAGTGCAAAGACCGATGTTGGAATAATTTTCAAGGCAAGCTTTGACAAAGCCAATCGCTCCAGCCTGCACAGCTTTCGCGGTCCCGGTATGAAAAAGGGACTGGAGGTTCTTGCAGCCGTGCGAGAGAAGACCAACCTGCCCATTATGACCGATGTTCACGATCCCTCACAGGCAGCAGTGGCAGGGGAGGCTGTGGATTGCCTTCAGATTCCAGCTTTTTTATGCAGGCAGACTGATTTACTTTGCGCCTGTGCGCGAACAGGTAAACCGGTAAATATAAAGAAAGGGCAATTCCTCTCACCCGAAGAGATGAAAAACGCAGTTGAAAAGATTCGTACCTGCGGCAACGACAAAATATCACTCACAGAGCGGGGCACATTCTTCGGCTATAATCGGCTGGTCAATGATATGACAGCTATTGAACAAATGAAAAATCTCGGCTATCCGGTCATTTTTGATGCCACCCATAGCACTCAGCAGCCGGGGGGGCTCGGCAATGCCAGTGCAGGCCGACGGGAAATGGCGCCGATACTTGCCAAAGCGGCAATCGCAGCAGGCGCAAACGGCCTTTTTATCGAAGTCCATACAGAGCCGGAAAAGTCAAAATCAGATGCCGCTTGTATCATGCCGATAGACTGGCTCGAAGACTTATTGAAAATATGTAAAAATATATTTGAGGTCATACGCGGATAAAAATATGTCTGACGAGAAAAAACATTTCTATGGGCCGGTGCCTTCACGAAGATTGGGATTAAGTTACGGTGTTGATATCGTACCGTTCAAGGTCTGTACGCTCGATTGCATATACTGCCAGCTCGGCAAATCCACCGATTTGACCATAGAACGAAGTAACTATGGCCCCGTTGAACCTATTTTATCGGAATTAAAAGAGATTTTATCCAAAGGTTTAACAAGTGAGTTTATCACTATCGCAGGTTCCGGCGAGCCGACATTGAATTTACAACTCGGGAAACTTATAGAAGGCATAAAGAAAATTACTGATATTCCCGTGGCTATTTTAACAAACGGCACACTTTTTTATAAAGAGGATGTTCGCGTCGATTGCGCAAAAGCTGATGTAGTGATGCCTTCACTAGACGCTGGTGATGCAGAAACCTTCCAGAAAGTAAATCGCCCACACCGTGATATTAACATTGAAAACATGATTTCCGGGTTAAGTTCATTCAGAGATGAATTTTCCGGCCAGATATGGCTTGAAGTGTTTTTTGTCGAAAATCTCAATACAAAATCCGACCAAATTGCCAAAATCAGAAATGCCATAGATCGCATCCGGCCGGACAAAGTTCAGCTTAATACGGCCGTGCGCCCGACAGCAGAGCCCAATCTCAAGCGTTTGGATATCGAAACACTCTGTACTATAGCCGCCCAATTAGGCCCACAATGTGAAATTATTGCTGACTTTTCCACACTCCATCATCTGAAATTTTCTAAAAATAAGGCTGATAACGTATTATCAATACTGAAACGCAGGCCTTGCTCACTTGATGACATATCCTCAGGCCTGGGTATCGACCGCAACGAATCAATGAAATATATCAGAGACCTCCAGCACCAGGGTCTTATTCACTCCAAGCAAAAAGACGGAATAATCTTCTTCAAGGTCAATTAAGAGCAAATCTCTCCTCGCCAAGTTAGTCTGATAAAATAAATTTATCATCAATCTACCAACATTCCCATTCATTTTGTAAAGCCGGTGGTCTTATTGGCCGATAAAAGCGTTGTAATGTTTCCCAGAGTATCGATTTTATCACCTTTATTAAAGAAATTTGAATTTTAAGCTTTAGTTAGTTCATTTTAGGCCGATAAAAAACATAAGTGTTTATAACAAGTAATTAACTGACTGTATTAGTTAACCGATTTCGCTTGAACTTTAAAGCTGTTCTTATGAAAAAAATGAAGCGACAACTCGTTTTGAATAAGGGAGTAGAGAAGTTTATATTCCGCTACGATAACGGTTGCGAAGATGAACTTCTGGATGCTTTAATTGTACAGGCAAAGGATAAGCGTACAGACTTCGATTGGTTTGATGCAGCAGTGCTGAGTTTCAAACTGACACAGTCGCTTATTGGCCAGGCGGATGAACTCTTAGACGAAAATACAGATGCCCAGATTCATGCGAAATAATCTCGGTAACTTCTGTCAAGATATGAACCAAAACAATCGTGTGATTTTAGAATGTTAAGAAAACCCTCGATAAATTGAACAGGTAGGTAAATTATGGAAGACCGCACAACCATCCAGCATTTCTTAGATTACTTGAAGTATGAAAGGCGTTTCTCTGAACACACAGCCAAGTGTTACGGCGCCGACCTGGCACAATTCAGTGAGTTTCTCTTGAACACTTCCGAGAGCAGCCATCTGGATACGGAACCGATTTCACAGTCCGGTCATCAGGGAGGTTCGGCTACTGCCGTTGCAATTGCAGTTAAGCCGAAAATCGACGAGTTACTCCTTTCTGCAGGAACAGATGCTGTAAGAGCATATCTTGCTTTTCTCAATGAGAAAGAGTATTCCAAAGCAACAATAGCTCGAAAGCTGGCCACCCTGCGAAGCTTTTATAAATTTCTTGTTAAAAGAAACCAGCTCACCTCCAATCCGGTTATACCTGTCAGGACTCCCAAACAGGATAAGAAGCTGCCGCGTTTTCTTGATTATGAAGAAGTAAAGAAATTACTTAATACTCCATCGCTCGACAATTGGCTGGGCGCCAGAGACAGAGCAATCATGGAGACATTGTACAGTACCGGCATAAGAGTCAGCGAGCTTGTGGCACTAAATATGGATGACATAGACTTCATGGGCGAGGTGGTGCATGTCAGAGGCAAAGGCAAAAAGGAAAGAATCGCACCTATCGGCTCATCCGCCTTGCAGGTCATTCAGCATTATATGGAGTACAGGAATAAACGAGCACAAAACAATATTAATTTTGACTCTAAAGTTCTTTTCGTGAATAAGCATGGAAGACGACTCAGTACTCGTAGTGTTCGTCGCAAGATGGACAAATATCTCAAAATGGCCGGGCTGGATCCGGCTATCAGCCCGCATACTCTGCGTCATAGTTTCGCAACGCATATGTTAAACAACGGTGCGGATTTAAGGAGTGTCCAGGAACTGCTCGGTCATCAGTCCCTGTCAACAACCCAGATTTACACACATCTTACGACAACCAAGCTCAAAGACGTCTATGAAAACGCTCATCCACGAAGTGGCGACAATGGTGAGCATCAGGAAACGAGCGACTACTAAGCTTTGTATTATTAATGGTGAATCCAAAGGCCGCTTTGAAAAGCGGCCTTTTTTTTATAGATCCCGGCAATTTGTTGTTCCTTATTGTACTTTCAAAAATATTAATAGTTTATAATTGAAATCCGGATAGAAATATTATAGATATTGGACGATTTATTATCTGATATTGGCTTGTTTTTTTAACTTATGCCGATATAATAATGGTTTAATGTACGTGTTGTAAAATAGAATGGATTCGGCTATGGCGCGGAAACGAGGCAAAAAGGCTCTTTATGAGGTAATGAGCAAGGCTCGCAATAAGCCCGGTTTCGGCCGGACTTTGAAGAAAATGCGCCCGAAAAAGCCGGTCCCCAGAAAAGATGAGCCGGTTACGAACAATAAGTCTGCAGCAGATGTAGAAACATCTAAAACCGCAGCAAAATGGTGGAGAAAGCCAAGAGTTGTTCAGTTCAATGTCGGTAGAGTTGAATTCTCTATGCCGTATCAACTTGGTGTTGCGTTAGTACTGGTTTCTGTTTTGTTGATTGTGGCAGCCTTTCGGCTCGGTCAGTATTTAACCGATAGTAATCCAAACGAGCCAGCTAAAAATGTTATGGAGCCAACTATTCAGGAAAAACAGATAGAGCAGCAGGAAGTAACCAATGTCATAGAACCGCCTGCTCCGGCTGACGAAGAAGAAAGTACTTTACTGACAATTGAAGAACCAGAACCGGCCCAGCCGGTTACGCCTAAATCGACGGGCAACAATGTAATTGTAATACAACAGTGGGGAGCGAAAGAAGATTTGCGACCTGTTCGGGCGCATTTTGCCGAGTATGGCATCGAAACTGAAATTGTACTGGAAAAGGGCAATTTCTTTTTGCAAACAAAAAATAGATATAATAGCACGAAAACGTCCGGTACAGATGGATACAAAGCATTGCAGGAAATTATCAGGGTAGGAGCAAAATATAAAGGTCAAGCTCCTCCAAATTATGAAACTTTTGCAACGCATTTTTTTAGTGATGCCTACGGCAAAAAAGTAAAGTAAATTTAAGGTAAAATAGTATTAGGAGAAAATTTTAATGTCTATAGATCGTTCTTTAAAAATCAAAGGAGCCTTGAGCAGACACCGAAACGTTCTGTCACGTGCCGAACGTGTTGAACAGCTAATAGAGGAAGAGCGATGGTCTGAGGGTGATTCTTTACTGGGTCTGCCGAAGGTTGCTCATCGCAAGAGTCACGCCGGTCGAAAAGACAAAGATGATATCGATAAAGAGGCCGAAACTGAAGCAGTCGCCGGAGATGAAACACCAAAAGCCGAATGAAAAGAAAGTTAGCATTGCAATACGTATCTCATGCACAATATGCAATATGTTATACTTTGCATATTGTGCAGTGTATTTAATATCTTATCTTTCGTATTTCATATCTCATCAGAGCAGGCCGGTAACGCTGGAGGATACTAATTAACGATTGATTATTGAGGACTTTCTTATCGTCATGAATGAGCCGAAAGTAAGAAATCAGTTAATCTTCATCATATTGGCTGGAAGAAATGTCAGGTCTGCATTCAGTATCAGTGAAAATTAAGAGGGGGGCATTTCAATGAGAATAATTTCAAGCTTGCTGGTAATCACTTATTTTTCTCAATTCGTATTTGCAGGGCATACAGATTTTGAATGGAAAACAGCACCGCCTGAAAGCGAGGGCATGTCGTCCGAGAAGCTTGATGCAGCAAAAGATACCCTTGCTATAAAAGGCACAAAGACGTTCCTGGTTATCAGAAATGACAAAATCGTATTTGAATGGTATGCCTCGGGCCAGAGTCCGACAAAGCGTCATTACACCGCTTCACTTGCTAAATCATTAGTAGGCGGCGTCTCTCTAATGTTTGCTCTAAACGATGGGCGGCTCAGCATAGATGAACCGGCATGTAAATATATTCCAGAATGGAAGGGAAATTCAAAGAAATCAAAAATTACTATTCGTCACTTAGCGACACATTCCTCAGGCATTGAAGATGCTGAGCAGGACGAGATTCCTCATTTTGAATTGCCGGGGTGGAAGGGTAAATTTTGGAAGAAAGACCCGGATCCTTTCACTGTCTCCCGAGATAAAGCCCCAATAATTTCCCCGCCCGGGACAAAGTTCGCTTACAGCAATCCTGGCATGGCAATGCTTTCCTATGCCGTCACCGCCAGTTTGCAAGGTACAGAGCATACCGATGTGAGGACACTACTGCGGGAACGGATTATGCGTCCCATTGGTGTGAAGGATGATGAATGGTCTGTCGGATACGGTCAAACATACAAAGTAAACGGTTTGAACCTGGTTGCCAACTGGGGCGGGGGTAGTTACAGTGCCCGTGCAGTTGCGCGGGTCGGCCGGCTTATGCTGCGAAAAGGTAACTGGCAGGGTAGGCAGCTCATCGATTCAAAGTGTGTCGAAGAGATAGTTAAGTATGCGGGCACACCTTTACCCGACAGGCCTGCGAGTGAACCTAATCCCGGCTCTGGATTAGGGTGGTGGACAAATTTTGACGGAGTATGGGCTAAAGTACCCCGTGACGCCTTTGGAGGAGCAGGGGCCGGCAACCAGATACTTTTGGTAGTACCCAGTCTCGACCTTATTATCGTGCGTAACGGCTCAAATCTTTATAACCCTTCTAAAGGTGAAGGGTTCTGGGGCGGCCTGGAAAAATATCTGTTTAACCCGGTAATGGATGCCATAATTGAACCGCCTTATCCCCGAAGCAGCGTGATTATAAAAGCCAACTTTGAGCCTGCCTCTTCAATTGTGCGTAAAGCCAAAGGCAGCGACAACTGGCCGATTACCTGGGCGGACGATGATAATCAATACACAGCTTATGGTGACGGCTGGGGATTTGAACCAAAAACAAAAAAGAAATTGAGCCTTGGTATTGCAAAGATTGCAGGCTCGCCACCTGATTTTCGGGGAGTTAACATTCGCACTGATACCGGCGAACGAATAGGGCAGGGCGCTGAAGGTGCTAAAGCCAGTGGGATTATTTGTGTCGATGGTGTGCTTTATATGCTGGTTAGAAATACCGGCAATTCGCAGATAGCCTGGTCTGAAGATCATGGCAAAAGCTGGGAGTGGTGCGACTGGAAGTTTACAACGAGTTTTGGTGCTCCGACATTTTTGAATTTTGGCAGGAATTACGCCGGTGCGAGAGATGATTTTGTTTACATCTATTCGAACGATAGTAACAGTGCCTACGAACCGGCGGACAGGATGGTAATGGCGAGGGTACCGAAAGACAGGATTCGCTGGCGGAACGCTTATGAATTCTTTAATGGCCTCAAAGATTGGCGGCAGCCGATGTGGACAAGGAACATTCGCGAAATGAAGGCTGTGTTTATTAATCCCGGCAAATGTTATCGCTCAAGCATTAGTTATAACGCAGGTCTTAAAAGGTATCTATGGTGTCAGATTCTTCCATTCAGCAAGGATGAACGGGGGCCGCGGTTTCAGGGTGGCTTCGGCATTTACGATGCTCCGGAGCCTTGGGGACCATGGACGACTGTATATTATAACCAGCAATGGGATGTCGGACCTGGGGAAACAAGCTGTTTACCAACCAAGTGGGTGAGTAAGGATGGCAAGAACTGCTATTTACTTTTTTCAGGGGACGACTGTTTTTCGGTGCGAAAAGTTTCGTTTCATGATTGATTCTTTTGTACCACTAAGAGCCTGATACTGGCAAAGTACAAATCTTAGAAGTTAGATAGCCGGGTGAGGGATATTTGGATTCCCCACAGTGACCTTATCCGCGTTGACGAGCGAGCGCATGAGAGAGCAACATCCACCAGTTGCATTCGGAGGTAAGTGAAATGAAAGCCCCGACTGCATAGAGTGGTTAGACCATGGGGATATCTTTGTTTATCAGGCTGTCTTTTTTTTCTTTTTCTTCATTTTTGCAGGGATTGCCTGTTGCCATATATGCCTCCAGATAATGGCGTTGTTTAAGACGGCATCGTGCATTACCATGCGATCGAGATCTTTGAGTTTCTCGGACGAGTTTTCGGGGAAGAGCTTGTCCAAGTGAACTATGCGGACTTTGTTCGAGTAGGGATACTTGCTCGGCTTCGGTGAGGCTATGATGCTTGCTACGGCGAATGAGCCGCGGCAGATATTGATCAATTCGAGCCAGACATCACCGGCGACAAGGTTCGGAATGGACTTTGGCTTAAACTTGAGGCCAAAACGAGCATCCACTTCTTTGGCATCTTTTAGAATCTTATCCGGCTTTATGGATGAACTGACAGGGAGGAGCTTTTTTTTGTCAAACTTGGTTTTGACTATACCCGACCATCGCGTCTCCAACTCGTGGTGGAGTCCCTTTCCCTTATTGTAGGCTGAGATTTTTCGTGCATCGGCGTGACATGGCATGCAGGCGTCTGAAATGAAGTGGCTGAGCATAAAGAAGTATAGCGCAACCTGCTCGGCCTTTGTGCGTGCTTTGCTATCGATGTTTTTGGCGAACCTGACAGCGCCAGGCAGGAGCTTATCAACTTTCTGATCACCCATAATCAGCAAGTCACGCATCATTACGCTCATAGCCATTGCTCGGTTCGCAAGGTGCTGGCCGGGGACTTTGATGTCGCCTTTATAGGGCTTGTTCCACCAATGGGTTTTCAGAGATGTATCATTATCGATGTAGCTGCTCATGAGACGGGATTTTCCGAGGCGTTCGAGCAGCTCTTCTTTTTCGGCAATGAATCGCTCCTTGAGAACCTTCCCCTTGTAGGGTTTCATTTTCAGGACGTGTTTGCCGATTTGTGAGCCGGCGCGTTTGGCATCGACCAGATCGGGTATCCATGCTCCTATGGCGGCCTTGGCGGCGTGCGGTTTTATGAGCTTGACGAGGTCTTTGGATTTGCCGCCGTCCTCAAGCAGGGCGATTGTGCGTATTGCAATCCAAGCATGTGTTCTCTGATTCATTTTTAATTCCTTTCAATATATTTTTACAGAACAGTATCATTGTTGAGTATAAACCTAATTCAAGTGAACATCTGCAGGTTGATTCAAATCCATGGTAAATTGCTCACCAATGAAGAGTGTCAGAACTGAGCTAAACGATGGTGCCACATCCGGCTTGTTCTGCCAAGTTCAGTCCTAAAACTCGTTCTCAGCTTCCAAACTTAATATATCACCTAAATTATATTTGACTCGCCTTTTGTTGCCTTCGCCTCTGTTAGATTATTGTCAATTATACAAGATTGGTTCCAAGTTGTAACTATTAATTTTAATTTGGAGTTGAAATTATTGTTGTCTATGAGGCTTATTCGGCTATTATAATTGGCATTATGGAACAATCCATCGCAGAAAGAGCAAAGCTTATCGACGCAAGCGGGATTCGTAAGGTCTTTGCGCTGGCTGGGTCCCTGAAAGACCCGGTGAATTTTTCGATAGGTCAGCCGGACTTCGATGTACCGGAACCGTTAAAAGAAGAAGCGATAAACGCAATCAGGGCAGGGCAAAATAAATATTCACAAACGGCAGGTGACGCTGTCCTGAAGGAACGAATAGCTGAACAGGTACAAAATGAATTCGGCTGGTCAAATCCGGCGGTTCTGATAAGCAGCGGCGTGAGTGGAGGGCTTCTGCTGGCGTTCCTGGCACTTATTAATCCCGAAGATGAAGTGATTATACCCGACCCGTACTTCGTAATCTATAAGCACGTAATCAATATGTTGGGGGGAAGATGTGTCTTTGTAGATAGTTATCCGAATTTTGAATTGCACATCGAGAAAATCGCCGATGCAATAACCAACAAAACCAAAATGATTATTCTCAATTCACCCTGCAATCCGACTGGCGTGGTATATTCAAAAGAGCAAATAAAGAGATTAGCTGAAGTTGCGGCAGAAAAAGACATACTCGTTATGACCGATGAGATATACGAGAAATTCTGCTATGACGGTAAATGTCCAAGCATAGCTAATTACTACGAGAAAACGCTTTTGCTTCGTGGTTTCGGCAAATCTTATGCGATGACCGGCTGGCGGCTGGGTTACGTGGCTGCCGGCGAGGCTCTTAAAAACGTAATCGAAGAAATGACCAAGATACAGCAATATACATTTGTCTGTGCGCCTGCGCCTTTCCAGAAAGCAGCTATTGCAGCTCTGGATTACAAGATAAGCGATTTGGTTGATGCTTACAGAAGCAAAAGAAACCTTCTCTATGATGGATTAAAGGACAAGTTCGAGCTTATCAAGCCGGGCGGAGCGTTTTATGCGTTCATTAAAGCTCCGGGCGGCTCGGGTAGCAAGTTTGTAGAAAAGGCTATTGCCAGCAACGTGCTCATTATACCGGGAAATGTATTCAGCGAAAAAGATACACATTTCAGGATAAGTTACGCGACCAGTGACGCCAAGATACAAGAGGGGATAGAGATTCTCAGCAGTCTCACATAAGTGAAATAGTATTAATTCTTTACTTTATGTTTTTTACTTGACCGCTTAAAAGAAAACAGACAGAATTGCCGCGCCAGTGGTGTATGATACGAGACATAATACGATTTAAAGGAACAATATGGTCAAAGAGATGATTTTCGGGACGGTGGGGGGGCTGGGTCTGTTTTTGTACGGCATGGGCTTGATGTCTGATGGTCTTAAAAAAGTTGCCGGGCAGAAACTCAAAAACATCCTTGAGGCGCTGACAAAACATCGGGTTATTGCCGTTCTTGTTGGAGCATTGACAACGTGTCTGATTCAGTCAAGTTCTGCTACCACTGTAATGACAGTCGGATTCGTAAACGCCGGCCTTCTGACATTAAAACAAGCGTTATGTGTTGTTCTCGGCGCAAATGTGGGAACAACTTTTACGGCCTTCCTGATTTCGACTTTTGCAGTCTTCAAAATAACCAGCTATGCACTTCCAATTGTGGGAGTCGGATTGCTAATCAAGGTCCTTGGAAAAACACAAAAGACAAAAAGTATCGGTGAGGTATTGATAGGTTTTGGGATTTTGTTTCTGGGCATATATTTTATGAAGGATGCGTTTGGCCCTCTTAAAGACAATCAGGATGTACAGATAGCTCTGATATGGATTGGACGCAATCCGATTTTGGCAGTCCTGGCCGGAACCGTGATAACAATGCTGTTGCAAAGCAGTTCTGCGTCAATTGCAATGATTCAGATGTTAGCTCTCCAAGGGGCTTTCGGAATGGACTGGGACCTGGTGCTTAGAGTCACTATACCGTTTATTCTCGGGGATAATATTGGCACAACAATTACGGCACAGTTAGCGGCACTTCAAACATCACGGAATTCCAAGCGGACAGCTATGGGGCACACGATGTTTAACGTCATGGGCGTGCTCTATATGCTGCCATTAGTTTGGACACCATTGTATAGCAATATTGTCAAATTTATCGTGCCGGGTCAATTGTCTCAAAGTACAATTATGATTCACATATTTGCTGCACACTGTACGTTTAACGTATTTAATACTATTATATTCCTGCCAATCATTAACTGGTTGGAAGCGGTAATAATGAAAATCATGCCGGTTACAGAGGGAGAATTGGCACAAAAGCCTGTGGCTCTGGAGAAGCACCTGCTTAACACACCGGTGATAGCTTTACAGCAGACGAAGCGTGAAATAATGCGTATGGCAAGAACAGCCAAAAAAGCCCTTAGAAACTCCGTCAACGGAATCATTGACGATAATAGAAAAATACTTGGATCGGTAAGAGAAATAGAAGACTTTGTCGATGTATTTCAACTCGAAATAACATCGTATCTTTCAGCGTTATCTCGCAGACACTTGTCGGATGAAGTATCTAATGAGCTGCCGGTACTTTTACATACGGTTAACGACCTCGAACGTATAAGTGACCATGCCGTCAATATTGTCGAGATTGCTGAACGTAAGATAGAGCAGAAACTTTCATTTAGCGATTCGGCATTGACAGAGGCTGGGCAACTAAGAAAAGAAATAGAACAGATGTTTGATAATGTCATAGCAGCATTGGAAAATAATGACATTGAGGCAGCCAAATCAGCGGCTTTAACCAATGAGAATAATCTCAACAAGATGCAGATAGAGTTTCGCCGCAGCCATGTTCAGCGTATGAGCGATGGCTTCTGCACAGCGGAAACCGGCCTGATATTCATTGATCTGGTTGACAATATTGAAAAAATAGGCGACCACCTCACTAATATTGCTCAAGCGATAATCGGCGGGTTGCAATGGGAGGGGGTCAAGCCGAAAGTAGTGGATATATCGTAGAATCCCGCTCCTTTCTCGGCAGGGAACACGATATTATTTGCGAATCACTATTTACATTGCCAAACCGGCAATATAAAGGTAAGATTCTCATTATGAAATCTGCACTTCGAAAAATCTCGATTGTTCTGCCGTGCCTGTTATTGCTTTGGGGGGCTGTTATGGCAGAAGAGTTTAGTAATGCCCCCGCAGATACCCCAGGTGCAAAGGCAGCAGTAATTGTCTGCAAAGACATGATTGACAATGGACTTTATAAATCCATCCAGCGCAGAACCCAAAAAGCCCTTGATGAAGGTGTGGATTACCTGATCTATGAAATTAATACGTTCGGGGGAGGACTTATGGCAGCTTACGACATTTCGGAATACTTTCTGCATGAAGTAAATTCAAAAGCGCACACTGTTGCATACGTTTCTCTTAAAGCGATATCGGCAGGCGCTTTAATAAGTGTTGCGTGTGAAGATATAATAATGAAAGATAAAACAAGAATTGGTGATTGTGCACCAATCATTCTTGGAGGAAAACTTGAGGGAGTAGAGCGGGAAAAGATTGAAACAGATACTCGGGCAGCATTTGCCATCAGCGCTGAGGCTAATAATTATCCCGAGGTGTTGCTAAAAGCTATGGTAACCCAACAAATTGAGGTTTACAAAATCAAGAATATAACAACCGGAAAGGACGAATTTTTCGAGGGGGCCCGGCTGCCCAAAGACCCAAATACTTACGACATAGATAACAAGGAATTAATCGTCAAAAGCGATGAGCTTTTGACACTGACGGCCTCTGAAGCCTTAAAATATGGCGTAGCAAGAGCGGTGGTGAAAGACTGGGCAGAGATTCTTGAGTTCCTGGAAAAACGTGATGGTGTAACTTTTGTCGGTGATCCGATGGTGCTTGAAACAAACTGGTCGGAAGAGATGGTCCGATGGATTAATTCCCCGGCGGTTATGGCCGTTCTTGTTATGCTTGCCATGTTGGGAGTATATATTGAATTTAACACTCCGGGTGTGGGTCTGCCCGGTCTGGCGGCGGTTATATGCTTTACAATCATAATTGGCAGCAAATACCTCATCGGGCTGGCTAACTGGGTGGAAGTAGCGATATTTGTTTTAGGAATACTTCTGCTCTTAATCGAATTTTTGGTCCTGCCTGGTTTCGGTATCGCAGGTTTTGCAGGAATAATATGTATATTCGCAGGCTTATTCGGTATGCTCATCAAAAATCCACCTGACAGATTACCCTGGCCCCAGGATGCAATTGCCTGGAGTGATTTCACATGGGGGGTCGTGGGATTAGCGATGGGTTTTGCCGGATTTGTTGGCCTGGTGTGGATGTTGTCAAAATATCTGCCGCGGATTCAGTTCCTGAGCGGTCTGATACTTGCCCCGGCTGTGCCAAGGCAAAGTGGTGAAATACCATTGAGCATGACAACGCCGCCCGGAAGTAAAACGCTAAGCGTAAAAATGGGCGATGCCGGTGAGGTGGTTTCGAAGCTTAGACCTACAGGAAAAGCTAAATTCGGCGATGCCATAGTTGATGTGGTAGCTGAAGCCGACTTCCTTGACAAAGGCACAAAAGTTGAGATAATTGAGATTCAAGGCAACAGAGTGGTCGTCAAAAAAGCAGAAAGTTAGGCTATAGTGCAATAATATTTGCACAGGAGCCTGAAATGGAGATTTTCGGCCCACCACGAGTGGGCTTACAATAATTTTAATAAGGATTAGCTTATGATTTGGTGGCTGGTTTTTGCGGTTTTTCTTTATTTTGCCTGTGCGGCTCTGATAGTAGCTGAGATATTCGTGCCGAGCGGTGGATTGATAAGTCTCTGCTCGCTGGCGTGTTTAATCGGCGGTGCAGTGATTTTCTTTCATTACAGCACAACGGCAGGCTGGATTGGAATAGGTATCGCAACTGTAATGATACCATCGGTCCTGGTTTTTGCTTACAGGATATTCCCAAAAACCAGATTCGGCAAAAGCGTTACTCTTACTCCGCCGCAGCGGCAGCAGGGCGATGCTATACCGGATACGTCTGAGCTAAAAGAGCTGCTTGGCAAGGTCGGTATCGTACTTACACCGCTGCGGCCTGTTGGAATGTGTGATTTTGCAGGACAAAGAGTTGAATGCGTAGCTGAAAGCGGTTATGTTGAAAAAGATAAAAAAGTCAAAGTCATCAATGTTGAGAGTACACAGTTAACCGTTCGTACAATAGAAGAAAGTTAATGAAAGGACAAAAATCATGAATTTAATAAATATGATCCTGGCGGCAGAGGACCCCATAAAAATGGTCGGAATAGCCCTTCTGGTAATAGTTATCCTTGCAGTGTTCGTGTTCCTAATGCTGTTCTTGAAATTCTTCCGACTGTGGCTGCAGGCTAAACTATCGCGGGCCGACGTTAAATTCTCAGAGCTTATCGGTATGTGGCTTAGAAAGGTCAATACCTCGACCATAGTTATAAGTAAAATAACCGCGGTTCAGGCAGGTCTGACACTAAGCACAAGAGATTTGGAAAGCCATTATTTGGCCCGCGGCAATGTTCCAAACGTTGTGCGCGCCTTAATTGCCGCCAGCAGGGCAAATATCGATTTGTCTTTGCAAACGGCCACAGCAATCGACTTGGCCGGCCGTGACATTCTCGAAGCTGTCCAGACAAGCGTCAATCCGAAGGTAATCGATTGCCCCGACCCCCAAAAGAGCAGAGGAACTATAGATGCAGTTGCTCAGGATGGCATTCAATTAAAAGCAAAGGCCCGTGTTACCGTCCGAGCCAATATTGAAAGACTGATAGGCGGTGCCACTGAAGAAACTATCATCGCTCGCGTAGGCGAGGGAATTGTTACCACTATCGGAAGTGCGATAACATACAAGAGCGTTCTGGAGAATCCGGACAATATTTCTAAATCAGTTTTAGCTAAAGGGCTCGATGCCGGAACGGCTTATGAGATTCTTTCTATTGATATTGCCGACGTCGACGTAGGTGAAAATATCGGCGCTCAACTACAGGCCGCCCAGGCTGAGGCGGATATGCGAAGAGCAAAGGCCGAGGCGGAAAAACGCCGGGCAATGGCAGTGGCCCGTGAGCAGGAAATGCGGGCGCTTGTAGTAGAAAACGAATCGAAGATACCCTTAGCTATGGCCGAAGCCTTCCTGAAAGGCAATATCGGTATTATGGACTATTACAGAATGAAAAACATTATGGCCGATACGTCGATGCGCGATTCTATTTCAAAACCCAAAAAGAAAGAATAACAACAGTAAAACAGTAAGTTCTTAACAGGCTAATTATATGTATTATTCATTAGCACAAATCATAGTAATTGCCCGCGGTAATGACGAAGGTTGGATGAATATACTTGTCCTGGTGGTCTTGGCGGCTGTTTATGGCATTGGCGCTCTTATCAAGGCAAAGAGCAAAAAAGCTGAAGATCCGGCTCAGGAACAACAGGCTGGAAAACCTCAACGTAAGCCATCAGCAGGTGGGGGGATACTGGAACAATTATTTAGAGAGATTCAGCAGTTCGCCGAGGGCAAACCGACTCAAGAAACCCGCCCGTCCGGCCAAACGACAAACCAGCAATCAATCCATTCTCTGGCCGCTGCACGAAAATATGCTGCCGAAACTAAACAAGCAAGACAAACTCAATCCATATCAGCACCAGTACAATCTAAATTATCGAAACCAACTCCACATGCCCAACCAGACTTTGAAATATCACCAGTTCTTGATACAGATACTCAATTGCTTCCGGAATTTACCACTAACGTTGTTGGATTGGCAGGCAAACGTAAGCGTATGCCTGTCGAAGTGGCCGGGTCAGGGTATCTTTCCGAACTTTTGTCGGATTATGAAGACCCCAACGAGCTGAAAAGGGCGATTCTGCATTACGAAATCTTAGGCAAACCTTTGGCACTGCGTGATCCATCATGAGTCTTATCGGACTTTGATGATATTTGAATAATACATTTAATTAGTCTTGCTGATTCTATATCGCTAAATTCTTTTCTCCTGATAAGATATATGATGAAAGAATGTAAGAATTGTATATCATTCAAGCCAACCATTTATCCTTTGCATTGTGGTGATCCAAATAGAGAAACTATATTAGATGGGCTCTGCCAAAAAGACCAGCTAAGACACGATTCCGATGATTGCTGCGACAAATTCGAACAAAATGAGCAGAAAACATAATAGTCAAATGATTTGTTGAATTAAAAAAGTGATCAGTGGAAACGTGTAGGATGTGAAAGGATTGAAAAAGATAATGATAATAAGGAAGAAAACCTCGGATAATCAATCACAAGAATTAAAATCCTAAATATCCATTAAATTCTTAATAATTACAATTCTGAGCCACTTCTTAGATGCACAATATCTAACGTCCCATAATATATGTTATGTTTCATTCGACTTACCGGACTTGAAAAAACATAAACTCTTGCGAATTAAAATCTTGACGCATGATACATAACATTTCACACTATAACTATACATCGGACGTTAAGTCAAAATAAATTTGTTTTTTTCTGATATTTTTTCGGGGCTTTATATTATGGAAGAAATAGAACTCAACTCTTGGGAAGAATTTGAAAGTAAAATACAGCGACTCTTTTCCCTTACCGAATTACGACGAGAAAAAGCTTTCTCAGTTGTATCCCAGCCTCTTTTCAGGGGACATGATGACTATGATTATCCACTTGAGAGTACGCTTGACCGAATACAACCCAATTATACTCTTAGTAAGTACTACTCAACTCTGGAAAAAATATTGATAACCATCAATAGCTGTACAGAGCATAATTGGACAATACCAAAATATATAGAACCGAAAACTCCATACTGGTTTGTGCCCCCAGCATATAACTTCATGTCATATTTACGACATCATGGTTTTCCATCACCACTTCTCGATTGGTCACGTTCACCCTATATCGCAGCTTTCTTTGCATTTAATTCTCATTCATACAGTTCAAAAGTAGCAATTTTCTCGTTTATAGAATCTATGGGTTATGGAAAAATTGGTCCTCCTACGAGAGATGATCCCGCGATAACAGGACTTGGTCAATATGTCACGACACACAAAAGACATTACCTACAGCAAAGTAACTATACCATCTGCACAAAGAGAATAAACAACGAAATCTCTTTTACCAAACACCAAGACGTTACCACTCAAGCGGGTTTAGATAGTATCATGCCTGAACAAGACCTAGAAGACATACCTGAACAAGACCTATTGTTTAAATTTATTTTACCAGCTTCCGAAAAAAGGACAGTGCTAACAAAGTTAGACTTAATGAACATTAATGAATATTCTTTGTTTGGTACCGAAGAGGCCCTTATGGGCACATTAAGAAATCGAGAATTTCCACTCTAATATACAGCCAAACGCAATAAAAAACGGGCATAAATAGCCCGTTTTGATTCTTTGAGACATGCCTGGCACACTCATTTAAGGCGGTATATTCAACGCATAGCGTTCTTGTGTGTCGGCTTGTGTGCATGGTTCAACGCCCATAACGCCCATCATTTTAGCCTGGTTAAGGTCAACAGTACGCAACCGCTTTGGGGAATGACGGCCTACAGTTGGAATGGATAATCGGCGTTAATCGCCTGGTCGGCGGTATCTGAAAGGTTGTCCCACATAGCAGTTACCCTGTCTAAAAGGCCTAAGTTCTGCAGGACGATTGATATGTTAACTGCGGCGTCGGGACGGGCGAAATTATTCTCAAGGTGACGCTCAAGATTCATAAGGGAAGATGCGAACTTTACCTTATCGCAATAGAGCAAGGCCGTTTTATAGTGCAAGTCGAGCGTATCCTTATCGAGACGGTCAGGTGCGCAAAGATGAACGAGAGCTTCAGCTTTGCGGTCCATTTCAAAAAGACAGATAGCTAATTTATTTCTGGCTCTGTGATGATCGGAATTAATCTCAAGGGCAGTCTGGAATGAAAGAATTGCCTCGTCCATCCTCCCCACACTCATCATTAACACACCAAGCCGATAATGTAAATCGGGATTTTGCGGACGTTGTGTAATTTGCTGAATATGTGCATCAACAACTGTTCTGGTGAGATTTACAGGTTCATCCTGTACATTATCGTATTCATTGTCAAAAGGCAAATTCTTACGAAGGCCTTCCTGGAATTGCAAAGTAGCTGTCTCAGCGAATAACATCGAGCTGTTTGGCTGTATTGCCGCAGCAAGTGATAACGTTCCGATTGCGTCATTTATATAGCCCGCTAATTTTTGGCCGGTTGCCAGGCCTAAATATGCGTCAACTATTTTATCATTTATCTCAACGGCCTTGTTGAATTGCTGTGCAGCAAGTTGCTCCTGATGCAATTGTAGATATTGTGTCCCAAGCTTTATAGTGGCCTCGAGGAAGTCCGGGCAGAGTTGCAGGGCCGCTTCATATTGTGAAACAGCCTCATCGGTGTTGCCCAGCATACGAAGGATATCGGCATGCTTCATCAGCAAATCGGCCCTGTTGGGCTGTTCCTCTAATAAGTATTCAAGCTGCTCCAGTGCCTCGTGGAATTGGCCCTCGGCAAAGAGCTGATCCACATTGTCATCCTGAGAGTGGTAATTGTCCGGATGTATCAGGATGGCATTGTTGAATGTTTCGACTGCCTTCATGAAATTTTCAGTGGCAATATACAGATGCCCAAGAGTTACAAGCATCGATATGTCGTCAGGATATTCCGTTTTCAATATCTCATATTGCTCTATGGTTTTTTCGGGCTGACCCTTTTTGAAGTAAATGGCGGCCAACCGCTGAGCAGGAAGCTGTAGATACCTTTTGAACTTCAGACAGTCCTGATAAAATTCGATGGCCTGAGACTCTTTGCCAAGCCGTTCATAACAATAACCGAGAGCATAAAGGGCCATTGTATTATTCGGCCGGCGCAGATAGACCGAGTTTAATTCTTTGATTGCCTCGGTCAATTTGTTGTTGTGCAGATAAATAGCAGCCACCGCCAGGCGGCCATACGTACAGGAAGAATTCTCGAACAGATACATCCGTAGTTGTTCGGTGGCGGCATCGAGCTTCATATCCCCAATAAGCTCTATAGCCTTATTCAACTCGCGATACTGAACAGCCTGGCTGTCGTCTTTAAGAGGTTTTACCGCATTTAACCAATGCCAAATCAAGTCGGTAATATCGATGGTGATCGCCCTGCCGAGAATTTCCAGTAACTGACTCATACACCCTCCCTCGGAGCCAAATTCGATTCTTTATTAACAATCGGGTCCCTGTTGCCCTTTTACTATTTTAGTGCGATCCTGAACCCGCTTTTTTCAACAAAATTACTATATTACCCGAAAACGATAAATTAAGTATCGACAATAGGCAAAGGCGTATTAAGCCCTATTTTAGTAATTAGCCACCTACTTTTTCATTTTGTTATTTTGTTATGGCGATTGTGTGTGATGTGCGGATTGTTACGATTTTAGAACGCGGTTATCGGGTTTGTTACCCCCCTTCTGCCCCCCCCCAAAAAAAACAAATTGAGGGGTGACATATAATTAATTGTACACAGGCCAATAACGTCGATTACGGCTCGCTCTAATATAGCCTATAAATACAATCCTTAATCGGACTTTGCCATTTGGGCCTGTTTTTCTATCTCGCTCAAATATGCCAATGTGCGCTCGAGCTTGTCGCTTAAGTGTTTTAATTTCAGCATAGTTTTAATCCGCGTTAACAACTCAAGCTTGTTTACGGGTTTACTGAGAAAATCATCAGTACCCGAATCGATAGCTCGCTCAATGTCACCAAATTCGTTAAGTGCGGTCACCATTATGACGGGAATATCACTGGTTTTGGGGTCATTCTTTATTCTCCTGCAAACCTCAAAACCGCTCATTTTAGGCATCATCACATCCAGCAAAATTAAGTCCGGAGGCTCTTTAGCTATAATATCCAGGGCCTCAGGCCCATCACATGCCGGTATGCTCTGACAGTCCACATCCTCAAGATATACCTGCAATAATTCAAGATTCTGCTGATTGTCATCCACAACCAGGACAATAGGTGTTTTGTCCTGCCCTGTGTTGTCTTTTATCTTGTTCATAAAATAATGCTCCTATAATCTTATTTATTACTTTCCAAGAGCTGCTAAGATAGCCACACAAAAGGCCGGCAAATCGTCCGGCTTGCGTGATGTAATCAAATTTCCATCCACAACGCATTCGGCATCCATATACTCGGCGCCGGCATTTATAATATCATCTTTGATTGCCATAAAACAGGTTGCCTTTTTACCCTTGTAAACAGGGGTACTGCACAACAACCATCCGCCATGACAGATAGCTGCTATAATCTTGCCGGCATTTACCATATCATTCGCAAACCTTATGACGTCGGCGTTTCTTCGCATAAAATCCGGAGCAAAGCCGCCCGGTATGACTATACAATCGTAATCGCCGGCATCAGCTTCTGAAGCTGCAACCTCTGAGGTACAAGGATAGCCTTCCTTTGAATGATATTGCTTTTTTGCCTCGGCGGCAACAAAATTCACCTCCAGACCGGCTTCTTTGAGGCGATAGTAAGGAAACCATACCTCAAGAACCTGATACATTTCGTCAACCATAATAGCTATCTTTTTAGCTGCCACTTTTACTACTCCTTTCCTGCAAACATCGGTTCTTTAATCCAGGCCGAGTTGAAAACATAATACTGTTTACTGCTGATAAGATGAATAAGCCTGTTCGGTGTTTGTGTAGCAGCCAGATATCCTCTCGGTTCAGCATGAGTTTCATCCATCGTAAACGAGCCGGTATTGCCTCCGCCGTCAACTTTCTTAGCCGGCCCCCCTGCCGTAATGAGGCGTTTGCAAGGCCAGGTTTTGCCCTCGTCAAAAGAAAGTGCAGCGAACATTCCGAAAATACGACGTCCCTTGTCATCGCTATCGGGGATAATCATCCCTTCCCTGCGGTCGGTGAAGCTCACAAACAAAATGGGACCTTCCAACAATCGCCTGAGAATCAATCTCTGTCCACCGCCAAGAGGTGAAAACTCACTTGCTGAATAAGACCAGGTGCGTCCCATATCCTGTGAAATACTCATCGGCATACGGTTATTGATGTTGTTACCGCGGCCAAAGGCCATTAAACTGCCGTCTTTAAGCTGGACTACACCGGCGTGAATGCCGGCTATCCATCCCCCTGTTGAATCTGAGACAAAGCCTGGTTTTGGTTTTCCGGCGCCGTGGTCCATCCAGGTACTGCCGCCATCACGACTGATATGTACAGACGTTCCACCGTTGCCGCCGGTTACTGCATCACAAGGCAAAATTATAAAACCCTCTCGTGTCTGAAAGACCGATTCAACGGGCATGTGGCGAATCCCGTGTTCAGGATTGATGATCTGTGCCTTCGACCAGGTAGCTCCGCTGTCAATCGAGGTTCGCATTATCGTAGCGAGATTACCCCATGTAGCTGCTGCCGAGAGTCCGTTGAAGTGATAAATAGTATCTCGGCCATTAAACCAAAACGCAGGGGCGTGGTCATTACGGTCAGGCGCATCCCAGAAGACTGAGGGCGGCTCCCATTGGTCGGCTCCATATCGCAAACGGCTGGCTAAAATCGTCAACTCACGGCCGGGTTCTTCCAGGCATGAATACCAAATTGCCAGAAGGTCGCCATTTGGACAATCAACTAATGCCGGGTCATGGTTGTGCTCGGAGTACATAGGACCGTTAGAGTCCGGTGGAATTTTGATATACTCGATCGGACTCTTAAAGTAAGGTTCATTCGAATCAGAGCCTTCGAGCAGATCGGCATGAATCCGCCAACTGACACGCTGGCGATTCAATGGCGGCACGGGGGCAGAAAGCCCCTCTGTATTCGGCATCCGACCAAGAACTACACGGAAACCTATCAGCCAGCTTTTATCGGCCGGCAGTGTGCCAAGTCGATTTGCTGAACGCAGGTATGAAAGCTTTGTACTGTGACTACCGCCACGAGTAACTTTGAAATCACCGGATTCAAAACCCACCGGGCCTGTTTGAGCATCTTTACGGTAAGGCCCATACCAATCGTAGCACCATTCTTCAACATTTCCGTGCATATCAAAAATACCCCAGGGATTCGGCATAGTCTGGCCGACTGCAAGCGACACTCGGCTGTCAGCCATGCGGCTGCGTGTCGGGTCGGGAAACCAGCTCATTCGGGCGTTCTTGTGAAACTCCTTCGGTAAATCCGGGCCGGTGTGATAGGCTGTAGTCGTACCGGCACGGCAGGCATACTCCCACTCGGCTTCAGTCGGCAAACGATATGATTTGCCTTCTTTTTTCGAGAGCCACTCACAGAATTTAACTGCTTCGTGCCAGCTAACAAAAACGACTGCTTCATCATCCAGTTTGGATAGCCCCAGCTTTCCACGAAGTTCGCGATGCTCAGGATCAAACTGCTCATACTGAGCATTAGTAACTTCTGTCACAGCCATCAAAAAAGGTATAGTGAGAGTAACTCTGTGCACGGTTCTTTCGTCCCAGTCTCCACCGTCTTTTTGCCCCATCATAAAAGAGCCGGATTCTATTCGGACAAATTTCATACCAATAGAATTTACAAATGTGTCCCCCGCTTCAGAATCGTAGAGCCACCCTGTCAAAAAGAGCAAAAATATTGCCAGCCATACCCTTTTCATCATTGCACTGCCTTTCAAAAAATTTAATTGTTGTAACTCTCGATAAATTGGCGGACTTCAGGCTTGATATATACCTGCTCAATATCCACCACCTTCGGCACTGCCTGGGCACACATCGCTGCCACTACAGCGGAGGGAGCCTGAGTATCCACAAAGAAAATCTGTCGACCCTTCATAGCACAAAGCCCCCCGCCGTTTCCGCCAAGCGGTTCGTCGCGAATTGCAACGCTGTTTGCTTCCAGCAACGCTAAAAGCTCTTCTAAAATCCTTTGTTCGTTCATTTTCTCATATTATGTATTTTGCACTGCTTATATCGTTGTTCAAGAAAAAACGTGTTAAAAGTCGATATAAATACTTGTAAGCCATGAATTTTCCGGTAAATAATAACCGGCGGCAGAGGGCATGCCCAAATAAGTTTTAGGGTGAAGCCCTGAGTTTTATTAATTATACAAAGCTCACAAACAACTGATTTTATAACAGGAGCAGACAATTGGCAAGTATTACAGGAAAACGCCTTTCTTTGCATAAATATGTGGAAGAACAAAAACAGGAAAATGACGCTCTAAAATACCAGCTTGCACAGATCCAGCACCTTGCTAATACCGGAACCATCAGCTTTATGATAGCCCACGAAATTAACAATCTGCTCACACCATTGAGGAACTACGCGGCTGTTGCTCTTGAGAATCCTGACGATAAGAGTTTTGTCGAGAAAGCACTTCAGAAGACGGTCAGAAATTGTGAACGTGCCTCTAACATTATGGAAAGCATGCTCGCATTGGCAAACGGGCAGACACAGGAAAAGAAAAATGCCCGGCTGCTTGCACTGGTTGAAGAAATTTTTACCTGTCTTTGCCGGGATTTTGCGAAAGACGGGATAACCGTAGAAATCCGCATTCCAGAAGAGTTGACCGTTTGGTGTGTGTCGGTCCAGATACAGCAGGTTATAATGAATTTGATTCTCAATGCCCGAGATGCAATGATGCCGCGTGGTGGTATTTTATGTATTAAAGCAAGTGAGAATAACGATACCATCAAGATAGAAGTCAGTGACACAGGCGAGGGAATTGAGCCGGCTGATTTAAAAAATATTTTTGACTCGTTCTTTACAACAAAAACAAACAAGAACACCCCATCCGGGTATTCGGGAGCCGGCCTTGGTCTGGCTTTTTGCAAAAAGATAATTGCCGAACACGAGGGCTTGATTTCTGTCGAATCCAAATCCGCCAATGGAACCAAATTCAAAATAACCCTGCCAAAACTCCAATAAGGCAATAGCTGATGGCAGTCCAGTTTTACCAAATTGTTTTAATGTTATTTCTACTTGCCTGTTCAGCTTTTTTTTCAGGTGCAGAGACAGCTTTTTTTAACCTGTCACACCGACAGGTTAAAGTTTTTCGTCAATCCAAACATAAGGTCCAGAATCTCGTCGCAAGTCTCCTGAACAAACCAGGGCATTTGCTTGACAGTTTTTTGTTTGGAAATATGACGGTTAACGTTCTGTTTTATGCCATCTCCAGCATTTTAATAATGCGAGCAAGGGAACAGGGAAGCCTGGTCCTGGCAGTTATCATCGCCGTAACGAGTTTTACCGCTCTCGTGCTGATAGGGGAGATACTGCCGAAATCAATAGCCTATGCAAATTCAAAGTCTGTGAGCCTGGCTACCGCCCTGCCGGCTTTCTTGTGTGTTAAAATCTTTACGCCACTTGAGTTCGTTTTCAAATTTATCATATTAGAGCCGACTCTTCGGTTGTTTCTGGGGCCGGTTAGAAGTCCTAAGCCAATAACCCTCGGTGAATTTAAATCATTGATTGGTACAACGAGAAAGCAGGGATTGATCAGCGCCGATGAAAACAAACTCTTAACAGAAGTTATCGAGTTTGGCCTTCTGAAGGTCCGTCACGTTATGCGGCCTCGGGTGGATATGTTAGCCTGCGACGTTACGGATTCGCCACAGAAAGCCCGCAAGAAAATGCAGGAAAATAACTTAACAAAGCTGCCGGTTTACGCAGGAACAATAGACAATATGGTTGGAGTGGTTCACCTCAGACAACTTCTGCTTAAAGCCGGCACATCATTAGACAAAATTGTTCAACAGGTTAATTTTGTGCCGGAGCAAAAGACGGTTGAATCTCTTTTGGAATTTTTCCGCAGAAGTCGAACCGATATGGCTGTTGTTGTGGACGAATACGGCGGGATTGCCGGTTCTGTTCGGCTTGAGGATATTGCCGAAGAATTGTTTGGCCAGATGGAACCTGCAAGCCACATAGAACCAATTAAACAAACAGGGCCTTTTGAATATCGTCTTGCCGGTAATCTGGCCATTCGCGACTGGGCCGAAGTATTCGGCATTGATTTAGCCGAGACGCGTCTTGCAACAGTCGGTGGTTTGGTAACCGCCCTTCTCGGGAAAATACCAAAAAGCGGTGACGTGACATATTTGAAGAATTTGAAGTTTACAATCGAAAAAATGCGAAAGCATAGGATTGAAACCTTAATATTAACTCTTGAGCCATTCAAAACAGATGATAAATAGTATATCATTAATAATCGCAATTACGTTCTTCGTTATTCTTTCGAGCTTTTTTTCCGGTTGTGAAACAGGTATGTATCGACTCAGCCGGCTTCGCTTACGACTGGGTATTGAAAAAAAGAAATTATCTTTCGTTATACTCGGCAGATGTCTGAAGGACAGCAACGGTCTGCTTCTATCCATGCTGATAGGTATAAATCTTGCCTACTATCTCGTCACAAGTATTGTCACCAATATATTTTTGAATAAAGTGGAGACAGAACACGCTGCTGAATTCTTCGCAACCCTTTTGACCGCACCGACACTGTTTATTTTTTCAGAACTAATTCCCAAAAATATTTTCTTTTACCGCTCAGATGTGCTTATGCCATACATGTCACCGTTTTTATACACTTTCCACAAAGCCTTAAGCTTCTGTGGTATCATACCTCTACTCAAATTCATATCGAGCCTGTTGATGAGATTATCAGGCCTGGCTTCTTCTTCCAAAACAGTAATAACCTCGACGCAAAGACACCAAGTCCAGGCAATCCTGCAGGATACGCACGAAGAAGGCATTTTCAGTTCGGTGCAGACCGAAATCATAAACCGTCTTGTCGGCATTTCGCACATCCCGATAAGGTCCGTAATGATTGCTATTAACAATGTCCAAACAGTTGACATGAATTCTGATAACACGGCACTATTGAACAAATTAAAAAAATATGCGTTTTCCCGCCTGCCGGTCATAGAGAGCTCGTCTGGAAATATCAATAGCTTTGTAAATATCTATGAAACCTTAAGTTCTTCAGAGCAGTTCACAATTCTGGATAATTTCATAAAACCAATCCTAAAACTTAACGCGAATACTACTGTTACAGATGCGATAAATATTATGCAGAAAGAAAATCAGAAAATCGTCCTGGTTATTAAAATCGGCCGTGCTGGCCAAGAGAAACCTATTGGCATTGTAACAATGAAGGATTTAGTTGAAGAGCTTCTCGGCGAACTGGCTGAATGGTAAAATAATTTATTAATTTCCAATTTTCGTTTTTTATACTTTAATCTAATGATGTCTGTAAAAATAATTAATATATTAGTTTTCTTCATACTGATTGTCCTTTCACTTTCAATTTTTGCCAATAGTATGTCAAAACCGCTTAGCCGTGATGAACAGATGTACTGCACCGCCGGTGCCCTTTTGGCGCAGGGCAAGATGATTTACAGGGATTTTTCCTATGCGGCACAACTACCCTACCACCCGTTACTATGCGCAACTTTATTGAAAATATTTAACACAACCCACTATTTGCTCATCGGCAGATTACTATCTGCATTTTGTGACCTTCTCGTGCTGGTGTGTATCGTCGGAATATATCGATATATTTTCAAATCTTTTGCAATTACCGGAATGCTTTTGGGGTTGGCAGCAGCTGTTCTGTACGTATTCAATCCTCTGGTCGATTATGCCAACGGCTATGCATGGAACCATGATGCTGTAATATTCTGTGTTGTGTTGGCTTTCTGGTTGTTCGTGTCCACCGATTTTACGCAAAAATCAAAATATTGGCGAATTGCAGCCATCGGCGCACTGCTTACATTTGCAAGTTGTATGCGTATAACTACGGCTTTGGTGGAGCTGTTATTTTTCGCGATAATTCTGAGCCAGCCGGCCGAGTCAATAAAACAAAGATTCAAGACCGCCCTGCCGTTCTTAATTGCCGCTGCTGTCGTTTCGGCCTGGCCTGTTTGGGTGATAGCTCAAGCCCCACGGGCATTCTTTCTGAACCTTGTCAAAATACCTATGCTCTATGGCGAATGGCTGCATCAAATAGGAATGGTTTTCAACAAATTCAAGCTGACATTTGCCTGCCTTACACAGCCGGGATATTTTGTACTTGTTGTATTAACGATTTATCTCTCGCTGATGATTGTGTGCCTTCGCCGCAGATTGAAGATAACCTGCGGCAGAAACTTGTTGCTTGCCGCCCTGCTGCCGTTAACATTCCTAATAATCGCCCTGATTCCGCCTACAATGTGGAGACAGTACATGGCGATACCGGTGCCCTTTCTGGTAATAGGCTTTGCTTTGCCTCTTCTGTATTTGCGAAAACTTGCCGACAAAAGCGGCACTAATATGCACTTCAAAATAGCAGTTGCTGTAGTAGGTCTGTGTGTATTTGTGGCAGTAACTTCTTACCCGCTTGTACTGTACAGAATTCCGATAGTTCTGGTACCTGAAAGATGGGAACCCATAGAAATACATAAGATTTCAAAAGATATCGCCGAAAAACTCAAAACTCAAAACTCAAAACTCATACTTACCTTAGCCCCCCTGCTTGCTCTTGAGGGCGGCTGTGATATCTATACGGAGCTTTCCTGCGGTGCGATTATCTATAGAGCTGCCGATTCTATGTCACCATCTGAGCGAAGTGTTACACATACCGTAGGTCCAAAAACACTCGGAGAATTGCTGGAAAAAACTCCGCCTTCAGCAGTGATACTTAACGTTGAACGCGGCAAATTAGCATTTCTTGAAGCCCCCCTTCAAGCTGTCGTCAAGCCTGACTGGGAAAGAAAAGTCTATGAAAACGGTTTCGTAGCGTATTTCAAGCCTTAGAAACTGTTTCGCTCATAGAAAATTGAGGAATAAACAAGAATTCCAATATTTTGCGTTGACACTTAATTCAAACCACGATATGTTGCATTTCGCTGTTGGTTTGCTCCTTTGTGGAGCATCATAAGAGGGAACCCGGTTAGATTCCGGGGCTAACTCGTAGCGGTATTTAGGAACGAAAGCCATCATTAAGCACTGCCCTTCGTTAGGGCGGGAAGCGATGGCCGGTAGGAAGCCGGTTCAATAAGTAATCGGAATGCCTGTAAGCCCGAAGACCTGCCAACGGCCTATATCAGTTTGATATGAAATGACAACCTCGCTTTCGAGGACAAGGCAGTTGTTAGTTGAATGTGCAAATGACGGTTCCCGCAAATAGCTGCACTATATACCTGCTGAATATCTCTCCTCGTCGCATAAAGTTGTCAAAGAATTTGGATAAGATATCGTGGCAGGCTATTTCTGAAAATGCCTTTCCATGAAATATATTTTTGCTTATAAGGATTATGCTCTATGGGACATGTCAAAACCAAAGTTACACTCGTCAGAGCGACAAATGAATCGGAAGAACTGATTGCTTCTGCTGGAAAACTCTGCTATGCGCAGAATACTCAGCAGATTTTCCGTTCAGATTCGAAGGTTGCCGGTGAATTTGTGCAGAAACTGATGCGAATGGGACATACAAGTCCAATAGAACATGCTGTCTTCACCTTCTATATAGAAGGTGTATCCCGCGCTATGACCCATCAATTGGTAAGGCACCGAATCGCGAGTTATTCACAGCGCAGTCAGCGTTATGTCGATCACAAATGTTTTGAATATATTGTTCCTCCGGATTTTGAAGGCAAAACACTGGAGATTGACGGAGAGCAAATGGACGCTGTCACCTACTTCGAGCAAACAATGGGTCTGATTGCCGAGAGGTATGCTAAACTCAGAGATGCGATTGGCCGGGAAGGAGAAAAAGCCAATGAGGACGCTCGTTACATATTGCCAAACGCATGTGAGACCAAGATTCTTGTTACAATGAATGCCAGAGAACTCCTGCACTTTTTCGAGGAACGGCTGTGCATGCGTGCCCAGTGGGAAATACGAAATGTGGCCGGTGAAATGTTGAAACTCGTCAAAAATACCTGTCCGGCAATTTTCGGAAAAGCCGGCCCAAAGTGCATTCGACTGCAAAGCTGCCCGGAAGGGAAAAAGTCATGTGGCCATTATAGCCAGATTAAGAAACGACACAATGCCGTGTCGGAAACGTTAATTGAAACAGAATAATGCAGGTTCATAGCAAGGTGAGAACATAAAATGAGCAAAAGAAAAATAGTAACACAGGTTGGCTCCTTGCCATACGAGGATGTTGACAAGGCTGTAGAATACAGCCTCCGGCATGATATACCATTTCTGCCGGAACTTCCCAAGCTCGGTGATGCCATGCTGGATTACATTGAAAAGCCCGGCAATTTGAGCTGTCTCGAAACCTTCAAGAAAATGACTCAGGGTTATGAGACAGTCAAAATACAATGTGTAGGTCCGGCGACGCTTATTCTCAGCGGATATGACCAGGATGAAGCCATCTCAAGGGCCTGCCAACACATTGATGCAGTCACCAATGGCCTGAATGCAGGAGAAGTCATTCTTTTTCTGGATGAGCCTGCTCTGGGACAGGTAGGGTTTGATTACCAGCAGCTATGGTCAGCGCTTTTCGGGAGTTTCGACGTTACGCCGGGCGTACATGTTTGCGGAAATATGAACTGGGACGAATTATTCCGTTCTGAAATTGAAATTATCAGCTTCGATGCCTCACAATATGACATTACCAAATATCCAGGATATCGGAACAGCAAGAAAATCGCATGGGGAACGAAAACAAAAGAGGATGTCAAAGATTTCCAGGAAGGTGATTTGTTGACGTTACCATGTGGTATGGGGCCGAAGTTCTATAGCATTGATGATTGCCAAGTCAATCTTAACAACTTATTAGAGATTTCCACAGAATTATGACAGCTAAAGAAGAAAACGAATGTTTAAAGGTTCGACCCAAGAGAGATATGATGGAAAATCAGTCACGGAAGACCAAACGCAATAAGCTCAATAAAGGATACGTACACGTATATACCGGCAATGGCAAAGGCAAAACAACAGCAGCTATCGGATTGGCCATACGGGCCGCCGGTGCGGGCATGCGGGTGCTTTTTACACAGTTCATCAAAGGAACCGCCTACAGTGAAATCAGCGCCTTGAAGATGCTTTCTGAACAAATCGCTGTCAAACAGTACGGCCGAGGTCGTTTTATAAAAGGAGAACCGTCTCAGGAAGATATTGATGCGGCCCAATGTGGACTGACTGAAATAAAGCAGGCCCTTGCAGGCGGTGTCTATGATGTGGTTGTTCTCGATGAGGCAAATATTGCTGTTCAATGTAACTTGTTCACGATTGAAAAGCTGGTGGAGCTTATAGCATCTAAACCAATTGATGTGGAATTGGTCATAACGGGTAGATATGCACACCCTTTTCTACTGGACTGCGATGATGTTGTAACGGAGATGAAAGAGGTCAAACACTACTACCAAAAAGGTATTATGGCCAGATTAGGCATTGAAAAGTAATCCCTGTCTGCTATCTACTCATCATCAATAATTGCCTTTGCGATGTTGTTGATTACTCCACGGGTTTTGCCGTTGGTATTGTTGGTGAGAATGGAGAATATATAATCGCCCTGTTCAGTGCTGCATACCCCTGAAAATGATTTGACGCTGTTTATATATCCGGTCTTGCCTGAGATTTTACCTTTGTACTTTTGCTCTTTGAAATATTTGGCAATTGTCCCATCTACCCCCCCTACCGCGAGTGAATCCTTATACAGGTTCCAATTGTCGCTATGATACACATCCAACAACACCTTTGTAATTGCATAAGAGCTAAGCTCGTTTTTCCTGCTCAGGCCGCTTGCGTCATCGATATAAAACTGGCTTTTATCGATACCAAGTCCCATGAGAAATTCAGAAACCAACTCCCTGCCTCGATCCCAGCTACCGTGCTTTCCGTCAGGATTATTATTGGCGGCGATTGTCTTGAACAACGATTCGGCTGCCAATCCGAGACTGTTCTTATTACAACGCGCCAAACAATCTTTTAGTGAAGTTGAATATTGGCTGAGCAGCTGGAAATTGGTGTGATCGTCAAGCGTTTTTTCTATGAGATGGCCATTTGTCTTTATTCCCGCTTTTGTGAGATTCTCGTACAGCAGAAATCCAAAAAATGCTGCCGGCCTTTCAATTGCAACGTCAAACGGCCCGACTCTGTTCCGGCATTTGCCGTAAATGACAATCTTATTAGGCTCTTTATTCCTATAAGTCCCTACAGCACTTGTGCCCTTTGAAATCGGCTTAACTTTATTGTCGAACTTTACAAAAGAGGTCTGAGGATCGAGAAAAACCGCCACTTTGTTGCCGGTTTTCTTCGTGCTTATCGCTATACAATTATCATTGAAATTCAAGCCGCTTACTTCACAGGCATACCATTTGTTCAGTTCACTTTTAGACCAGTTCGGATGGACGCGCTGATCGTCAAAAACACTACTGTCAACAATAATGTCTTCAATGGCTTTTATGTTATTTCGTTTTAAGAGTTGTGCTATGTCTTTGAAGAGCCAGCCTTTTTCCCGCCCATATTTAGCATCTGTTTTTTCATCCCCCAACAGTGGGTCTCCGCTTCCTATTACTACAAGGGTATCATCACAAAGACCAACCTTTGTTGTGTATTCATAATCAGATCCCAGATATTTCAGTGCCGATGCAGAGGTGATTATTTTCATGTTCGAAGCCGGTATCATCAACTCCCCCGCATTATGTCCATATACCGTACTGCCGGAATCTGCCTTTATGATATGAATGGAAAATTGAACTTTCTGCTGTAAAGAACTGCTGATAATACCATTAATTCGCTTCGCTAAATCCGCTTTAGCAAAACTGCCAAGACAAATGCTGAATAAAACTGCGACCAATATTTTTTTCATCTTAACATTCATAAGGCGATACATTATTTCACAACAGAAGCGACATATCAACAATTTTCTTCCACAGGCTCAAGAAAGAGTTAGTTTATGTTTTAGGAATAATCATATCGCAGATTTAAGTTTGGCCGCCGAAGGTATATACTTTAGTCTTAATTTGCTTGAAATATACAGTAGTTGGTTGTAGAATTAAGCATATATTTTGAAAAATATTTCAATTTGTGGCCTGCCCTTCCAATGCTTTAAGCCTTAGCTTCTGGATAAGATAAGATAAACCGTAAATAGCTATCCCCGCAATATACATATAATATCTGAAGCTGTAATCGAGATTGAAAATCTTCGTTACGATAGCAGGCCAGAACAATATAAGTGAAGCGATAAGAAACAAGGGAATCTCATACCATTTGTTTCTTGTCACGAACCATCCCTGCACCGCATTTGTAAAAGCAAACGCTCCGAATATCGCCATTACGAAAATCAGCAGTGCCTGAGGCCAGTTATTGATTTGGTGAAGGACAAGCTCGGTATTAAACACAAACATAAACGGAATAACGGCTGTCCTCAAATCATATATGAAAGCCTGTATTCCCGTTGATATGGGATCGGATTTTGCAATAGCAGCAGCAGCATAGGCGGCAAGTCCCACCGGTGGGGTATCATCGGCAAGAATACCAAAATAGAAACAGAATAAATGAGCAGCTATTGGAGGGATAAGGATAAATCCTACACCGTTTGTAGGGCTTAGTTCTCTGATTACAGGGACTGTAATTGTTGCCATAACAATATATGTTGCCGTTGTTGGCAGTCCCATTCCAAGTATCAGACTTGCAATTGCCGTTATTAATAACACAGGGAATATATAACCGAAAGAAAGTCTTGTTACAATCTCAACAACCATACCACTTGGCCCCATGAAAACGATGCCAACAATAATACCTGCAGTAGCAGTTGCTAATGCGACAGTGAGCATATTCCTCGAACCTGCAATTAATCCTTCAGCTATTGTGCTGACGCTTTTAATCGCCGCCTTTGTAACGGCTGTGCCATTCTTTAGCGCTTTGAAAATTTCCTGTATAAAGGTAATCGCTATTAGTATGAGTATTGCATTAAAAGCCGCCAAATTGGGACTATGACGCATAATTATCAATTCATATATCAAAACAAACAGGGGGATAAGGTAATGAAATCCGTTTTTCAGCACTGTAAGAAATCTGGGAAGGTCAGATTTCGGCAGGCCTTTCATTCCGAGTTTTGAAGCCTCAAGATGTGCGATATAAAATAAAGCAAAATAAGACACTAAAGCAGGAACAACAGCAGCCTTTACAACATCAAGGTAATCTATGCCCAGATACTCGGCAATAATAAATGCCGCTGCTCCCATTATGGGAGGCATTAACTGGCCGTTGGTACTTGCAGCAACCTCGGTTGCCGCCGCAATCTTTCCGGGATAGCCGCACTTCTTCATTAAGGGAATTGTAAACGTTCCCGTTGTAACAACATTGGCAATACTTGAGCCTGAGAAAAGACCTGTTAATCCGCTTGAGATAACGGCAGCCTTTGCTGCGCCGCCCTTAAATCGACCAAGTAAAGAGAGCGCAAGATCATTAAAGAAATGTCCGGCCCCAATCTTATCAAGCATTGACCCGAATAATACAAACAGAAAAACTGTATTGGCTGAGACGTGAAGCGGGATACCATAAATCCCTTCCGTCGATAGAGCAATCTGACTGAGATACCTCCTCAGCGACACACCCCGAAAGGCAAATATCGACGGCATATAAGGGCCTAAGAAGGCATAGAGCGTAAACACAATGGCAATGATGGCAAGGGCAA
>VRUK01000036.1:29938-47969 GCA_019456195.1 Planctomycetota bacterium | reverse complement strand
TCTCCGTCAGTATAACAAGGAGGGTTGAATCTCGGCCCAACGACCATAGGAAACACAAACTCATACCAGCCATCCACATAGGCCAATGTATTGAAATACTTGATATTTACATCGATGTTTTTGCCCGGCTCAATGTTGGCGATCTTTTGCGTGAAGATATTGGGCCGTTCCTGAGTGAGCAGCGAAGCGACATATCCCTGACTCCTGGCCTGACGATAAATCTCTTCCGCCTCTTTGCGTTCTCGAATAATGCCGCGGATTCTTCGTTTGCCGATTACCATAATAAATTCATTGACCGCCGCGTTCTGCGGCAGCGGAAAGACATAAATCGCTTCTATCTTCTCATCGTACGGATTATGGAACTTCTGAGTAACATCAACGGTGGCAATGTAGCCGCTGATTTGCCCCTTAACATCGGTATGCTTAAGGGGCAATGGTATTTTTTTGTCCTTCTTCGGCAGCTTAGCCAACATAGCCCCGCACCCGGGACTATCCTCATCCGTCGAAACCGTCTGAGTTTCAGACCGAGCTATCACCCATATCTCATCGGCCGAGACATTGAGTATTTCAGCAGGTATTCGCCGTAAATCGGCCATCGACCGACTCTCTCTTTCATTCCTCGGCGTACCCACTAAACTCAACCCCGGCACACGCCTTTGTCGAAGAATTAATCCAAGGCTATCTTCTTTTGTAATCGAAACAGGACCGTTCCAATTATATGTTACCACACCACTCATTCTACCGGTTCTGTCCGCATTGCTCCTTCTGCCCATTCCGTATAGCTTCTCGTGTTTGCTACTTAACTCCGTCACTGATCCGTTTACGATATGAGTCTTTGACCTTTCTATACTTTCTGGTTCGAGTCTCCCAGCTGTTATATGTAACCGGCTCTTATCTTTCGTGTCTTTTTGTAGCTGAGACAATGTATCCTGCGGCTCCGTCGGCATTTGTACTTCTGAATCATTTGTTTCAGCTACATCAGCATATACTACATCAATCTCTTCGTTTGACTTATCTGCCGCTTTCCACGCAGATTCAGTACTACCGTCGTGCTGGCTGCATCCGAGATAGACAACTATCGCAACTGCTGTAAATCCCAAAAAGATTGATGTAATTAGTATTTTCTTTTTCACTTTTATTCTCCTTTTTCGAATGAGATTTTGGCGGGTATTTCATTCGCGTCCGCATCGCCGGCCACAGTCAGCTTCAGTTCGTAATCCGGCTCAGCATCGCCGATGATTTGCAGATGTATAGTGGCGATTCGCGTCCGCCCTTTTGGTAATTCGCTGCCGGTATCAAAAGCGGCAATGATTATTCGGCCATTGGCCAAGGCCGCCGGGTCGTAATAAGGCGCCTGCCTGAATGCTTTATGTTGACCACCTTCTACGCCGACGATTTCAATCTGTCCGGCGGCGGCTTTAAGCTCGAACTGATAGGCCGCCAGTGATTTATTGCCCGAATCGAGATATATATGCAGCGGAGCAAAACGAACATTGGACTGAACAGCCGGAATATCCTGCTCCACCTGCCGGGCCAAAACTGGAACGATTATGCTTATGCTCATCAGAATAATTACCTTAAGCTTTTTCATTATAAAACTCCTTTATCCAGACGAACAGCAGCGGAGGCTACCATGTCAACATCATTACTATTTACAAGGCCATCTCCGTTAATGTCCCATTTTGTCTCGGTGCGCTCGGCGGATTCAACATAGCGGGCTAATTTGAAGGCATCGAGAATATCTACCCTGCCGTTCCGGTCAATATCAACCGCCCGGGCCTCTCCAAGAAGAGACTGACTTGTAGTCGGCCCGGGCTTTTGCGTTAAATTCAAACTGAAGGCTAAAATAATAACCGCCGCAGCCGCGGCAATCCGCCAAATACTGATATGTCGTAAAATACGATGACTCCAATGCTTCTGAGTAAAGTGTTGATAAGCCCTGTCCATAACAGCCCTCTCAACCTCCGGCGGTATCGAAAACTGGGGCTTAAAGAGGATATTTAAATCTTCCGAAAATTTTTGACTCACTCTCAAGTCCAAATCCTCGTCAAAATGTTTTGTTTCTTCACTCATAATCGTTGCTCCAATATGTTAAGCAAACAAGCAGGCCCAAAAGTTCAAAGTTTTTTAATAAAATATTACCCCCACGAAGTTTTTAATCATTCAAGGAAATATTCTTTTATTCGGCTGTCGTCTCGAAGCCTCTCTAAGGCATTGTGCAGTCTTGATTTAACCGTGCCTAAAGGGATATTAAGGGCGGTAGATATCTCCTGCAGGCTCATATCATCGACAAATCTCATCAGCAGGACTTCTCGCTGTTCATCAGACAGTACAGTCAGAACGGCTGCCAGTTCCGAACGGCTGCTATGACTTTCTTTCAAGGCCGGTGCGGTTATTTCACTCAATATTTCTTCATCGCTTGTAAAACGGCGGTTTTTACTTCGGATGGTCAGAGAAATGTGCCTGACCACCGGATAAAGAAACGTCGTCATTGAGGCGGTTAGACTAAAACCGGGGAACTTGCCTAACAAATAGGTAAAGGTCTCCTGCAGTACATCAAGGGCATCCTGCGGGCTGCCGGTAAATCGCCAGGCCAGATGGTAAACCCAATCACGATACCGCCGGTAGAGAGTCTCGAAGGCATCCGCATCGCCTTCATTTACCAATTCAATTAATTCCTGGTCAGAGTCCATAATGAACACATTTGGCACTAATTATATCATCCGCTCGTGTCCAGTTTAACTTCTTTGACTGCTGTTTTCAATTTACTATTTGAAAATCATTTAATCAACAATTACGGAGCTTTGTTAAAGAATAAAAGCCCACCACTCTTGACGAATATTCTCCGTCCATGGTTTACAGGTTTAAGTCAAGAACGAGGTTTGTAAGGCACTTAGGGCGGCCGGACCGGGAATATGGCGTTAGATACAGTAAAGGGAATTCAGGGCCGAAATATCCCCGTATGAAAGGAACGACAAACTCTTATCTGTTTATATAGCAGAGACTTACAATATTTCCAAGGAATTGCGTGTTCGAATTTTAGGACCAAAATTGTCTATTTTCAATTAAAGTGCAATTATATCGTTGCCGATAATAAAAGAAGTTATAAAAAGATTTTTCTCCCCTCCGGAAAACATCGGGTAGCCGATTGTTGCTCGATGTTTTCTCTTTTTAAAAACGCCTGATAAATCACGATTTCGTTCTCTCGAACATTCGAATCACAAAGAATACCACAACAGGATTAATCAAGACCGCAAGGCACTGTAAAACCTTCAAAAGCGTTGGGGCCGGGCTACAGCCCGGCCCCAAACACAATAAAAGGAGTTAAAACATAAAGCCGACTATCATTCTGAATATAATCGCTTTTTTCGCTAAGCCCCCCAGAAGTCATTCGTTGAAACAGCACAATACCGGAAATCAAAACGCTCGGCCCGACAAACTCCTGCTAAATGTTTGTTTTTCCTTAACAAGCTCGATGAGTTTGATAGTATCACGAACGCCTTCAGCCATAACACGAGATGAAATCGTCGCCCCTGTCATTGAGTCAATATCTTTTCCAACTTGGATTGGGTCATTGGGGCCTTTTCCTTCAAATTGACTTGTAAAAGCACGCTTACGTACATCTCTGCCACGGTCCCAGGGATATGAAATCACGGATGCCTGTTTTACATAAACCTGCGGATCAACTAATACGCGAATCCTAAACGGTCCTGAACGGCTTACAATTTTAGATTCAACGCAATAACCCAAAAGACCCGAAACACCTTTGATTTCGCTCACCTCAGCATTGCCAGGAAGCCCGGAATTTCGGGCTTCCTGATTTATTTGCAGTTCTGTGATATCAATCGCAGAGGGAAAAATCTGACGTACCGACTTAATTTTCTCTACATCGGACAAGGAGGAATTGGACATAGTGCAGCTTGAAAAAATCATCAATACAGTTAGGTTCACGGCTGCTATCATAAACGTCGTCGGTCTGACTGATAACTTATTCATATTTCCATCTCCTTCACACAATGAATTAGAAAGTCCAGCCTATGCCAATATTAAACAGGTCATCTCTGTCGGTTCCACTGGCGTCATCGAGAATCTGGTAGTCGGCCTTTATGACGAAATTAGGCGTCAGATAGAAATTTACACCAAAAGTCAGATCGTCTCTGTCTTTAGACTTATCTTCGGCAATACCGGAGGGCATTTCACGCTGTGTGTCATATTCCTCATAGCGCACGAAAACAGTCGCATCCGATTTCTTCAACTTGCCCGTTTTCCACTCATCGGGCCAGAAGTGATATGCGCCTTCAAGGTACCAGCCGAACATCTCTTCTGCCACACTACCACCAAAATCACGTGCGCCATCAATATTGGTATTGGCGATGACTCCGCGAAAATCAAACTTTGATATAGAATACTCGAAGTCACCCGAAGTCATTGCTATTTCTCCATCTTTACCGCTACCACCGCCGCCATCTATATTATCCAGACCACCAAAGTAGCCGGAAAGACCCAAACGCAGAGACTGGTCTGATCTGGCAAGTGCTTCTTCAAATGGACGGTAATCAAATCTTCCGGTAAATGCAACTTCATTAAGACTTTGCCTGGACTTGATACGGCCGCCTCTAATACCGCTTGATGAAAACGAATCACCGTCAAGCCCGGCTACCACGTATGCTTCATAATTTAGAGATGGATTGAGACTGCCGAATAAACCGATACCATCGGATGACCACGTAGTGGGAATAATATATTTTGAAAAGTTGGGTCTTTCTACACCATTGAATGTCGGAGGCTCATGTGTTTTGTTAATGATCCCAATAGGTGTCAGGAGTCGACCGGCCTTGATATTAAAACCATCAGAAAACAAAAAGTCAACCAGTGCCTGCTCAATCGAAATTTCACCATCTCCATCATTAACAAAGGCGTGTTCAAGCTCCGTCTCAGAGTGAAATTTGATCCAGTCGTCAAAATCATAACCTAAGTACAGAACAAGTCTGTGGAAGTCAACTTTATCCGATTCGGTACCTTCGGTAAAATTGGAGTGTATCTCTCCATAACCGCCGAATTTCAATTTACCCAAAGTCGACTCAAGCCCGCGCAACGGTGACTCATTAAGTTTTGTCACATCCTCACGGATTTCCTGCAGTTGGTCTTGATATTCGCTGCGAATGTCTTCCTTTTGTCCTTTGTCGTCTTTAAGCCCGTCAATTTCACTTCCTAATTCCTGAACCTGTTTCCTTAATCGATTGAATTCCTTTCGCATTGCTTCAAGATCATTATTATCTGCTACGGCAGCAGTTGAAGTACCGGCAGCAGACAGAACCAGTAATATCATACACCCAATTATTTGTTTATTAACATTTAACAACATATAGAATTCCCCTTTCATCTAAATATAATATTGATTCCAAATACATAACATCTTCACATAGCCGGACCGGCTCTACATTTGATATTGATTTTCGTTATCATTCTGTTCCCAAAAAATATAATTTACAACTTACTTTCATACCACTTGCTTTTCTTTCTTACTCCCCTTCCCGCATCGAGGACAAATACCGAATATGTCCAGTTTGTGATACTCCTGAGTATAGCCGTGTTTTCTTACCAGCTCTTCCTGTAACTTTTCGAGTTTCTTGCTGTATATCTCCACGAATTTTCCGCATTTGGAACAAATCAGATGATCGTGATGCTCATGCCCGTATTTGTGTTCGAACCGCTGAACACCATCTCCGAAATCCACTACCCTGCAAAGGCCGGACTCGGCAAGCAGCTTTAAGGTTCTCGCAACCGTTGCATAACCGACATCTTTGTCCTTTTTTCTGACAATATCAAACAGCTCCTGTGTACTAAGATGCCTCTCCATTCGCAGAAAAAAGCTTACAATTTCGTACCGTTGCTTGGTTTGTCGCAAACTCTTTTTAATTAGAAACTGGTTAAACTTTACTTGTGCGTCCATATCTTTTCTTTGGATGCTTAATCCAGTTACTCTTGAGAGCTATATATATTTAACAAGTTATACTATTTTTCAATCCATGGCTTTTATCGATAACGATTATCAATATCTGCAATATATATACCTCACCGATGTTTGTCAAATAATATTTATAAAAAAATATGGATGGCGGCCTTATTCGGCCTTTCCGCAGCATTTTTTGTATTTTTTTCCGCTTCCACAGGGGCAGGGTGCATTGCGGCCGACTTTGGGCTGTTCCAGTTTGATTTGCTTTACTTTTTGTTCGCCCTGCGGCGCCTGAGCGGCGGCACGCTGCCGCTCTGCCATTGCGAACTGACCGACCTCATCATGGCTCGTTGCACTTACATTCCAGACACTCCTTGCCCTGGCGCCGGCTTCGAGGTGAACCTTAAAGATTATATCCGTAACCCGGTCCTCAATACCGTCGAGCATCTCATCGAACATTCGTGAACCTTCGCGTTTGTATTCGGTTTTAGGGTCCTTCTCCGCCCAGGATCGCATCCAAATGCTGTCTTTCAGATGGTCCATCGCATAGAGATGGTCCTTCCAGGTACTGTCGTAAACCTGGACCAAAACATATTTTTCAAGATCGCTGAGTTCGGCGCGTAAATATTCTTTTGCAACCTCAGACAGCTTGTCTTTGACTTCCGAGCCATCGCCGGCCAGGTCGTCTTCAGTGAAAGAGGATTGGAATCTTTCATTAGCCCAGTTCACTAAATCCGCAGTATTCAAACTGCTGATTTTATCGCCCAGCTCCTTCTCTAACTGCCCGTTGTAAAAGCTCTCACTTAATTCGAGCAGTTGTTTATGCAAGTGGCGGGGTTTGGTGTTCTGTATCCGTTCGACAGATAAGTCTGCATTATATTTTTTGTTGGCCCAGTCGGCCAGCGACTCGAACGCATATACGTTAGCACCCTGTGGGCCGAAAACCATATTCATCGCAAATTCAACAGGATACTCAATCTCCCTTTGTTTATATTTGTCGGTTGTTTTTTCATCGAGCTGCTTACGTATTTGAGATTCGGTAAGGTCTCCTAATTCCGCAGTGTCCAGTTTTATATCGAACTTGGCCCGTGCCCACTCGGCAAAGGTGTTTAAGGCAAAATCATCCTTAAGGAATTCAACTAATTGCGAACAATCTTTTTTGTCGATTTGTACCGCGGCGGCTTCGATTAATTGTTCTTCTATTTCTTCAGGTGATTGATGCTTAATTTTACCTTGACTTAGACTAACCTGGAACGAACTCATAGCCCATTTACACAAACCGCTAATGTCCCACGTCCGCGGCTCACTATAGTCCTCAAAATATTCGCCCATCGAAAGTGATATATTATTGGAGGCATTGTCTTTTGCCTGCTGTTTTATTAATTGTTCAACTTCATCGGCCTTTGCCCCGCCGATATCAGAAAGCTTCAGGTCTATACCAAGGTTGCTTCTCGCCCACTCACAAATGCATTTATAAGGGTAGTCCTTGCCGAGCATGGTTCTGCAATTCATCACGATTGTAGAGTTAATCATTTCCTGGATGACTTGCTTAAGCCCTTTTCCGGCCAGGATATCACGTCTGCGCGAGTAAAAGATTTTCCGCTGGTAGTCCATCACCTCATCGTATTCAAGCAGGCTTTTGCGTACCTCGAAGTTGCGTTCCTCAACCTTCTTTTGTGCCTTTTCGATGCCCTTGCTTATCCTCTTGTGGTAGATAGGCTGACCCTCTTCCCAGCCTATCCAGGAAAGCGCTTTGACAGTCCACTCAGGCGCAAAGATTCGCATTAGATCGTCATCAAAGCTCAGGAAGAACTGGGTGGAGCCGGCGTAACCCTGCCTTCCCGTTCGTCCCCGGAGCTGATTATCAATTCTTCTGGCTTCATGTCGTTCTGTGCCCAGTACGTGCAAGCCGCCAAGTTCCGCTACTCCCGGCCCGAGTACAATATCAGTTCCCCGACCGGCCATGTTCGTTGCGATTGTTATATTACCACGCATTGTGCCGTCCCGACCTTTATGCTGCTGACCGGCTTTGGCGACAATAAGAGCTTCTCTTTCGTGATGCTTGGCATTGAGCAATTCGTGCTCAATACCGAATCTTTTCTGAAGAGCCGCCGACAGCGATTCGTTCTTTTCTACACTAACCGTCCCCACAAGTACAGGCCTGCCGGATGCGCTAACTTCATTTATCTGCTCAACGATGGCGTTATTTTTTTCGCGTATCGACTGATATATTGCGTCATCCTGGTCGTCCCTGATGCAGGGTTTGTTGGTGGGTATTACAACAACATCGAGTTTGTAGATGTTCATAAACTCTTCAGCTTCGGTGGCGGCGGTACCGGTCATTCCCGCTATCTGCTCGTAGAGCTTGAAAAAGTTCTGTAGCGTAATAGTGGCCAGCGTCTGAGTCTCTTCTTTTACAGTAACAGCTTCTTTTGCCTCGACCGCCTGGTGCAGCCCGTCGGACCACTGCCGCCCCTGCATCAAGCGGCCCGTAAATTCGTCAACGATTACGACCTTGCCGTCCATAACGACATAGTCTTTCTCCCGTAAAAAGGTTACATGGGCTCGCAGGCTCTGTTTTATAAGTTTATCCCAATTATCATTTGATCCAGTATAGAATGAACCTACTCCGGCTATTTCCTGTGCAGCACTCACTCCTGGGTCCGTAAGATTAACTGCTTTTTTGTCATATTCTACTTCATAATATTGAATAGTGCCTTCCAGTCTGGCCTGGGTGTCTTCGAGTTCGGTTTGACTTTTTTCGATTGTCTTGCGGGCCTTTTCAATTCGCTCACTGTCCTTATCTTTCTTTGCAGCGGACAGCTCGCCCTGAGCACTGCCTATCGCCCATACTAACGCATCAAGTTGTCTTTTGATTCGGTCGTAGGTGCTTTGCAGACTGAGCAGCTTTCTTGCAACCTGGTCGGCTTTTTTATATTTGGTAACATCATCGAAGGCTGGGCCGGATATAATTAGCGGCGTCCTGGCTTCGTCAATCAGAATCGAATCGACCTCGTCTATTATCGCATATTCCAAATTGCCCTGTACCATCTGCTCAAGCGACGTCTTCATATTATCGCGAAGATAATCGAAGCCGAATTCATTATTCGTACCGTAATTTATATCACAGGCATACTGACTTCTCCGCTCATCGCCGGCAGTGTCCATATCCGCCTGAATCGCACCTACGGTCAAACCTAAAGCACGATAGACCGGCTCCATCCATTCCGCATCACGCTTGGCTAAGTAATCGTTGACAGTAACGATGTGAACCTTTCTTCCGGTCAGATAAACGAGGTATGACGCTAATGTTGCTACCAGAGTTTTACCTTCACCGGTAGCCATTTCGGCGATTTTACCCTCGTAAAGGACTCTGCCGCCAGCAAGCTGTACATCAAAGTGACGCATCTTGACATTTCGCCTTGCCGCTTCGCGAACAACTGCAAAGGCTTCAAGCAGGATATCCTCGGGCCTGGTCCCGTCTTTTATAGCGGCCTTGAACTCGGCGGTCTTTGCCTTCAGTGCCTCGTCGTCGAGCTTTTTCGTTTGCTCCTCGAACTGCTCCGCTGGACGCGCGGCTTCTACATAGGTTTTTCCAAGCCGTTTAGCACGCGTCCCAAATCTTTTTAACAGGATTTTGCTTATTATTTCAAACATAAAATGAAAAAACCAAATATCGAATATCTAAATCCGAAACAATATCAAAATCCACATTTTCAAATGTTTAAAACAGTTTTTATCATTTGGATTTTAGACTTTGAATTTGTCCGTTCTAAGTAGTATCACTACGAAGGATGAATTTCATGCCTCGAATTTCATCATTTTCTAACTCTCGTTAGATACTCGCCCGAGCGGGTATCGACACGGATAAGCTCGCCAAGCTTAATAAAAGCCGGCACCTGCACAACCAAACCGGTTTCGAGGGTGGCCGGCTTGTTTTGATTTGTCGCCGTGGCTCCTTTAATCTCAGGGGGAGTATCCGTAACTTCCAAATCCACCGTGTTGGGCAGAGTTATGATGAGGGGCTTGCCCTCATACATACTTACCTGCAACTGAGTGTTCGGCTTAAGATATTTCTGCCCATCACCAAACGCATCATCATCGAGACTAATCTGGTCGTAGGTCGTGGTGTCCATCAGAACATGCTCACTGCCGGACGAATAAAGATATTCATACGTTCTCTTGTCCAGATACGCCTCTTCGACGTTTTCCTCCGAACGCAAACGGACATTTTGAATCGTACCGTCGGTCAGACTCTTAAGCTTTGTTTGATACACCGCACCGCCTTTACCCAACTTGACGTGCTGATAATTAACTATCGCATACAATTTGCCGTCAATCTTGACGGTCTGGCCCTTATTCATTTCAGATGCTCTCATTGTTTACTCCTATACTTCGAATAGCTCACGAGGTAGCTTTGACTGTCTAATTATTGACTGAAGCGTGCCAATACGTATGGTCGAGTGAAAAGGCACGGGAATAGTTATCGTTGACGATTCGGTCTTTTTCTGCATGACAATATGGCTTCCACGCTGTCTGATATTTACAAAGCCTTGCTGCTCAAGAAGCCTGCATAGTTGTTTGCCTGAGAATACCCGCAGTTTACCCACTTGTTACCTCCAGACGAGTAATAAAGACTTCATCGTGAAGACGTTCTTGTATCTCACTTTCTGATGCAGTTTCAAAAAACAATTCTACCGCTTCGATCAGGTTTTTCCTTGCATCTTCTACACAATCACCCTGACTGGCAATGTCAAGTTCCGGGCAAAGGGCAGTATATCCGTCACCTTCGTGTTCGATAATTGCAGTAAAAACATGTCGTTTTTTCATTTTATATACCTTTCTTAGACTCTTCGTCGCTAAAGCTACATATTCAACAGCTTCTTTTCTTTGAGCTGCGTCTTATGTCTGCCAGACAAGTATCGCAGAAATATCAGAAAATGTCAACAAATCGAAAAACTCAATATTTAGCCCTATGATTGTTCAACTTCTTAAAGCCAGATCATTGAGCCTTTACAATTCGGCGAACTATTTGTTCCCGGCACCCAAAATGCTTTACTAAAGAACTTGAAACCACAATGATATCCGCAGAATAGTCATTAGTATAATCCGTTCCGATCTCCCTATACATAAAATAAACCCGAAACCTTTTTATCATAACAAGGTCCCGGGTTTTTATTTTACTGGTATGTCCGCGTTCTTAGTCGGCAAGCTCACGAACCCATATATTTCGGTACCTAACAGGATTGCCGTGGTCCTGAAGCGAGATTGGCCCTTTGTCTTCATGCGGCACATAGTCGGATATTGCGTGCCCTCCCCTCCAGTCGGTTCCCCCCTGGAGTACGACATGATCGTGAACGACCACACCGTTATGCAAAACCGTGAACGTAGCCTTCTTGGCAACTTTGTCACCCTTGAAAGTCGGACGATGGAAAATTATATCGTACGATTGCCACTGACCCGGTCCCCGGCTTGAATTCGCCAATGGAACCGCCCTGCCGTAAAGCGCAGAACACTGGCCGTCCGCATAAGTCCTGTTGTTATAGGAATCGAGAACCTGAACTTCATATTGTCCCATCAGAAACACACCACTATTTCCCCGTCCCTGGCTGCTTCCCTTGACCGTTGAGGGCGTAGCAAATTCGACGTGCAACTGACACGAACCGAACTCGCGCCTGCTTTGGATATAACCAGAGCCTTTAACGCACTCCATATATCCTTCACCCATAATCCATTTCGTCCGGCCGCCCTTAGAATCAGTCCATTTCGACAAATCCGTCCCATCGAATAAAACAACTGCGTCAGAAGGGGCTGTACCCGCCCGGCGCGCTGTGCTGGTGGTTCCGGGGGTAACTACTGCCGGCGCAGGCCTATTCATATCATGAATAAGCCACCGGCCGTTATCGGCATCCACATACTGGCGTATTTCACCCTTCTTGGCCACTTGCTCGGTCGTAGCACATCCGGCCAAAATCGCAAGCACGCAAACAACACAAATCAGAACTGTCCTCATCTTAATTACTCCTTTCCAAATTGATCTTCTAAGCAATCTCCTCACCTTACACCAAGGCGAAAGTCTTGGTCGATTACCTTGTGAGAATTATATACATATAGACAAGCAGCGCCAATGGTATGTTTCCGACTAAACTTTGTGTTTTAGATGACTTTAGTAGTAAAATGTCTGAAAACACTTGTAAATTACTACAATTCAAAGAACTTTTTGATATGATAGTGAAACTCGAAAACAGAAGGCCATTGAAAAGTTTTAAATGGAAACGCCAGACAAAAGTATTTTAAAGGTAGCAACTATGCCCGAGAAATCATTCAATCGACGTGATTTTATAAAGATGACAGGCCTAAGTGCCGCAGCCCTGGCCTTTAACGGATGCACGAGCAGCGAAACCACAAAAAGCAGTTCATTCGCTAAGAAATCTCCCGGCAAAAGACCACCCAACATATTGCTCATCGTATCGGACGACCAGGGGTATAAAGACCTCGGCTGTTTTGGAAGCAGCGAAATAAAAACACCCAACCTTGACCGTCTGGCCGCCGGCGGTACCCGGCTGACAAACTTCTATGTCACCTGGCCTGCCTGCACACCTTCACGCGGCAGTTTGCTTACAGGCCGATACCCACAACGCAACGGCACTTACGATATGTACCGCAATTACCTTGTCGATATTGACCACCTCTATACCCCGGATGAATACGAATTCTCACCCGAGAATATATTAGGGATGGACACCCGCGAGGTATTGATTCCCCGCGTACTTAAAAAAGCCGGCTATACAAGCGGCATCTTCGGCAAATGGGACCTCGGACAACTGCATCGCTTTCTCCCGCTCCAGCGTGGATTCGATGAATTTTACGGTTTCACAAACACCGGCATCGATTACTGGACCCACGAGCGATACGGAGTACACTCAATGCGGCGAGGCAACGAACTGACCACCGAGGACAAAGGCACGTACGCCACGGATCTTTTCCGGCGGGAGGCACTGAGCTTCATTAAAAAGCATAAGGACAAACCCTTTTTCTGCTATGTGCCGTTTAACGCACCGCACGGCGCCTCCAACCTGAATCGCCCACGGCCCGGCGTACAGGCGCCCTTGGAATACATCCGCAAACACTACGGCCAATATGACCCTAAAGACTCCAATACCAAAAGAGCAAAACGCCTGCGGTATATGGCCGCTGTAACTTATATGGATGAAACTATTGGTCAGATGCTCGATACGCTTCAAGAGCAGGGTCAGGCAGATAACACCATCGTCATCTTCTTCTCCGACAATGGCGGCGGCAGCGCAGATAACAACCCATTGCGCGGTCATAAAGGCGATACGTTCGAAGGTGGAATTCGTGTACCAGCCATTTGCCGCTGGCCGGGTGCAATACCCGCCGGAACCGTATGCAACGAATTCCTGACCTCTATGGAGATTTTCCCAATGCTCTGCCGCGCCGCAGGTACCAGACCACCCAAAGGCATACCCCTTGATGGCTTCGATATGACGCAGGTACTGGCCGGCAGACAAAAGTCATCTCGTAAGGAAATGTTCTGGCAGCGCCGCAGTAATAAGGGGGCACGGGTAGGGAACTTCAAATGGGTCGAATCGTCGCGTGGTTCGGGCCTGTTCGACCTTTCCAAAGATATCGGTGAAAAGAACGACCTTTCAAAAGAAAAACCGCAGGTGTTGGCCTCAGTGAAGGCCCGCTTCGATGCATGGAAGAAACAAATGGCCGCCGCCGAGCCAAGAAGGCCCTTCCGTGACTTTTAAATGCCGTCCGCAAACTTTTAAGTATGATAACTAAATCGCTCTAAATAAAAACAATTGCAGAAAAAGTTGTAATTTCAATTGTCGCCTATCCTTTTGATTTGTTATAATCGCCCGGCGGGTATGAACTAAAGAACAGAGTGTATTATTTATCTAAAAAGAGGTGGAGATATGATTCTTCCAAAATTCATCCGTAAACTTTTGGCAGTACTCCGGGGCGGCGTCTCCCCACCCATTATCTTCCTGTCGGTAATGCTGGGTTTCTGCTTTGGTCTTATCCCGGGCTGGTCCGGCCTCCACACCGTAATAGTGATAGTGATGCTAATATTAAATATTCACACTGGCCTGTTTCTTTTATCGGGCGCATTAGCCAAGAGTCTCTGCTTCGCTGCCGCACCGGTGTTGTATCACGTGGGTGCATGGATGCAGGCCCATCTGTCTTTTGTATTGGGCTTGTTGGAATCCGTCCCGCTGATAGGAATAACAGATTTCAACAGATACTCGGTAACCGGTGCCATCGTCCTCGGTCCGATTATCGGCGCCATTGCCGGACTTCTTATGGCCCGCTCAGTCATAAGTTTTCGCCGTAGGCTCTTAAAACTCGAAGAAGGCTCTGATAAGTTCAGGAAATGGTACTCAAATCGCTGGGTTCGCATCCTGGACAGGGTGCTGATTGGCAAACGCACTAAAGACGCCAAGTCGCTCTTTGCCGCAAAGACAAAGTACATCCGAAAGGCCGGTGTCGCATTGGCCGCTATAGTCATTATTGGTTCAGTGATAGTAACTTATTTAATAAAAGACAGCACAATAAAGAATTATGCCTCTATAAAAATGACTCAGGCCAATGGCGCCGAAGTGAATCTCGAAAGCCTCAATCTCTCAGCCCTGACAGGTTCTGTATCAGCCTCAGGGATACAGGTTACTGACCCCCAGAAACCTCAAAACAATCAGCTCTCTGTCGAAAAAGTTGCCGCTGACGTGAGTCTGTACAACCTGCTTCTGGGCAAGCTGGTGATGGAGCAGGTGGAACTGTCCAATATCAAATTCGACCAGCAGCGATCAACTCCGGGAAGCATCCCTGAATCTGATGCTCAGGAAAAGCCTGCCGTATTTGAACCTAATGACTTTAAGCTCGAAAATATCGATTTTACCAAGCTCGATACCTACTTAAAAAATGCAAAAGCCCTTAAAGAAAAGCTGCAAAAACTCCGCAGATGGCTGCCGAAAGCCGATGACAAGAAAACTACAACTCAAGTAAAACAAATCCCCCAAAAGTATCTTGATTACCTTAAGGCCAAAGCTCTCGTGCCGGCCTCACCTCGAATAATAGCCAAAAAAGTCATACTTGACAAATTCCAGATAGCATGGCCCATCTTCGGCAACAGCAAAGTTCTTCTGACGAACGTGAGTGACTCCCCAAAGACAGCCAAACTCCCGATTACATTCGAGATGACCTCTTATGATACGCCTGCCTCTATAAATGTTACAATCGACTACAGCTCAAAAGACCAGGTCCCGAAACTTTCCGGAACTTTCAAAAGCTTCGATATGTCAAAAATACAATCAGGCCTAAGCAGCAATGCGGGCCTGATGTTCGAATCAGGTCTTGCTTCAGGTCAATTCAGCGGGACAGCTACGAATGAATCCATCGACCTTACTCTGGACATTGCCATCAGTAACCTAAAAGCCAAAGGTCAGGGAAAGGGTGTCCTGGGTTTAGGCTCCGATACAACCTCTCAGGCGTTCGATGCCTTAAAAGAGCTAAAAACAACAATACGAATTGTCGGCCCTGTCACCGAACCGCGCCTTGTATTCGATGTTAAGGGCCTGACGGAAGAATTCAAAAAGGCGCTCGTTCAGGCCGGAAAAGACAGACTTGCCAACGAAATTGACAGTCAGCTCGGAAAACAAATAGACGAAAATCTCGGTGATAAAGTCCCTGACGAAATTAAAGATGCCTTAAAGAAACCGGATGGCCTTCTCAAAGAACTCGGCGGACTGCTTGGCGGTAAAAAAGAAGAAGACAAATAAGTATCACAACACCGCATACAAACTCGGTGTGTAATTCAAAGTGCTCTGCGTCTTCTCAGCCAGCCGACAAGACATATGCCGATACCACCGAGCAGAATAGCACCCGGAGCAGGTATGACTGTGTTGGTGGCCTCAAAGAACAATCCGTTGCCCTGCTGAAACACGTCGTACCGAAAGCCCGGCGGACTTCCTAAGAAATCAAAGTTGATGCCGGATGCGAAATTATTGATTCCGAGGTCGGCTTTCAGGAACATCAAGCTCATACTCTGGCCATGGGATATCTCCGAAGCAATGTCATAGCCGCTCAGGAATGAGAAATCAATAGTACCACCGGATAGATAGCCCGTCCCTGTGATGTCTAAAAGGTCGAATGTCCCGACCGCAAATCCCCCGATTTCTATTTCCAGAATACCGATGCCATCGAGGATGTAATCACCGTCTATAAACATAGTTCCCGCTGAGCTGCCCGGAGCTACTGTCCCGGTACCTGTGTCAAAAGTTCCTATGAAGGTGCCTGTACCTTTATAAGTACCCTGATTGTTAAAAGTACCAAGCGAGTTGTTTATGGTGCCCGAGTTGTCGATGGTGCCCGTATTGTTGATGATTCCAAAGGTAGACCAACCGACATCGTTATTAATGGTGCCAGAATTGTTGATGATGCCGGAGTTGTTGATGGTGCCAAAGCTGTTGCCACCACCGACCATACTGTTGTTGATGGTTCCCGAGTTATCGAAGAAGGCGCTGTTGTCGATGATGCCCAGGTTCTCGATGGTACCGGTGTTGTCGATGTCGCCGCTGGAATTTTTGATGGTGCCCCCACTCGAGAGAAAAATTAAACCCTCGTTATTGAGGGTGCCGGTGTTGTCGATAGTGTCCACCCAGTTTCCGATGAAGCCCCCGCTCCGGTTGTTGATGGTGCCTGAATTGTTGATGGGGCCATAGGCTTGGATATCCCCGCTGTTTTCGATGATGCCCTCGTTGCCGATGGTACCATCGTTGTTGATGGTGCCCGAGTTGTCGATGGTGCCCTCGTTTGAGATCAAGCCCGAATTCGAGTTGTCGATGAAGCCTTTATTGTCCAAAGTGCTCAAGCTGATGTTGAAGAGGTCGCCATCGTTGTCGAACGTACCCGGACTATCGTTGTAGATTGAGCCCCAGTTGTTGATGACGTTCGAACTCGAGTTGTAGATTAAGCCCTCGTTGTCGATGGTACCATTGTTGTCAATCGTGTTATAGTTGTTGATGGTACCGAAATTGTCGATGGTGTCCCAGTTGAAGATGAAGAGACTGTTGTTGATATTGCCCTCGTTGTCGATGGTGCCCGAGTTGTTGATGGTGCCCGAGTTGTCGATAGTGCCATCGTTGTCGATGGTGCCCTCGTTGTCGATGGTGGCCAAGACCCGGTTGTAGAGGATGCCCCAGTTGTTGAATGTTCCCAAATTGTCGATGGTGCCCGAAGTCCAGTTGTTAATGGTGCCCGAACTCCGGTTGTAGATGGTACCAGAGCTCCGGTTGTAGATGGTACCAGAGCTCCGGTTGTAGATGGCGTCATAGTTGTCGATTGTGCTCGAGTTGTCGAGGGTGTCATAGTTATAGATGAGACTCTCGTTGTCGAAGCTGCCCTGATTGTCGATGGTGCCCCAGTTGTAGATGAAGCCCGAGTTGTTTATGGTGCCCGAGTTGTCGATAGTGCCCGAGTTGTCGATGGTGCCCTCATTGTCGATGGTGTCCTTGTTGTCGATGGTGCCCTCGTTATCGATGATGTTCCTGTTGTCGATGGTGTCCGAGTTGTAGATGGTGCCCGAGTTGTCGATTGTGCTCAAGTTATCGAGGGTGTTATAGTTGTAGAAGAAGCCATCGTTGTCGATGGTGCCCTTATTGTCGATGGTGCCCCAGTTGTAGATGGTACCATCGTTGTCGATAGTACCCAGGCTATAGTTGTAGATGAAGCCCGAGTTCTCGATGTCAGCCAAACTCGAGTTGTAGATTAAGCCATCGTTGCCGATAGTGCCCAAGACCCAGTTCCAGATGTTGCCCCAATTGTTGATTGTTCCCAAATTGTCGACGGTGCCCGAGTTTTCGATGGTGCCCCAGTTGTCGATGGTGCCAGAGCTCCGGTTGTTGATGGTGCCAGTGTTGTCGATGGTGCCCAAATAATAGTAACTGCCGTTGAAGATGGTGCCAGAGTTGTCGATGGTGCCCGAGTTTTCGATGGTGCCCCAGTTGTCGATGGTGCCAGAGCTCCGGTTGTTGATGGTGCCAGTGTTGTCGA
>VRUK01000036.1:0-29838 GCA_019456195.1 Planctomycetota bacterium | reverse complement strand
TGGTGCCCAAATAATAGTAACTGCCGTTGAAGATGGTGCCAGAGTTGTCGATGGTGCCCTTATTGTCGATAGTGCCCCTGTTGTCGATGGTGCCCTCGTTGTTGATAGTGCCCTCATTGTCGATGGTGCCCCTGTTGTCGATGGTGCCAGTGTTCAAGTTGTAGATGAAGCCTGATATCCAGTTGTTGATGATGTCTTGGTTGAAGATAGTGCTCGAATTGTTGATGATACCATAGTTATCAAAAAGGATGAAGTTTTGAGTTGGATTAATGACGTTAATAGTATCTCCCAACGGATTCGGGTTCGGTGCGAGTTGCGCCGCTATTGTTGCCGAACAGAACATCAGCACAATAGCCAGTTGAAACACCAGCCCCGAGAGCAAGATGCATTGGTTTTCCTGAAATCTCTTGTTCATGAGTATACTCCTTTACGTTTATATCTCCGTCACAATATGACTATAAAATAGCAAATCTCGGAGGTGATAGTTTGAAAGGAAACTAATCAAACTTAACCACCCTCACTTCCTAAACTAAATATACCTGAGTGATATATAATTAGCAAGAAAAATTTGAGAAAAACAGATATCTCACCACCAGAAACAGGGATTGGAATTACTCTGCCAGAACCAGCGATGTTCCATTTCATTAAAATTCCGCCACTGAACGTGCCCGTCAACAAAAAGAATATTTCCACCGGCAGGCCGAGTGCCCCCTTTGATATGGTTAGTTCTGTCATAGACCTGCCAGCGTGACCAGCATCCGCCGGTCGCTTTGGTAAAATCAGATTGTAACCTGTCCGGCCCGTTGCTGGCGGTGACATCAGTAATTAGCTCAACCATCGCTGCAGATCTTTTTGTCCCGATAAAAGATCTAACCCATTCCTTATGCTTGTTGTCAGGGCTCATTGGTGGATTCTCTCTGCCTCTAACCGTATCGATGAACCAGAAGTATCCCATAATCCTGTGATAGTTTTTGCGGGTCGATTCACTCACTGGCTCAGGCTGGGCATAGCTCTCCGGCGTCCCGGCCGGTAGATTCTCCCCATAACGCCAGTAGATAATATTGTCTCTTTGAGACCAGCTTGGACAATAAAAGATATGCCTGTCGAACGCGCCGGTCCTCAGAATAATGTCCGTCGTCTGGTATGATACATCAAACAGCCAGCGATCTACCTCATTAAGCGGCAGCTTGCCGTCATTGTCATTGGCATACAGTCGCAATCCCAATCCCATATTCTTCTCGTTGACACCGCAAACAGTTCGTCGGCTCTGTTCACGGACGGCATTGAGGGCAGGCAGGAGAATGCCCATCAAAAGAGCAATTATTGCAATCACAACTAACAGTTCGACAAGTGTGAAGCCTTTTCTTCCACTCATACCGCACCTTTAGCTTTGAACGCAGAGCTACCTTTTACAAGGAAATAATACCTCGTATCAGTTTAATTAATTTACACGCTTTTTCGACCAAAAATGTTCGATCAACCAGCGCAAGTCTTCGTTGCCGGGTGAAGGTGTATTTATTCCTGAATGAGATCCCGGATTATGTTTGTTGGTTTCAATGAATTCGAGGGTCCGCTTATCCATCCATTTGCGTCGGCTTGCGTGCCCGTCGGCAAATCCGAACGTGCTCGACTTTAAGTGGTAGGACGCTAACGGATCATAGAACGCCCACGAGCCAGGATTCATGAGGTTTCGACCCAGCAGGTGCCATCCCCCTTCGTTTTCTCCGTAGCGGCTGCCATTGTGCTCTTCCTCAACAAAAACGTAATATTGAGCCCCGTTTTTGACTTCCTGCATTTTTCGATACGCCTGGCCTTTATACTGGTCAATTGGATCAAACCCAAAGGCATAACTAATGCTATAGCTGCGCCAACAATCACGTGGGGGCTGCTGTGTACTTCTTCTGTTGTCACCAGGACAGTGGTAGGCATCGACGTCCTTGACATACTTCCACAAGGCCCCGGCCTGGATCCCGCGAAAGCGATCCTGTTCCGTGATACTTGATGGTGCCGGATTATTGGCCAGATTGTTGCCATTTATATCCTTTGGCCGATGAACCCAGGGAACTGTATCGGTGGCGCTATCGTAGCAGGCCCTGTTGCTGACCAGCCAGCCATCGTTGTCATAGGCGTACATTATCCATGCGGCCAACAGGGTTTTCTCGTTGGAAAGGCAGGCTGAACTTGAAGCCAACCGCTTGGCCGCCTGGAGCGAGGGCATCAATATGGCCATTAACACCGCAATTATAGCAATTACTACCAAAAGCTCTATTAAGGTAAACCCTTTTCTATCATCCATATCGCACCTGTAGTTTCTTAGAACACAATTGGTCACCCACAAAAAATACATATACTTTTTGTGCCAGGAAATCAAGGAAAATACCTAAGACGGTTTCAAAGCTTTTGTTGCGAGAACGAGCAAGATTTAATCTCGCAAGGAACTTCCTCAATTCACCTCTTTTAGTAAATGCTTCTCGAACCAGCCCACCATAGCCTCGGATGCACGCTCGCCGTCTTCACCGCGAAATCCATGACCGGCGCCATTGATAACCAAAAGCTCACTGGTTACTTTATGCTTTTGGAATTCCGCGAGGATTTTCTCACTGTGTTCGAGCGGCACCAGCTCATCCTTGTCACCATGAACAAGCAGCGTAGGCGCGTCGTCACTGGAAACATGCAGTAAAGGCGAACATGCCGCCCCCTTCTCTTCTTCGAAATTCAGGGCCGGGTAATCGTCAAGCTTGTTGATCCATGGACGAATGTCGGTTGGCGGAAAATAAGCCACCACAGCGGCGACTCGGTCGCTGATGCGAAGAACTTCATCTTTAGAATCTGGGTCACCCTTGTCGGAAGCAGTGCCTAACATCAAAGACAGGTGTCCACCGGCACTACCGCCGGCAACACCCAGTCGTTCCGGATCAACACCGAACTTTTTAGCTCGCAGGCGGACAAAACGAACGCTGCGACGTACATCCTCGATGATTTCAGGAATCACATACTTTGGGCTGCTGCCGTGACGTACGGCAAATACGGTAAAGCCTTTATCTAACATCGGTTTGAACCAGCCTATTCTCTGTTCCGGCGAACGCCATCTGGAACGCCAGCCGCCGCTGACCATAAACAGAATACCCGTTCCATTAGCATTTTGTTTGGGCTTGTACACATCGAACGTCAGAGCCATGCCGTGCTTATGCCCATATACAACATCTGGAATAATTTCGACACTCTCAACCCCGCACGCTTCAGTGACACAAAGAGCTAAAGAAATAATTATAAGACTTCGGATCATCCACTTCATAGTCAACCTCCAGGTAATTGGTCAAAATATTGATAACATTATACAACTTGTCGGATTTCCAAGACCGGTTCATTCTATCGTATTAACGGCGCAGTTTACAAGAGTTTTCCCCGCATCTGCTCATGTTCATACGCCACACACAAATCCAGCAGCATAAGGCAATCTCCGGCAAAGCTATGGAACAAACCATCCATATATGACATCCCATGAATAACAGAGATCAACTCTGCAGGATTTCGATATCTTCGGGGTGCAGTCGTTTGAGTTCGGGCAGTTGATTCCGACCGAGGCTGGCTTCAATCAGAACGGAGCCGCCCTCGTACTTTTCGCTTAGAATCATCCCGCGAGCACGAAGAAAACTTTGTACTTTGCCGTTCGACTGGCTGCTAACGACTCGAAGCACAAGCTCAGTGCCCCTGTATCTTGAAGTGACTGCTTCGCTCAATTCCTCAATACCGTAGCAGGTTTTAGCTGATATACTTACCGCATCGGGGTATAGCGTCTGAAGTATCTCAAGGTCGCCGATTTCTCTGACAACATCGACCTTGTTAAATATTTCCAAAATAGGTTTTTCGCCACAGTCTATTTCTTTGAGAACCTTATTTACAGACTCGATTTGCTTTAGAGCATCGGGACTTGCCACATCGATAATATGCAGGAGTAAATCAGCATTGACGGCCTCTTCCAGAGTTGCCTTGAATGAGGCGACTAATTGATGAGGCAAATTTTTCACAAAACCGACAGTATCACTTAACAGCACCTCAATCCCTTTTGCCGGTGACCATTTTCTTGTTCGAGTATCAAGCGTTGCAAACAGCCGGTCCTCGACAAAGACCTCCGCATCAGTAAGTGTGTTCATAAGTGTGCTTTTGCCCGAGTTGGTATAGCCGACCAGACATATTTTAAATAATCCTCTCCGGCCGTTAACTTCGCGGACCCTTCGCTTGTCGATATTTGCAAGTTCGCGTTTTAGTTCCGTGATTCTTTTGCTCACTAATCGCCGGTCGATCTCCAACTGCTTTTCACCCGTGCCTCTGGTTCCTATACCACCGACCGCACCAGCGGCCGTTGCCCCGCCCGCCCCCGCAACACTGTCTAAGTGCGACCACATACGGGCCAATCGTGGATATGTATATTCCAACTGGGCCAAATCGACCTGTAATTTGGCCTGTTTGGTTTTTGCTCTGGTGGCAAATATATCCAGAATCAGCTCGCTGCGATCAAGTACCTTTACTTCGACAACCTTCTCAAGCTCACGGATTTGCCCCGGGGAAAGGTCATTGTCAAATATCACAACGTCGGCCTTGAATCGCTTAACCCTGTCGGAAAGCTGGCTGGCTTTGCCTTTGCCTATATAAGTAGCGGGATTTATTGTGCGGATTTTCTGCTGGAATCTGTCCACAACAACAGCGCCGGCACTCTCAGCTAAGGCTGTGAGTTCTGACAAATCACTCGCCACATCGCTGCGGCGTTGGATTGCGGCGACCAGAATCGCACGCTCTTTTCTTACTTTTAGTGTCTGACGAAATTTCTCCAAATACGATATACCTCCAAAAATTACCGCTGTATTTTAACATATTTGCCCATATCTCTCAAGAAATCCTCAAAATATGGCAAATTTAAGGATTTCTCGGACAATTTTTCAGATTTATCGGCCAAAAACAGTGTTTTTCAGCAAAAATCACAAGCTGACATTTTTTGGCTTGAAAAACTGGAAAATATACCTTAAAGTAATCAAACTAACGTTTTTTGACGAATTAAATACATAATATTATTTTGAGATTGCTTGTAATAAGAGATTATAAGTGCAGGAAAGGTTTTTGGTTTTTATGCTGAAAGTTAAATCGCGTGCTGGTGAATCAGTACAGTCAATGCTAAGACGCTTTAAAAAGCTGTGCGAAAAAGAGGGGCTAATCAGAGATATGAAACGCAATGCTTATTACGAAAAACCCTCGGAAAAGAACCGCCGACGCATGCGCAAAGCCCAGCGAACTATAAGCCAGGCCCAATAATATTTCCTCTTGCGAAAGGCTTTTTTATAGACACATTCAATCCGAGCAGGCAAACAGAGCTTGCTCGGTTTTCATTTGACTAAAAATATCGTCAAATATCTCGCCGAAGTCAAACGCAACCTGGGGATAACTTTTCTCACATCATCCATCCCTAAAGCCGTCAGTTTTGAGAGTGTAGTTACTGCTTCACCTGTGACCTTGCCACAGGCCAGAAAACCCAATCACCATCATCTGACCACATCCTGCGCTTACCGCCTCTGAGACCCAATTCCCCCCCCTCATCTGTAAGATTTGTACCAAGGCTGTATAGTAAAAATCCACCCTCTGTCCTTCTATAAACAAGCAGGCCGTCACTATACGGATCCATCGGTAATTTCTTCAAATAACCTGCCTCGACCAATTCATCCAGGCCTGCCGGATACCCGCCTTTCTCATTCTCATAGCGCATTACTGCCAGAACCGTCAACAGAGCCTCCCTGCCCGATTTCATTCGCCAGGCGATCTGACCTACTCTCTCATGCGCAGGGATTTGGATCTTTAGCATAAGAGGTGTTATATTAACTTCGTTCCAAACCTGCTCGTCTAAAGTCTCATCGCGCAAATCCCATGGCGTTGCAGTAAGGATCTCAGCAAATAGTCCAAAATACTTATCAATGTTGGCCACTATCTCCTGCCTGTCCGGATAATTGAAGCTGACAAATCTCCACAGGTTTTCCTTCCAGTCATCGGTAACCACGTAGGCCATGCCACGCGCCAGCATACGGCCGCCACCCTGTCCATCATCGGTAAACGTCCGTTGAATCTGGTCATACCAAAACACTTTTACCGCTTCCATAGAGATAACCGGCTCTTGCCTGCCGAATTGTCTGTCTAATTCTTCCTGGGCGTTTTTCAAAACATCCGCCGGCACATCTATACTGTCCAAAAGCATAAAAGTCGTACTATTGGCGATACCCTCAATCGCAATACCTACTAACTGCTCAATCATCAAGCCGTGACCCTGCAAATGACCGCCAAATTTCGTAAGAGCAACACAGTCACTTAACGCTGTTCCAATATCTCCGTTATCCGCCTCACACCTAATCTGCCATCCCATAGCAAACGCCAGATGCCTGTAGCTCGGTAAAATTTCCATAGCATTAGCCGCGAGGTTACTGGCCATTAAGGCACCCTTTAAGTGGTTTTTGCTTAATTCAGTCTCATTAATCTGATATTCGTTCCAGAAGTCAGATCGCAGCGAGCCTTCCCTGAGTGCCTCAAGAGCACCCTGGTTATCTTCCAGCCAATCCGACTGGATACCAATCTCCACATCATTCAAATCCGCCGACCATACCTTCCCGCTACCATACAGCCAATCCTGTGGATTTTTCACATACAATTTAATAGCTTTTTCATAAAACGGCCTTGCGTTATCTACTTCATTCCTTTCACCCTTAACAAGCTCATTCAGCCAATCAACATAGTTAACACTTATCGTCGGCCTGCCAACAAGAAGCGGTACAAAACATATAATAAAATACAAGATGATAATACCCAATCCCTGAAAGCTGCGAACAACAGCCGTTCGCCATAGAGGCCTGCAGCGTTTCTTGGCCCGTCGCAATAAAACAGCCAAAAGCTTTACATCACCAAATTCAGCGATGAGTTCCTTCGCCTTTTGCTCCTTCTCTTCATCAGTAGCGCAGTCTTTCAGCTCATCCTCAAAATGCGCCGTCAATTCTTCCTGCACATCCTGACGAACCTTCCGTCTATAACGCATCTTTTTGATGATTTGTTTTATATACTCCTCGGCGCAAGCTGGTAATGTCATTTTGTATTCTCCTATTTCAGTTACCGCAATTTTGCTACAGGCCAAAAAACCGCATCGCCTTCTTCAAATGTCCCCCATTCCTGCACATCTCCATGCTCTTCGAAAACCTTTCCTCCGTCATCTTTAAAATTACGGCCGATACTATACAGGACAAAATTATCTTCGATCTTTTTGTAGATGAGGGCCTTATCACTATACGGATCTTTCGGCAACTCTTTTAGATACCCTGCCTCAATTAACTCATCCAAAGTCGTCGGATACTCCTCTTTCTCCAGACGCCACCGCTGAATCGCCAATGTAGCTATTGTTGCTTCATGCAATGCTTTACCTCTGTAAAACGAATTAGAAACACGATCTACCGCAGGCATTAGATGATAAAGTAGTGCATATCGATACATGGGCATTGACAAAATAATTTCCTCCGTGGAAATCAGATTGCGTTTGTGTCTTTCATAAGGGCTCATACTGGCAACCATATCCTGTTTATCATAAATCTGCCTGCCAAACTCTACCGTTGCGTCGCGTCGAGCGTGAAGCAAACACATGGACGTTAAAGTGGCGTTCTTAAAAAATCCCCTGCCGAATGGGATATCTTCTGTCATTCCCACTACATCCTCATACATATCATCAAAAAAAGCTTCCTTTCGAGGAATCAAATGCCCCCCGCCGGGACCTCCATCGGTAAACGAATGCTGAACTACATCCAAAAAAGCCAACTTCTGGTATTCCATGTCCATAAATGGATAATCTTCCTGGTAAATCTGCGACAACTGAATTTGTAACTGCTCCAGCTCTGTGATAGAAAATCTCTGATTTGCTACGATATGGAATATTCCATCATTAGCAATGCTACCAATCCCCATCCCAATCAACTGTTCAATAAGTGTTCTCTTTCTCTGCCAATGGCTACCTGTCCGGGCAACCGCAATACAATCTTCGAGTGCCTGCTTTGTCCGGCCTTGCTCTAAATCAATCCGTGACCGCCAGACTCCCAGCCTTGACAATTGCCTGACGACAATTAAATGCGACCAAGATATATTCCATAGGAATCCACCCTCTTCTTTATCACGATACCGGTATTCATTGTAACAATACGATTTTGAGCTTCCGGCTACATATTCTTGCCAGGCTGACTCATTATCCTCAACCCATTTTACAATCAACTTCTTTTCAAACGGTAAAAGGTAACCAAGCATACTATTTACTACAACGGGGGGAGTATCAATCCACGCTTTGATTACACCAGCGTTAATACCTCTTTTTATCTCTTTAAGCTCTTTTTGTGTAACTGAATCAAGCAAGGAAATTACCTCTGAATCAAGAGCAATATCCGGATCCATTTTGATTTTTCGTTGATTTTGTGGATAATCCCTCTAGCTCCTACCACCCACGTTGCCCCCCCCGTAGTACCCCCCTCCCCCTCTAATTATCTCCATCTCCATCATCACCTCATAATCAAGATATTCCGGCAGGTTAACAGGCTTTCCACTCTCCTGCTCCCTCTCAATCCTCCAAATAAAATCCTTAACAGCGTTATCAAATACACTGTATCGCCTGGTGGGATCCGGTCTCATATAAACAGGAATAAAATCAATATACGGCACCAGGCCTTCATTGAAACATTTTTTGAATAGCTGCTTTCGAGAAAGTTCCAGGGAATTCCAATCAGATTCATTTTCTTTGAGCCATTTACGAATCATATCCTGCTTGTCTTTATTTAAATCACTGAAATAAAATCTTTTCTTAAAATCTTTTCGCCGATTCTCTGTCAGCTTCAATATTCTTTGATCCGGCTCTACATAAAGTTCCACAGCTTTTTCGTAGTGCGACCAGGCATTATCTTCATCCCGAACCTCAGGTCTATTCATCTGGTTAAGCAACGCCAGGTAATCAACACTTATCGTAGGCTTGCCTGTAGAAAACCAGACCGCATAAACGATAAAACACAGGACTAACATGCCAACCGCTTGAAATGTCCTTGCAACCACTGTTCGCCACAGCGGCCGACAGCGCTTCTTGGCCCGCCGTAATAAAATAGCCAATAGCTTCGTATCACCAAACTCATCTATTAATTGCTGGGCTTTCCCCTGTTTCTCTTCATCCGTCTTGCAGTCTTTGAGTTCATCTTCGAAATGCTCCGCAAGTTCTGTCATTACCTCGGTGCGGACTTCCTTTTTATAACGCATCTTTTTAATGACCCGCCTTATCAATTCAGCGGTATTGACCGGCAAGTGCTCCATACCCAACCCTTTACCTTCAAGAAATGCTCGTCTCATAGAACGGCTGTACCTGACCAGCTCAATTGTTATTCCGACCGCAAAACCAACAAGCACTCCCAAAATCAAAAAGAAGGGAAACCCCGCCCATATAGCGGCATACTCCAATACCGTCCCCGCCAAAAGACCTATGGAGGCTGCAACTAAGATTCTCAGAATCGGCTTTTTCATTTTCCTCAAATCTTCACGTGTAATCGTGCCTGCGCAGATGAGAACTTCAATGACTATTTCCACAAATATACATGCAAGCACTCCAATAATCAAAAAGACCGGAAAAACAGTCCACAAAGAGCTGTACTCCATTAAAATCCCCGCACATAGCCCCAGGATAACCGCAATCAACATTCTCACAAAAAGTTTTTTGATTCTCATCAAATCACCTCAAGTATAATATTGTCTCTAAATTAGCTGTTCGTAAAACCACCGCTCAAATACAGCTCACGCCATCGCAATCGCACCGCCGAAGACAAGATTCAGACCGGTTGTAAGTTCTTTGAGCTGCGCCTTCTGCTTTGCCAATTGGTCTTTGCCCCTGCCGGTAATGGAATAATATCTTCTCTTCCGGCTGGACTGGTTATTCTCCCACTTGCCTTTAACCAGCTTCTTCGCTTCCAGATTATAAAGCAGCGGGTACAGCGTCCCCTTGCCGAGCGTCAGAATATCACCGCTTCGCTGCTCGATGGCCTGGCTTAGCTCATAGCCGTACATCGGCCCGCGGGAAAGAACTTCCAGAACCACCACCGGTGCAATCCCCTTCAATAGCTGACTTTCAAATTTCATGAAAATATCTCCTTCAATAAATCCAGTCTTATATTATGTTTCACATATTATGTTATACATACTATGCTACGTCAACTATAAAATAATGTTTTATTATTCTTTTTATAATTTCCTGAAAATATCAATTCCGCTAATTTTTCTTGCAAAATCGCCTTTCCCGCATAAAATAGTTGAAAATCTACTCAAAATTGAGCGTCTAATCCGATTATATATTAGACAGCACAATGAGCTGATTCCGGAGCAGTGGCAGAGTGGTTGATCGCGACGGTCTTGAAAACCGTTTTACCGAAAGGTAACGGGGGTTCGAATCCCTCCTGCTCCGTTAGGCAAGGTTACTTGATAGGGTGCTTTTCGAGCCGCAGGCCGCACATCTCATTCGTTTGATAAGAAGGAGACATAATATGAAATTCACAAAGAACTTCTCGCTGATAATGCTAATATGCTGCATCCTGAGCACAACGTATGCCAAAGATGAAGAATCATTTGAAACGGCACGAAAATCAGCAAAGATAGCCAGCTATTCCCTGAGCAAGACTCACAGATGGCTCCACGAGGTAGCATTAAAGCGAATTGACCCAGCGACCGGCTTGTATATAGCAGATGGCAAGTGGAACTATCGTGACACCGCCGCCGACTGCTATCCTTTCCTGACCTGGGCGGCATTTATACTTGACTCCGAAGCGCTGAATGGCCCTGTACGAAGTATTCTTCATGCCGAACAGAAACTATGCAATCACGTTGACCGAATACCCGTTTCCTATGACTACAAAAACAAAAAGAAGATTGACCTAAGCTACGATGAGATGATCTTTCAGGCTTCTGAATACGTTAAAGATGGCCTTATTGCAATTATCGAGGTTACGGGCAAAGACGAGTGGTTCGAGCGGATGAAAGGCATCGAAGAGGATATATGGAAGCATGCCAGATATGACAGCCCTTATGGTAAAATCCCTTCCAAAAATGTCGAAGTCAACGGAGAGCAGATACAGGCACTAGTCCGGCTTTACACCATGACAGGCCAAAAGAAGTTTCTTGAGTGGGCCGAACGTCTGGCCGACTACTACCTGCTTGCTGGCAATTTCGTTCCTACGCGACTCCGCGACCACGGATGTGAGATAATTGGCGGGCTCGGACTCCTGCTGGCCGTAGAATCCCAGCACAATCCTAAAAAGGCGAAGATTTACCAACCGCTCATCAAGAAAATGCTCGATGAAATTCTCAAGCGAGGTACCAACGAAGACGGCATCATGTTCGATACTCTGGACAAGCCCGACAGCCGCTTGTCCGATGGCTGGGGCTACAACTACGTCACCTACCTATGCTACGACATGGTCGCCGCCAGGCCGGTGTACCGTAACCGGATTGTGCGGACCCTTGCTAATCTCAAAAAATCCAAATACAAGAACTATCGGTGGGAAGGGGACTCGATTGACGGTTACGCCGACTCGATTGAAGGCGGGCTCTACATCATGAATCGATACCCCGTCCCCGAAGCGCTGGCTTGGGCCGATAGTGAGATGGCCGCGAACGTGGTCTATTCCGACAAGCCTCTTGCAACAGCGCCACTGTGGGGCACGATGAAGTTACAGGCAAATGGTGTGCGAACAACGCTGATACACGCATTGATGCATACTCGCGGATTGATTGCGCGGCCATGGCGAAAAGATCTGACACTTGGCGCAAGCGAAACCAAAGATGGCCTTGCTATCGTAATGAGAGCCACCGAGAATTGGAAAGGACGGCTGGTCTTCGACATTCCGCGTCACCGTAAATACATGGGCTTTAAACATGACTGGCCGCGAATGAATACCATGCCAGAATGGTTCACAGTGGAACCCGAAAAGAAGTACGTTGTAAAAAATATTACCAATGGAACCCAAAAAAACTATACCGGAAAGCAGCTCCACAAAGGACTGCCCGTTGAGTTAAAAGCCGGAGAGGAAACACTTCTGCTAATAAAATAGGGCCCTCTAAATGAAAAGGAGGTATTTCAACATGACCTCAAATAGATTACGCATAATACTTCTGGCCGTCCTCTTTGTCAGTAGCACCGCTATATCGTCTCAGGCGGCTTCTATAAAACGTTCCCCGGCAGATATGGAGGCAGAAAGAGCGGCTTTGCGGGAGGATTTCCTGAAACTTCGTTTCGGCCTGTTCCTTCACTTCAACATGGCTACTTATGTTAATCGCGAATGGGCCAACGGATATGAAGACCCTGCTTTTTTCAGACCCGACAAACTGAATTGCGGGCAATGGGCTAAGGTCGCCAGTGCGGCCGGTATGAAATACGCCGTGCTGACCGTCAAGCATACCGGCGGCTGGTGTCTCTGGGACAGTGACCATACCAAGCACGACATTAGCAGCTTCATCAACTACGAAAACGGCAAGGGTGACATCGTCCGTGAGTTTGTCAAAGCTTTCCGTGCCCGCGGGCTAAAAGTCGGATTTTACTACTGTTTCCCCGGCAATTTCTCGAATCCCGGATACGGCAGCGCAGTTCCCGAAAACCGGCCGGATCTTCACGGATTGCCGCCGGAAGCCGCCGGAGACTACATCGGATTCATCAAAAAACAATTGACGGAGCTACTAACCAACTACGGCCCGATCGACCTGCTGTGGATCGACCAGTATAGCAATAAGTACACCAGAGCACGCTGGCACGAAATTCAGACACACGTCAAATCGTTACAACCACGCTGCCTCGTTATCGGCAACAACGCCCACAATCTCAAGGATTCCGATGTGTACAGTTGTGAATTTCCATGGGACTCCAAAGGTATGCCGCCGGAAGGCAGCACAATACCTGCAGAGGTGTGCGATAAAATCTCGCGTACATGGTTCTGGAACACAACCGATGGTCCCAAATACACAAAAGACGCAACCGAAATCGTCAAGATGCTCAGGCTATGTAACAAAAGAAATGCCAACTATCTGCTCAATGTCCCCCCGGATAGGAATGGCCTGATCTCCGGCTTACACCTGAAACGTATGCAGGAAGTAGCGGCATTGGTGAGCACAAACCAAAAGCAAAAGAGATAGAAAATAATACAGATTCAGACAGTACAGGTTGGCAGGAAAACTCCGACTGCTTATCTTAAAACCTTACAAATTGATGGCTCCGGGTGAAGGTGCAGAGGCGCTCCAGTTGTCAGGGTCATTGCCGTAATCGGATGAGACCTTGCGTGCAAGTGACTCACCATTGCTGTCCGGGCTTCTCGGCCAGTGGTCAACTCCATCGGGTGAATTCTCTGGATGAAAACCATCACTGTAACTTACCCTGTCAACGCGAATGTAATTAAGTACGCCGGACTCATCCATGTCACCGGGCATCGAAAGCTCCAGCCTCTCACCGGCATTGTTTAAGCTGCCGCTGTAAGGGCCAAGAATCTTCTCAGCAGGAACAGCCGGATACCGCCATGAAAATGCCTCCGGTTCTTTGACCACCAATAAATATCCCCCGGCAGGTATCGTAACGGAAACATCCGCCGGAAAAGTAAAATCAATACCATCGGTGAACTTCCACGGCAGGGCCTTGTCATCACGATATAAGGTTACAGGCTCGGAGCTGATGTTGTTAAGCTCAACATATTCATACTGGTCATTGGTATATGAGCCGCCTTCAGGCCAGGATGGATTGTACATAATCTCGTTGATGACTATCGGGCCGACCTTCGGATAAGCATTAGCAAAGCCCTGAGAATTCTCAGACATCGGTACAAAGTTATAGTTGCCGGTACTGGACTTATAGTACCGGCCAAACGATACACCGGTCTCTGAACCGCCAAAATCCTCTACGTTACGATAGCCTGTCAAAAGACCGCCTTCGGCGGAGCTTAGAAATAGCCGTTCACCGTTCTTACTCAAGGCAAAAGGTAAATGACAACCAGGATTACTTAATTTACCGAAATGCAAATCTTCATAAAAAACAACATAACCATCAGGGCCAATCATCGTTCCCGCGGCAATCTCGTATTTCTTCAAATAGGAAGTATCGTCACTGAGGAACCAGCCGCCAATGTCGATAGCAGCCCCGGTGGTATTATGCAGCTCTATCCAGTCCACTGCCCCAGTGCTCGAATACGCCAGCACCTCATTAATAACCACCGCACCCGGCTCGGGGATAATACCGCCGTCATCTTCACCCGGCGAACCGCCAAGATATGCACTCCCGCGCCATGAGTCTTTCTCGTTCCAGCCGTATGGGTCAGTGTTAATCGGATTTATTATTGTCAGGGAGAAACCGTCACCATCGGTAATCGAGCGCCAGCCATCCTTGTAGTCAAAGTCCAGAATAGTTTGACCAATAGCATCTTCCAGTTTTATTCGCTCTCCGCCATCATTTAATCTGCCTGAGTATTCGCCGGCTATATTAAAAGCTGTGCCGTATCTGGTTTCAAAGGTTTGGCGGTCCTGAACAACTACGACATATTCGTTGCCTGCAAGCTCCATATTCGGGAAGGTAAAATCAATCCCGTTTGTAAACTTAACCAGATTAAGATTAATAGTTTCGCCCCCGATGTTTTTCAGCTCAACGTACTCGGTGTTAGGGTCGTTAGGATTATACATAATCTCTGTAACGCAAAGATTTTCCGTCACCGGGCCTACCGCGAAGGTCGCCCCATTGAGAGCGCTCCACACTCCGCCGTTCAATACCCGGGACTTAACATGTACACTATTATTCAGCACGATTGGCCCTTCATACTGAATCGCTTCAGCCGAAATATCAGGGTCATTTACAGAGACGCTTTTCGCGACAACCAGTTCTGACAAAATCAAAAAGTCACTGCTGGTCCTGGATACGTTCAGACCATGAATAGCTAAGATATTCTCGCCCTGCTTCAAGGCGCTGATGTGTTTTGTGACTGAAAAGGACTCAAATCCATTCGTCTCATGATTACTATCGGCATCAGAGTTCCAGGTCGGTGTTCCTGTAAACAGCACCCGCTGAACTTCACGGCCATTAATGTATGCCACAAATCCGTCATCGTACCTGATTTTCAATGTCATAATATCAAACTCAGCCAGGCCATCGCTGTTAACTGTAAAAGGAATACGGATAAAACAACTGGTGTTCCCGTTGTACATTTGTCCCTGCACATCGAGACTTATATTGTTCTGATAACCAGAACTTCTTTCGTAGCCGACACCGCCGGGACTTCCGACAATAACCGACCAGCCCGAATCATCGAAAGGCAGTCCACCCTTCCAGTTATTGTTGATAGACCTTGTTGGAACAAGCACTCGTTTTTCAGCTTTCTCATCCACCGGCGTAGTACTTGTAATCCCCCCCTGCTGGGATGATCCCGCCAAACGCGGGTCAGAGCCGTCGAGCGTGTACAATATTGTACCCGACGAAGAAGTCATCGAAAGCAACTTGTCCCTTGCGATATGTCCCCCGTGCATATACGGACCGTTGACATAAAATACAGGTGCATCTATATTGGGATAAAGCCCGGCGTCACGGAACTGCTCCACAACTATATCAGACCGCTGAGGAAGGTAGTAATTCATAATCCAGTCCCGCCCGGCTCGCCCGTCGTTATAATTAAGGTCACTGTCATACCATTCCTCTAATGTTAACGGCCGGTTGTGATGCTGGTCACCCCAGCGAGCCGACTCGGCTACGATGGCCCTTTCCACACCAGCCGCCAGGCCTGCATAACGTTTGATTAACGACTCCGGCGTTAAAACTCCTCCGTTGAAAAAGAATTTATGAACGCGGTCGGCAAAAAGCAGCCTGTACTCTGCATTCTGCGTAAGAGATTGATGCAGCACCCCCGCCTGCGAGAAATTATTGTTCAGAGCGTTCTTGTTGAGTGGTGAGCGACCAAGATTGTTCCCGATAGTATTTTCATAGTCCCAGCAGTAAAACTTAAAACCCGTACTGTCATCCGACCGATCTCGACCGGCCCACCAGTTCTTCCACGGCCAATCCCAGTTGCCCCCCCACAGGTTAACAATCAGATAGTCAACATAGTTTGTAACATCGAGCAGATTTGGATAAGACGGATTCGTCGTACCATCTGGATTGTTACCCTGAAGCTCCTGATAAACCTCATTAGAGTTCGGCACCTGCTGGCACTTCGCAATCATCTGGTTCCACGCCGCCTTGTCACCTTCGTTAGCCGCATTATCATGAATCGCATCCCAGTTGTCCCTCTCTCCCCCATAGTAGCTGGCGGAAAAAGCATTGTCCGGCCGTTCAACTGGGTTATATAATCCCCAGTAAATCCCGTTTATGTACAGATGCACAAACATCCCGTGCGCACTGGCATTGCCCGTAGCTCGCTGCAACTCGCGCCCGAACTCATCCCGCGTGTACTGTTCGGTATATCTGGCAGCACCCCACGAATAGCCGTCGTTGGCACCGGCCCGAAGAACAATCGTCTCAAAACTCTCTGCCGCGCCCTCGCCAAACAGCGGATACCGCAAACTGCTCGGCCCGTAAATACCCTTGAACAATAGACGCAAAGAATGCTTTTTTGTTCCGCTGTGCTGACGAAAATAACCGCCCTGAATGCGAATCCCACAGCTAACCTGAAAACCCTCGCGACCATCCGGATAGAATAGTTCCACCGATGCCGGTCGTTCCCAGTTGATTCCATGACTGGTCGAGTGGGTATAGATTCCGTCGCTCCCGAACATATCGTCGATTTCCATCGATATCGACATCGTAGGAATTGACTTCAGGTCATCCCGAATCGTTCTCGCATAGACGCCGTCGAACAAATCCTCTCTGCTCTGCCCTATTACATCCCGATCCATTCCGTAGTCCGCACTCGTCCCGCCCCACGAACTCGGAAATCCCGCTTCAAGCGTCAACCGGCGGTCCTGAACAATCACATCGTCGAGAAAAATATATGTCTGGGCCGCCCCATTAGTCGTCTTCCAGCCCGGCTTCACGGCCTTTACCCGCAAACAGGTGGTTTTATCGATAGCAAGAGGATTAGTATAAACCGTTCCCATCTGATACCGCCCGCCGCGAGTAGCTTGATAATAATATGGATCACTCCCGTCGAGCGTGTAATAGATAACAGCCCCCTCCGTTTCGGTCGCTATCGTGACAAAAATCGGTGCTTCGTAAAAGCCCCGCCTATGGCTGAATTTCACATCTTCAACTTCACCCAGGAATACAGTATTATTTTGCCTTCCCGGACGGGGAAAACCTAAGAAATACCAGTCGTCATTTGCATCGGGGTACCGGCCGAATGAAACATCGGCTGTCTGCTCTTCAAAGACAACACTGTCAATTAAAGTTTCACCATCTCTGTCAAACAGACCGATCTCTTCGCCGGCGGCGTCAAGCTTAAAATTCGCATGAAGCCCGCTGTCAGCAATATCATTGTCCGCCCATATCAACAGATACCCCCTTGCCGGCATACTCGTTGTCGCCGCTTTGCCTGTGGGAATCCGCCACTTCGTCGAGTTGGACAGGTCGTCCGTCAGATACAAACCACCGATATTAATAGTATCATTTCCATAGTTATATATTTCGATCCAGTCCTCATATTGGCCCTGAGGGTCCTGGATATCACTGCTGTTTGATGCCATGAACTCATTAATAACCAAAGGCACTTCTGCGCTATAGACTTCTCCAGCCGCAATAAAACCTATAAACAATAAGTTCAGCGCCAGGACAAGCAGCAGACTTGTAATATAACACCTTCTAAGTATTCTATATCCCCTTCCTCTTCTCATCTGCGGCAATTCGATATTGTTAGGCTTTAAGTCCCCAGAGTGGGCGCAAACAAATAAAACCGTAGTTTTATTATAGTAAAAATCAAAGAACGAATCAAGACCGAAACTCCCTCATCTTGAGTACGCACTTAGAGCTTCTCCGAATAACTCTCTCGTTATGAGGCCGAGCGAAAAGTTCGAGGCCAGGGCCATAGAATCTTCTTCTATTTTGTAGCCGCGACCACCTTTACCGGGACGGCCGGAAAAATACCCATCGAATAACGGCGTTTCTGATTTGAGAGCGTGCCGTCTTTCTGTTTGGGCCTGTACTCCCTGAAAGCCTCGATAATAAGATTGTCCGCAAAGCCGCTCTGCACGGCATCCTTCTCTGCCTTCAACTGGAATGTCAAACCATCAGACTTAACGCTCACATTGTCAAGGGTTAGTCCTTCAGGCGGCCCATTGAGTTCAAGCTTCATTTCCTTCAAGGCCGAACCTCTCCGCGTTTTTATCCTTACTTCGACCGAGCCGCCCGCGGGGATCCGGATGGGGCTGCCACCGACAATTTCAACAGGAGGAACTCGCCATTTGGCCTTCTGTACCAACACAATGAACTCCTTCGCAAGTACAAGGTGCCTGTATAGAAAAGCCTGCATAACATCATCCGCGCCGAACACCGGACGATTGACCATACGCCCGCCTATCCGGACGCGTCCTTCCAATTGTACGGCAACTGGCCGACCTGGCGTATTAGCCGGTGCCGTCAGCGTCATGCGGATACTATCGCGTCCGGCTGGAATTCGACTGCCATTCAGCTTAAAACCGGTAGAGGTATCTTTCAATACCACCTCTATTTCACCGTCGAATCCGTCTTTCCTCAAAGCATACACACTTATTGGAACAATGCCCCCGGCCAGCAGGCTTATGCTCGAAGGCGTTACTCGAAGCGCAAAATCACTCTGCGGTGCAGTAATGCGCAGACGATAGCTATATGCATCGCCTCCATGGTTTTGCGAATCTGCCAGATGAACATAGTACGTCCCGTCCTCCGGCAGCCTGGCCATCAGATAAGAATCGGCGTGGTGTGTAAGCAATCCCATCATATTTGTATGCAGGTGACTTTCCTTGAGAACATAATCATCATTCCATTCCAGCACCTTACCTGATGCATCTGTCAATCGTAAAAGTGAGTCCAAAGGAGAATTCAACCGCCTGCCATAAACTTCCGCCACTACCTCATCCCCCGCCCGTCCACTCAGCCTAAATACATCGACATCGCCGGGCCGATCAATCCGGCCGTTAATGATTTTCGGCATGTCAATATTCTGCGAGCTTTCTATCGTATCGTTGGATTCGGTTTCAGTACATTCGGGCAGTGTATCTACCGCATAAGAAATGGAATTGGAAAGCTGATTTCCTTTACTGTAGGCAGTCCACCGGATACAGTCGCCGCCGGGCTCGGTGTCAAAAGGTAAACTGGTATCGGGAAGGTTCCAGCCTGAAACTAAAGCTTCGGTTTTAACTCCTTCCTTAGCACCTAACGGGAATGCCTGTGTAATAAAGGGTCGCTCGCTCACCGCAATACGATAAACAAAATCCTCCCGTCCGCGATATATGGAATCACGAATCTCCAGCTCGTATTCAGCGTCTCGGGGAACCTCGTAAAAAAGGACCGGATCGGGATTAAAACGGTAATCATCTGCAAAGGCCAGTTCCCTTCCCACGCCATCGTAGAGGGTCAGCGTCGCCTGAAACCACCCGGGAACAGCATCCGCCAGATACGGAATCAGGCTCCGGGCATGCGCTTCAATTACAAGCTTTTGTCCCTTACGCGCACGGAAACGGAATCGATCGACGTCACCCGGCATGACCTGCCCGTTTAACAGCACAGGCAGTTCGTGGGCCTTTCCCCCCGGTAGATTAGGCACCCTCAATAAAGTCGGCAGCTCTTGATAGGCCTTCTTGTTATTAGGTTCCAGTTCAAGAACTTCCGGAAGCGTACCCACCTGAAAGACCACGGGATTAGTCAGGGCTGTCTTGGTCCCGAGCCGAAATTCCCGTTCGCCGGGCTCGGCATCAGGATCGATAAGAACTTCAATCAGCAACGTCTCGGCAAGCTGCCTGTTCATTTGCAGTTTAGTCCTCGGAAAGAACAGAACTTTCGATATATGAGCCAGCTCTCGAATGCTTTTATCTTCCAGACCAAACAATAAAGGATGGTCCGGCAGTTTTACTTCCTCTTTCTTGTCGGCACCTTCCTTCTTAGCCGCCTCAGCTTTTTCCTTAGCCTTTTTTTCAGATATTCTTCTCGCACGAATGTAACTATTACTGCTTCCGCCGGACATTTCAGCTAATCGCTTAGCCCAGACTTCTTTCATACGCTCCTGCAGCAGCTCGCGTTGTTCTCTCTGTATATTTCTAACCGGCTTAATATATTTAACGACAGAACCATGCACGCCTTTACCGGAAATATATACATTAGTGACACCTTTGAGTAACTGCCCCCCTGCCGTTATCGTGATGACCGTGCCTTGCTGCCCGCCGCTGGGATAGAGATAACCGATATGAGGTTCATTATTTTTTATCTGGCCATGCGCAGTAGCAACACATACTACTAACGTAAAAAAAATGAGCTTTCGAATATTCGACATCATTTCGCTCTTATGTTCACACAATCTCTTTAAGCCGGCCGCCGCTTTCCTCTGTTGACGGCATGACCTTTAAGTCCATTCCGCGCGGATTCGGCAGCGGGCCATCCGGGTCGATACCGAGCTGCTCATACATACTGCCGATCAGGTCCTCCGGATATACTGGACGGTCCGCCACTTCCATGCCCTTTCCATCCGATGCCCCGACAACATGGCCGCCTTTGAATCCACCGCCGGCAATCAAAGCACTGAAGCATTTACCGTAATGCGACCGGCCCCCGTTCCAGGGCGAGCCCCACTGGACTTTCGGGCCTCGTCCAAACTCACCGCTCCACCAGATAATCGTACTATCAAGCAACCCGCGGTCGGACAAATCCTCCAGCAGTGTTGCCATACCCGCGTCCATTTCCGGCAGCTTGCGCCGCATAGCTTGAAAGTGCTGCTTATGTGTGTCCCAGCCCCTGTAGTTGATAGTAATATATGGCACACCTTGTTCGACCAGTCGGCGTGCCATCAGGCACGATTGGCCGAACGTGTTCCGCCCGTACTTCTCTCGAACTTCGTCTTTCTCCGTTGATAAATCGAAAAGCTTCTTACCATCACCGAACATAATGTCATAAGCATTTTTTTTACATTGATCGAGCTTCTTAAAATGCGAATTTTGTGGCATGGCCTTGCCGAGCGAATCAAGCTCATGCAGCAATTGTCGCCGTTTGCGCTGGCGGTCGTCCGTAATACCTTTTGCGACAATTCCCTCAACCTCGAAGACGGACCTGTTGGGATCGCCGCCGGTCGCAAATGGTTTGTATAGCGGCCCAAGAAATCCCGCCTCGGAAAAACGCCCTTGAGGCTGAGTCAAAACAATATACGGCGGAACAAGTCCTTTGTATCCACTCTTTTTCCCCTTAAACCGTGACACAACCGCCCCAACACAGGGATAAACCAGCCGCCCGGGTTTACGCCCGGTCTGCACTATATAAGACGCCGTTTCATGCCCGTTATTGCCGTGCGTCATACTGCGGATAATGGAATACTTGTCGGCCTGCTTTGCCAGCAGAGGCAGCATTTCGCATATTTGCATACCATCTGCGTTCGTGGCAATCGGCTTCGTAAAAGGACCGCAATAATCGTTACCCGCATCCGGCTTCGGATCAAACGTGTCTATATGGCACGGACCTCCCCACATCCATATCTGTATAACAGACTTGGCCTTGGGACGCAGAGCCGCAGATTGCGCCGGTCGGCTTAGAGAGCCGGTCATAGCCAGCCCCGCCGCCCCAAGAAATCCACGCTTTAAAGCTTCTCGCCGAGTAATGTAATCTGTAATTTGTTGCTTTTCCATATTACCATTTCCTGACTTTTCATCAGACGCCCAAAAAGGCAACATCCGACCAGCTTAATGCCGGTATAGAAATTCCTTGCTGTTAATTAACGCCCAGGCCAAATCATTCGCCCCCTGCCTGGTACCTATTCCCTTGGTCTGAAAATATTTTTCCGCTACGGCCAATTCATCCTGCATCGGATAACGTGACAGAATGTTCAGATAAATCATGCCGATTAGCACGTCACGCTTTCCTTTGGAAGCCTTGTTTAGTCCATTAAGTCGCTTGCTGCGTGCAATCTTGTTTTGAACATGGCTCGAATTCAGCATATGAAGCATCTGTTTGTCCGAAGGCTGATTGTTGCGTTCGGATTCCATCCCGGTATCGCGGGATGGACGCCCGAACATTTCGAGAAACTGACTGCTGATACTGCCGTCCGCCAGTTCTATTGTTCGATTCTCTTCTGGAATAAAAGTAAAAGGTTCCGGAATCGGGCTTGAATAGCTTTCCTGTGTTCCGGAAATCCAGCACAACGCATCGATCAGCACTTCCGCTTCGAGCCGGCGCACCGGATAACATGCAAACATCGCCTCAGTATCAGGATGATTACTGCGTGGAATCGAAGACTGCTGATAGGTGCGGGAATTGAGAATCAGGCTGTAAATATAACGCAGGTCATAGCCTGAATCCACTAATTCTTTTTCCAGATAAGCCAGAAGCCTGGGATGGATAGCTGGATTATCAGGCCGGATATCATCCGGCTCATGGATAATCCCGCTGCCCATAAGCCACGCCCAGATACGATTCACGATATTCCGTGCAAACCACGGATTGCCCGGAGTAATCAACCAATCGGCAAAGACCACACGGGGGTCCTCCCCCGGCTTAATCTCAACAGTTACGCCATCGGGAAATACCGCTTTCAAAGCTTCCGTCGCCGCCGGCTCTAAATAAACGATTTCTTCCTTCCACTCGGCCGTACCCTTGTAAGCAACTCGCGAAAAGAATGCCTCCATACCGACTCGTTTGGCCTCGGGCCATTGATCCACTCGAACACCCATAAAAGTCAGCGCTACCGCCCCCGCGATGGCCGAAGGTTCATGCCCCTGAATCGCACGGTAAAAATTCACCTGCGGCACACGAAAATTACTACCGCTCGAAGTCAACATCTCACGAACAAATTTATTATATGGCATATTGTCCCGCAGGCAATCATGAATCCAGCGATGATACGCCTGCACCGCATTTGGCCAAAGATTAATAGGAAACTCCGACTTGACCCGCAGCAGGTCACACCACTTCAGCGACCAGTAATCGGCAAATTCTTCCCGCTTCAGCAGTCTGTTAATCAGTGTCGCACGCTTATGAGGACTGCGGTTCTGCAAATAATTGCGGACCTCCTGTGGCTCCGGTAGAGAACCGTTCACATCCAGATACACCCTCCGGATAAACACCTCATCGGAGCAAAGATTAGCAGGTTGGATGCCCTCTCTGCGTAAACCCTTCATCACAAGGCCATCGATAAGATTATTGTTTATACCCGTATAAACATTATTGGTTTCAAGTTGTCCGAACCGCATCGGCTCAGGAGCCGCTCGTCGCCTCGACTCAGAACGCCGCCGCGCACGCCCAAAAACAGGAGCGCATAAGACAAGCAAAAGCAAAACAACTGTGGAGATTTTTTTCGGTATTCGGGCCTTTTCCATAAACCAACACATCCAATTCCAACGACAATTAAACTCTCATTGGCCTAATACTTTATAGTAACAGAATCACGTCCGGATTTCAACAGTTTCCCGCTCACACTTCCAAAGAGTTTTCTCCTGATTTAGAGCCATTTGATTGATGAAGAAAATAGAGAAATCTGATATATTAGGTGTTTATGCCTACAATTGCCGGATGTTTTATAAGGAGATATTTATAGTGTCATCCAAAATACTGATAGAAGTGTGTTGTGGCTCAGTAGATGATGCCATTGAAGCCGCCAAAGGCCGTGCAGATAGAATCGAACTTAATTCTTCGCTGTTCTTCGGAGGTCTCACTCCATCACTCGGCTCAATAATCGAAGCCAAAAGAAGATTGCAAATTCCCGTAATGGTCATGATTCGCCCGAGAGCAGGCGGATTTTGCTATACGCAGGCGGAAATGGCGGTAATGCTGAACGATGCAAAATTGGCCGTTGCTTATGACGCTGACGGCCTGGTTTTCGGAATACTCACCGAAGACGGCTCTATCGATATGGAACGTTGCAGCCAAATCATCGAACTCGCCTCCGGCCGGGAAGTTGTATTTCATCGCGCCTTCGACGTAACCCCCGACCCATTCAAAGCACTTGACCAGTTGATAGAGCTCGGCTTCACACGCATCCTCACAAGCGGCCAGCAAAGGTCCGTCCCAGAAGGAGCCGAACTTATCAAACAATTGATAATCCGCGCCGCTGATAAAATCGAAATCTTACCCGGCGGAGGAATCAGACCGCATAATGTCCGCACAGTAATAGAACAAACAGGCACTAACCAGGTCCATCTATCAGCATTCGGCCAAAAGCTCGATAAATCAACACACAACCGCCCCCAAATAACCTTCGGCGCCGCCCTCCACCCCCCGGAAGACCGATACGACCTAATCGACAGCACCACCATTCAATCAATTTCCGATGTACTGAATCCCTAATCCCAAACATCAATAATGATTAATCATTAAACAATTAATCATTATTAAAGCGAAGCGGAAAAACCGACACCCGAAATAAATTCGGAAAGAATATAGAAGCACCCCCCCCAAGTTTTAAAACCTGGGGGGACGCTATATATGTTAGGTTTCCAGTGGCAGTCCGTGCCTTTTCCATTCGTCGAAGCCGCCATCAAGTTCTATCACCGAGAAGCCGCGCTCAGCAAAAAGTAGGGCGGCCGCCGCTGACAGGTGGCATGCATCGGAATAGCAGTACACAATGTTATTCCTGTCGTGGCTGAGTCCTTCCAGCGTCTCCCACTTCTCCCTGGGCAAGTTGACACTGCTCGGGATATGACCTGAAACAAAATCTTCGTAGAGCCGAACATCGATGATATTAATGTTCTCGCCTGAGTCTATCAGGCTCTTTAGCTCGAAAGGGCCGGTGGTAAACTCCATTTTGTTTTGGAAATACTCAACAGCTTTATTTGTATCTACAAGTGTCATTTTCATTCTCCTTAAAGTTTTTTAGTCATCCGGTTTTTTATTGTTCTAATTATTTATACGTCCGGCGGTAATAATTGATTCATAAATTACAAATATTTTATCATTCAACACCATTATTAGCGGTCATTTCCACCGGAGTGAGCCTTTAGCACTGAGAGATGCCGAAGGATGAAGAATCTCAATCCCCTATGGAGGGGACAAAGGGGCACCCTACACTTACCTTCCCTAAACTGCCACCTGCCCCTTCAATTCTCTAATTCACCCCATGTAGGGGCAATCCCATGTGGTTGCCAGGATTTGCTAACCGCATTTCTACCTGAGGTTCACACTAATTTTAATCACCCCAGAATTTATCCTCGATGCTAGCTCACTTGATTCCCTGTCGGGGACTTCGTGTCTGCGAATATCTACGTGCCTATAAGGCACCTCATGCTGACCGGAGTTTACCCTCGATGTTAGCTTACTTGCTTTTCTGTCGGGGGGTAGAAATGCTATATAATCTCAAACCCAAATAATCAATCCTAGTGCGTGTCCCCGGCGGATCCTTCCTAAGTTTACCCCCGGTGTTAGCTAACTTGCTTTTCTGCCGGGGGCCGGGAGAAGGGCCTCCACAATTGTTTCTTTTGCCTTTTTACTTCCTCTCTGTTATCCTCTACCTATAAATGCGTATTGCGGACATCTTGAACAGTGCAGCGAAATAAGAGATATGAAACTGTTTGGCGTTTTATAAAGACTGTATAATCATTGTTAGCATTCTCAGGAGTAATCATGACGATATCAGAAAGAGCGAGTCAGATTTGGGCAGTCCTTGCCTGGGCGGCAAAGAATCGACAGTCGCTGACATACGGCCACCTGTCAAAACTCATCGGTGTTCCAACGGCAGGACTCGGGAAGCTCCTTGAACCGATCCAATCGTACTGTCTCTTGGAGAAGTTACCCCCGTTAACGATCCTCGTCGTCCAGCAAGAGTCCGGGATTCCCGGTGCCGGTTTTACTGGAACAAATGCGGCCGAGTATGCCAAAGCGTATATGAAGGTTTACGAATTTGACTGGCTTGAATATGGCAATCCCCAACCAGATAAACTAGAGCAGGCAGTACAGAAACTCCCATCAAATGGGTGAGCACTTGGAAGAAGAAAAGGGAACTTCTTATACAGGAAGAAACATGGTTATGAGGAAAGGTAAACCAACTATGGATAATTCAATTTTACCGATACTCCCTGCGATCCATGCAACAATTTTAAGCATCATCTTTGCTGTTTTGATTGTGTTCTTCTTTTACTCATATCAGACTGTGAGCAATCTGAAAGAGCAGATGAATGATTTGAGAACAAAAACAGCTCAGAATATGATTCATTTACCTTACTTCAGACCGGGCGCTAAAGAATTTAACGTGGAAGATTACTTCAAGGACAACACTCTAAACTTAAGTAGTATAAATCAAAAGTTGTCGGAAATATCAAGCGTTATGATGAGTTTGGAAATTAGTAAAGCCATTCCGATCCCTCATCCAAGTATGGGTGAGGATTACATAGAAGAAACTTTGGTAGAGAATGCGAAACATTTTGTAGAAATTGTAAATCTGCTGGCAAATATTTCACCCTACTGCGAAAAAATCACAATAGAAGGAAAAAACATCAAGTTTTTTGGTGGAGCTAAAAGAATTAAATATGATAGAAAGTGGCAGCGCGACTTAATTAGTTTGAATGGTTTTTTATTTTGGCTTTGGCGCACAAAAGGTGAGGACATTAGAAAACTTATGTCAGAATATGATGCAATCTCTGCCAAAAAGAATTCAAAGCAAAGATTCGGATTCACTTTCTCACAATTTGTATCTGATTTCTTCACTCAAGTTCAATTTATTGAAACCAAGATCATCCCAGAACTAAGAGAGAAATCATATAAATTGAATTTTTATGAACAGAAGTTCAAAATTAAGACTCATCTTGTCCTTGCTTTTTCAGTAGCAATACCAATGTTAGTACTCGGAATATTTTTGCCATTGTTTATTCATTTGTATATCAAACCTCCTAATATCAAACTAATAGAACTGGGCTTATTAATAATAACAGTTTTGCCTTATTTGTGTATTCTTCTGTATTATCTCAAGAAGACTCTTGAACTTAAGTTTAGATAATATGAAGCAAAGATGATATTAGACAATCGATTCAATTTTTGATTTTATTGTTATGCGGAAAGGATATAAACAAAGTTAGGGGCACAATCCTATGAGTATTATCGTAACCCACATTACACAGTATGGAATCATCCATGCTTCTGATTCAAACCTTTCATATCATGGGCAAGCGGCAGGCCAAGCCCCCAAACTATTTCCAATTAAGAGGCTTGACTCAGCTCTGACAGTTGCTGGGGCCTATAGCGTTGGAAAAGAAAGCATGGATACATGGATGTTAAAGTTCATCCAACACAATAAATCCTCCGATCTATCGATGTTCGTCAAAACTCTGACAGATTCATTGAATCAGGAATCAAACCAGACTGAGAAGAAATCAGGATATGACCTTCATATTGCTGGCTATGCTAGCGTCTCAGGTTCCTCACATCCTGAGTTTTATCATATTACAAACTATTCAATTGATCCAAATACAGGTGATTATTCAGTACAGAATCTTTCTCTTAAATTTTGTGAGGATTTTTGGAACAAGTTCTCTTCTGTTCCTGCCAAACAAATTTTTACCAATAGCATGGGATATATTTATTGTAATGGTTTTCCGAGTGGAAGAATTGTCTATTTTAAACTTCTACAGCAGATGGCAATTTTTCGATCGAAGGTTTGGGCAGAACCGAACTGGAGATTTCGCCAACCAACTAGTGTCTATGAAGAGGCAGATTATCTAAGACATGACATGGAGTTGATTAAACTTTTTTTTAAGCATAGTACTTATTCAGCACCATATATCGGAGGTAATATACAGATTTATACAATCAAATGCCCCTAACCAATCGGTGAGGTGAATGGCTATTGCGGATGCTAAGTTTGACGTTATGCGTAAAGAATACAAAAAATAGTTTGAATTTGACTATTAAGGAATCAGAACAATGAAATCGAAAAACTCTTTATTAATGACAGATTGGGCTATGTCCACCGGAAAAATCGCTAAAGATTTCAAAACTTTCATTTATGAGCTTGTTTTGCTGTCTTTAATCTATGATGAAATTCTAATACAAGATGAAGTCTTTGCATTAAGCAGAAGACTTTCCAGATGGATGAAAACAAATGAGGATTTTCGACTTCTACAAGAATGTTTCGAACCAGATTTTATTCGTGTTCTTACTCACCCCAAAAAGGCTTTTCACACACAACAATTGCAAGATTTATCTGAATATAATCCAATTCAGGCCAGAGCAAAATATATTGCTGAATGCGCCACAGAGAATGATAAACCATTTAAGCCAACAAAAGTGCAGAAAATATTCTATAATAAAATGGATTCTCTGCTTTCATCTCAAAAAACTTTCCGTAGGCCTGTTGGTAAAAAGAAGCGTACAGATTTTAGATCGCTATTCCCCAAAATATTGCAGGAAACTCTTAGTTGTAAATACTACGGTAAGTGGAGAGATATAGCCTTTTCAGGTATTACACCAAGTATGGCTGATGATTTTATTTGCTTCATCGAGGAACCTAAGCGAGCTCTTGAGAAACTACCTTACAAGCTAAGACAATCGATTCCAGATGAAAGCATTTTCACCAGATCTTTAGGCTTTAGGCTTACTAGCCTCTATAAACCCCGTAAGCGAAATGCAATGCAAAGACTTATTCAAACAGTATTTGCAGCTCCATTTTGTGAGAACGAAGATGCGTCTGGAAGATACGATAATACTTTGAAAGAGTTCGTATCAGCACCAGAGAAAATGAATGATACTTATTTTGATGAAAATGAGGATATTGTGTCTGTTCAAGCCCATATACAAATCCCAATATCCTTGCCACCTTTGAATTTCAAAATCTCTAAAATCATATCTGAAATACGTGAGACGACAGCTGGTCAAAAACTTAGGGAGGCAATGAAAGATTCTGGCCCATATAGTTTCGAATTGCAGAAGCAAGCATGGAAAGAAGTTGCTGATGAACTAGCTAGCCGGATCAATAAACCCAAGAAAGTTAATATCAAAGTTTCAGCAATTCAGATTGCAGGGAATACAATCGCTGGGTCAATAGCTAATGGTCTATATGGAGATTTAACAACGGCCGGAGATATCCCACCATCACTTGCCCGCGCTTTCTTAGGGTGCTCTATAGCTCTGTCTTCGTTCCATATATTTAGATTGCTTCAGCATGATTTGAAGCGTCAAAAGCTTCGGCCTCTTATTGAAAAGTCAGTTCAATTCAGATGTAGCCGTGTACTTCTTCCACCAGATCTAATAAAAAAGAAGAAGTAAAAAAAATACGAGCAAAGCAAAAAACCAAAAACTACCCCCAAAAATCAACCAATTTTCGACAAAATACGCTAAAAAACAACCCAAAATGACAATTTTATCCTAATGGGATAAATTTGTCACTCTGAGCGTAAGTCGAATGGGTCTGGCACACGATATGACATTGGTACACGATCAAAAAAGAAGGGATTCCCACAAATATCAAATTTCCTATACGCTAAACGCTGTACGCTCTACGCTCCTCGAAAATCCGAAGAATTTTCGACAAAAAACGCTCACTCTCAAAAACAAAAATGAAATATTTCCAAAATTTTTATCTCCTTCCACAACAACGAGTTACGAGCAAAAACCCAAAAAAATTAGCCAAATTTTCGACTCAAACGTGCACACTCATCTAATTATAGAGGCAGTCTTTTTTTTACCCTCGAGTGCTGCTAACTTGA
>VRUK01000035.1 GCA_019456195.1 Planctomycetota bacterium | reverse complement strand
TCTAAAGTGCCTAAAGTGAGCTAAAGTTGGGTGTTTCATATCTCGGATACCATATTTCATATTGTGGGCTTAGGCCCCCTGTTGCGTGTCAAGTTAGCAGCACTCGAGGGTAAACTAAGGGAGTAAAAAAACACTCCCTCTATAATTAGACGAGTGTGCACGTTTGAGTCGAAAATTTGGCTATTTTTTTTGGTTCTCTGCTCGTAAGTTGTTTTTAAGAAAGGAGATAAAAAATTTGAAAATTTATATATTTGTTTTTAACAGTGAGCGTTTTTGGTCGAAATTGACCATGGATTACACAGCTTTTACGGATTTTTAGCCACAGATTGTACGGATTAATGTAGTGAGATGACGGCTATGCGATTTCGTGTTGTTATTACCCACGTCCCATCTGTTGTTCTTGGCTTGATATTTTCCGGCTGGCTACTCAAAAGACGAAGAATGGTATAAATATAGCCTCTGGTGGTATATCTCGCTGCATTCTCTCCCTCCGCACCGCAGGGACTTTTTCATTAGCAACCCCCCATAGCTCCAAATTCTGCTTATTTTCACAAAAACAATCAACACTTTCTGGTTCAGAATCGCCATATATATAGATGAGGCGTGGTGGATGAAAAATTAGCGGTCATTATAGCAAAGGAATTCTGGAAATTTGAATATTGGTGTACCAAGGAAGTTGAATTTGTCATAAGAGGCGATTATTCGGTTTCTACACATAACAATCTGTTTTGAATACATGCTATTTGAAATGAGGCTTAGCTGCGTAGCTAAGCGTTTAATATGGGAAAAGTCAGATAATAGGGTGCATCCTTAGAGTAGTAGAGAACTTAAAATATGGCACTTATTTGCTATGAGGGTATGCCCCATGAATTAACCTGGAGATTCTAAAAAGAGAGGATTAGTCATGTCAGAAAAAGTCAACATATTTATCAGCCATAAGAAGGAGGATGAAGCGACCGCACTCCGTATCCGGGACATTTTAAAGGAATTTGACGATGATGAGAACCCGATGATCGAATTTTACCTCTCCGAAGAAATTCCCGGAGGAGAACCGTGGTATGATTGGATCACAGGCAAACTCAAATTATCGAATCTTCTCATCCTCTTATTCACGGATCCTACACGAAATTGGGACTGGTGTCTGTATGAGGCGGGACTGTTTGATCTTTTGGATGGTAAACATCATCGTCGAACGATTTGCCTACATAGCTCAGCAACAGATCCGCCGGATCCGTTGAAACACATACAAGCATTTTCAGCCAGTCCAAAGGACATCAAGAAATTTCTTAATCAACTCTTCATCGATACAACTCTCACAGGCTTAGACAAGCCGATTGCCCTTTGGATAAAGAAAGCCCCTGAAAAGCTCAAAATCGCAACAGAAGAGATCTCCAAACTGATCGATCATAAGCCTTTTGAGTCCGAATGGCATATTAAGAATATGTTCATTCATGTCAAAAATCCGGAAACGATTCAATCGAATCGCATCCCTCCGGATGCAAAAGTTGAGGCAACTGAAAAAACACTGGAACTCTTTGACAAGACAAATGGTCAGTGGGATTGGAAGGATCTGGAGGAAAAGGCCCGGTTGAGAGAGGACACACGCTGGCTCGATGAACTCGCAATGGCAATGAAATCAGCCTCCAAAGGAGATCTTCCCAAGTCCATGCAAGCGCTCTTTCATCCTTTACGTGGAACAGTGACGTACCGACCGATGCTCTATCGAGTAGATAAGTTAGTAGACGGATCGATCAAATTTAAGATATTGTTCTGTGAGGATGTATCCTGGCAGGTAAAAGATGCACCGGCTAAGCAGCGTAGCCTCTTAACCTCACTCATGATGGCAACTCGGTTTAGATATGAGCTGTTAAAGAAGTACCTTGATCACGACGGGAAACTGATGATGAGGGAACCGAAAGATAAGGCTTGCCAGGAAATTCGTCAGGTTATTCTTGGTATCGAAGCAGAAGCTTCATCGCGTGGCCTGTTAGACAAAGCAAGTCTTGTGGAGAACTTCAAGAGTGTAGAAGATCAGCAAGCCGTTAGTGAGATGCTTGATGAATGGTACCGCATCAGAGGTCAGTTATTTGATGATCTGGCGAAAATCAAATGCGATTTGATTGAGCGGCATTTGAATAAACTTGGCGACATGAATAATCAATTTCTTTTAATTGCTGTGCAACGTTTTCAAGAGTTGTTGCAGGAGGAAACAAAGCCCAACTGATGACAGTAATGACGGGGTTGACATTATGAACGTGTCTTCTAAACATTATAAATATCGGAGAAATAGGTTTTCCCGTGTTATATTCTCTTTAGATATTCCTTCTAAAGCACGTGAAAGTTCTTCAGCCATTATTTCAACATCAGGCTGAGGTGTTGATTGTGGCTGGCTATCTCTGAGTCCAAAATAAATGCCCGTAGCCACAATAATCGCAAAAATAATAGCAACTCCAGGCCAGATAAACTTAACTTTCCATCACTATCAATCGGCATATTTGGATAGTAGCTTTATCTTATGGCTAATCAAGGATTAGGTTTTGCTGAGCCTATATCAAGGATTGTCCTACTTTGTTTTATCTGTGTAATAGTTTATTATAGTGGTTATACAAGTAAAAGACATGGAGCACTCATGCCCCTGCGGATATCTCGCTTTTTCCTCTCCCTCCGCACTGCAGGGGCTTTTTTTTTGTTAGCTTGCTTAATTATGACGGACTTTGTTATAATTACGGCAGATAAGCATACCAGTAAAACTCATTGTGTCTCTTTGAAAAGAAGGGAAAAAAGCCATGCGCAGGCGAGACGGTTTTACTTTAATAGAACTTTTAGTGGTGATAGCCATTATCGCATTGTTGATGGCGATATTGATGCCGGCGCTGCAGCGTGTGAAGAAGCAAGCCGAGGCGGTGGCGTGCAAGGCCAATCTGCATGAATGGGCCCTCGTGTTTGCCATGTACACCGGTGACAATAACGGGTCATTAATGGATGGGTATGGCGGCGGGATTAACGGTACATGGATCGGTGCTTTGCGGCCTTTCTACCATGAACCTAAAATCCGTGTCTGTCCGACGGCTACAAAACCTATGTCGGAAGGAGGTCGAGGTATGTTTGCGGCGTGGGGCGTCTTTGGGACCGGACTTGCAGAAGATGATCCAGGGTGGTCCGGGCCGAAAGTGGATGGCGACTACGGTAGCTATGGTATGAATGAGTTGGCGTATAACACACCCCCTGGTGCATCAAGATCAGAACATTATTGGCGAAGCGTTAACGTCAAGGGGGCCGCCGAGATTCCCTTGTTATTCGACTGTATATGGTATGATGTGTATCCGCTTGATACAGACCATCCTCCTGAGTACCCGGGTGATGTAGTAAAAAGCGGAGGCGGAGGTGAAATGAAGCGGGTTTGCATCAGCCGTCACAATGGATATCTGAACGTCCTTTTTATGGATTGGTCTGTCAGAAAGATTGGGGTCAAAGAACTGTGGACGCTCAACTGGTATCGCGGATTCAATATGTCGAGCGCCTGGACCAAGGCCGGAGGCGCCCAACCGTCTGACTGGCCGATGTGGATGAGAAGCTTTAAGGACTACTGAAAACAGGATAATGGGAATCCCGAATGTGCGAGCTTTGCTCAGAATCATTGCTACCTTAGGCGATTAGCTAACTCGACCAAGGCTTTCGCTTTTTGAGGATCGAACTCCGAGATTTCCTTTATTGGGGATTCTTTCGCATCTATTTTATATTCCAGAGGCCCTGCTTGTTCTCGGTTGAGTCCGGCGACCTCTTGCCGCAACTTTTCGTTGGCGGCTTTCAATTCGACAATCTTCGCTCTAAGTCGATGCTTAGAATATTTAGATTTGGTGATTAGATGCAGTACAGTTAGATAGAACAAATATGTGAGTGATATGATTAGAATGACCGCCGCGACCATTACTAAAGACCGAGACCTTAACTGCACTACGACTGCGGAGATCGTGTTAAATGGACGCGTGGCAGCTTTTAGTGTGCCCGCCGCAGGTCCTATAGAATCCCAAGCAGAGAGAACTGAACAGTACAAACACAATACTACAATCGTGACTGGTAATAGTAGTTTTTTTATTTGAATAAGCAAGTCCTCCCATGCAGATATGTTAATCCTCCCAATTCAGAATAACTTATTATACAATATTAATGATGTTTTGTCAAGACGTATTTCATCATGCGATACCACTATCCTTCAATTTTAAAGCTTCTCAACAGGCCATTTTAACGACGAACCCGTCTTGGGGGCTATCGTATAACCTTGATTTACAAAGAGATAAAAAAAGACCCCTGATATTGCTATCAAAGGTTTTAATTAGCCAATTTTTACGCCAAGTCGCTCGGGCGTTTTTCATAAGCTCAAGCGTTAAATTGGCTTACGAAAACTCACGTTAACAGAATGCCTCTTATGCCGCGTTTTCTAACCTGCTGTGGTTGATGATACCCACCCTGAGCTGGGCCGCAATGACAGATTGTTGGCCACTTTTTAGCTTCATCATTGATGTACTGGTTGATAAAAGCCTCGGTTTCAATTCTTGCTTTGTGGCCTATCTTGATGATGTCTTGAGTATTCATTATATTGCTCTTTCTTTGTCAAATTTTAATAACTTCTGGAATCTGTTGTCTTTTAGTTATATAGACGTTTGAAGCGGCTTTTTTATTCGCGAATTTTCTCAATATCCCGAATTTTTTCGGACCGATAATACACAGCCGATATATTGAGGCCCCTTAGCTTCTCGGGGGTGATGGTTATTGCCAAAGACGCCGGAATCGCCATGGTATGCTCCCTGTTGCAGGGGCATAAAAAAAGCCCCTGCAGTATAGTGGCTTGAAGTGGTTGCAGGGGCTTGAACAAGGCTGCAAGCCTCCCTGCTAGCAACTCTCGTTACAGATTATCACAGAGGACTTCCCTGTCCTCAAACATTGAATAAATAAGGCCACTTAATTATTATTAATAATATTCGTAATAAGCAGATGAAGTAAAGTAGTGTATTCCTGAATATAAGCCCCCCAAATCCTATATCTGGATTAGCAAAAGGATTTTTCCGGACTTTGCAAATTGAGGAAAATAAGTTATACTTTGTATAGGGATTGTTGTGTTAAAAATGCTCGGAGGAAGAGGGAATTCACCTGCCGGGGGAAACGTGCAACTGCACCTGATTAAAAGAAATGGAGGGGGATAAGATGAGGGGCTTGATAAAGATATTCTCTGAAACAGCATTATTTCTTGGGACACTTTTTATAATGTATATCTGGTTGGGTCTTCTTATCGTTAACCTTTGGTCGTTTGTAAATAAATGATAATAAAACAAAGCCTGATGAATAAGTGGAATTCTGTGGCTAAATACAAAAGGGCTGCAAGCTCATGCTCGCAGCCCTTATATCTTTATGCCCGTCTTGCTAACCTATCCTTTTTGGGATAAATTTAATTGTAGATCTCTTCCTTGTTGTATGTATTCTTCTGCTCACTGCGTTTTTGCTGCCAATCGTTGAGATATTTTGCCGCAACATCTCTTCCGCCTAAGCCGAAAGCCAGGGCCCCAGCAAGACAAAAGCCGGCAAGGATGATATTGAAGGTAGTAGTAACCAGAAGTGTTGCTATGCCAAGCTCTCTTAGCGAAATAGTCCCTGCGAAGATAATAATGGCCCATCGGCTCACTGCCGCTAACATCTCCGGTTTGGGCAAAGAAGCATTGCCCGCTGCGGTGTGAATGATGCCCGAGACAAAGTTTGCCAGAAACATTCCAACTACCAGAACGAACATGGCCGCAATGACGTTCGGAATGAAAGCAAACAAGCTCTCGAGAACGCTTGATGCCTGGGGCAGGCCCAGTGCGTTGACCACCATGACCAGCACCATAATAATTACCAGCCAATACACCAGGCTGCTCAGAACATCGTTAGCGGAAGTTTTCAAGCCGCCTTTATTCAGAATCTCCGATATCCCAGCCTTATCCGCCAGTTTGTTGAAGTGTATTGCCTCCAGACCTCGAATGAATACTCGTCTGAGTGTCTTGGCTACCACCCAGCCTATGGTCAGGATGACGAGCGCCCCGATAAGCGTAGGCAAATAGCCGATTAATTTGGTCAGCATTTCACTAATCGGTGCCACAATAAGACTGTTCCATTCTATCGCTGCTAACATTTTTGTACCTCCAAAATAAATTGATTGTTAGTATCTGTTTCTCGTTTTTTCACTGTTTCATAATATTCGGCTGTTTTCACACGCAGGCTGAGGACATTTCCATATATAGCTGAAAATCAGAGCAAAAAAGGCAATTTATTTGTTTTGGGGTAATTATTTTTCGGACCAAAACTGTTTCTAATTTTATGCACGAAACCGCTGATATTTGTATCGGACCTGCCAATCGCTGCGATAGTCGATTCATAGTTGACAGTTGAAGCGTATAATGGAAGGGAATCGGAATCCACCGGTCTGCGACCTGAAGGAATTTAGGTACTTGTTGAAATGAAAACATTTTTAGCAAACTCAGGATTTTATATTGAGCCGCTCTGAGAGAAGTAAATGAAAAAACCTAAACGAAAAGATAACTCACAATATCTTACGTCTTCTCATCCAGCCCAAAAGGCACATGCCGATACTGCTGAGCAAGAGGGCTCCGGGTGTTGGAATAACACTATATGTCAGGTCGTCCATACTTATATTGACATCTCTGCCATTCCAGTCGGTTGGTCGGGTGAACTCAATACGATCTACGGCTCCCGGGAAGCTGATAGAAATGAAACTCGGAGTACCAGACATAGGAAGGATCTGTGACCCTACTACACCTGTTCCCAGATAACCAGTGACAGAACCAGGCGAATCCGCCGAGATAATATCTCCGGCCCGCCATAAAGTGTACCAGAAATGAGCCCCTTCAACCTTTACGGGCCCAACAGATGAAAAATCCACATACGGAGTGTCGGCAGGATAGGAAAAGGGTGGCATACCAATGCTCTTAGCGGCGTAACTTCCCGATGCCGGTGATTGTGTGGCTGCGATTTGGAAATTCCCCCAGCTTAGTCCTGCGTAGTCAGTGAGAATTGTTCCAAGGGGTAGTGGCGGATTCTCGAAATCGACGGTTACACTTGCGCTGACGCTGCCTGCTGTTAATGCGAGGAGCGAACAAATCAGAAAAACGTTTTTCATAGTTCTCACCTTTTACTGCATATCTTTTTTCATAAAGCATTACGATGATTGTTCAATATCTTCCTCGTATTGTCTTTCCCTGGTTAATCTCTTTAACGTTTATGTTTCAGGTACGTTTAGTTTATATGAAAATATTATCCGGGCAGTAGAGGCTTGATGAGCAAATTGAATAACCTTACACACCCTCATCCTATACAATAAATATATCAGAGTAATATAAAAGATTCAAGAAAAATGTTACAAAAGTGAGCATTTCCGACCTTTGTTCAGAGAAGTTTACTTGAGCATTTTATTTTTTGAAAATTTCTTCGCCGTGTACTCCAGCAGAACTTTCAGTTCTTTCCATCCGGGATTTTCAGGATTGTCCTGTAATGAGCCTGGTATGTGGAAAGCTGCGGCCGGGTGTTCGGTAAACCGGCCATTTCCGTCAAGCCAGCTCTTGTTTACCTTCCAGTAGCCGTTTAATTTGGCTATCTCTATTCTTTTAAGAATGCTGCACTTTGGCAGCTTCTCATCGTCGCCGCGTTCTCTCAGTGCCAAATCAACCCCGTCGGCGCCGGCACTCGGATGTAGCTGTGCGTAAACCTGCTGCCCCAGATAGAGGTTGGTATATTTGCTTCTTTCCCTGGCGACACAGTTGAATCGCTGACAGATTTCTTTTCTTATAGAGGTTTTGTTACTTTTCTCGGTAGTTTTTTCTTCCTTCCTGTAATTTGGCATCTGTTCAAATGACAGGACCCAGTCTCTCAAGCGTTCCGGGTCGAAAAGAATCTTGCCGAAGGGCAGGACTGAGTGTGGAATTTTCTTTTCTCTGACCAAATGCAATACGTCTTTCTCACCGCATTTGAGAAATTCAGCCGCTCCTTCGGTGTTGAAGAATCCCCGATCGCCCTTCTCATCCATTTCCTGCTCTCCTTGTTTGCTTATGGTGCCTTAGAACACCTATATTATAATACAACATAGTGCAGCTTTTGCTTTTTTTCAATTTTTCAATCATTTTTTTAGCGATTTTATTCAATCCGGAGAGTTTTTATTGCAAATCGCTGAATACTTGGAATAATGAGCTATCGGTTATGTAGGGTAAATCTGATCTGAAGTCATGGGCAAGGTGTAAGCGAAAAAAGCTATATTTTGTCGCCGCATGATGCTCAAAGCAGGAACGAGTTCAGAGGATAATCTTTCGAAGCGGAAATGGAGTTTTGAAACAACTTCTTAGATTCATTTTTCAGGGAAGGAATTTTATTGATGAACGAAGAGAGAATCAAATGTCCTTATTGTTCCGAACAGATATTAAAAGAGGCCATAAAGTGTCGTTTCTGCGGGGAATGGTTTGCAGAGAGGAACAAGCCTGAAGTAAATAGCGGTCTTATGGTTTCTCAGCCTTCACAGGGCACTCAGGATAAACAGTCAGAACCTGAACTGAAAGAAGCTGTAAGAGAGTCTCACCGGGTGCCTGTTAAAAGTCCTGTTGAAAGACCCGGTACTATACCCTGCCGCCCAAAGCACCGAATCGCCTGGCTTAGAATTATTCTTACTATTGTATATATAGGAATCATTATTGCTTTTGTCATTTACGAACGAAATGCTCATGAGGTTGTAAATCATGGGCGAGAATTGGAGAACCTTCAGGAATATCAGGAAGCCCGCGAAAAATATAGAGAAGTTATAGAAGAATATCAGCTCTCTTACGCAGTAATAGAAGCGCGAAAGAATCTGCGGCGAGTGGAAGACCAACTTGGCAATAACTTCAGCATAGACGATGTTTATTGGCTGCCGTTCATTACCTGGCCTGTATGCTCGGTGCTACTCTTTCTTGTTTTTTTAACTCGTATTCTTCGGCCCGGCATGGCATTTCTTTCTTTTCTGCTTTTGCTGCCGGCTATTTTTGGTTCTGTGCTTCAACTCGCCTGGTACGGCCTCATACCAATTGAGCCGATAGCCGTGATTGTGCAGGAATTTGCCGCAGAACCGAAAGGGGCCTTTGTTACGAGCTATATAATGATTATTATAACTGCCATGATGACTCTAACAGCCAGGAGGAAGCTTCCTTTTGGGCATCATAGCATGGCGGCTAAGACAAAGAGATATTGAATCGGCCGTTGGTTTGCTGAGTGTCCATATATAGGTACTCTGGCAAAACGACTAATTGGCAAATGAAAGTTCGGTCAATATACATATTTTGAGGGAATAAAAATGCAGATAGATAAATTGAAAGTTTGCCTGGCAGTATCGTTGCTTTTGCTTGGTTTATATGGCGCTTCTTATGCTGGAAACGCAACATTTGTGGGCGAAGATGCCATCCCGGATTCCAATAGTATTCAGACTACAGTCTCTGATTCTAATACGACTGATACGGCTGGAGTAGAAGACGTCGCCCCGGGCCAAAATGACGGCCTCGGTAAAGATAATGCCCTGGCCGGCCAACCTGTCGTCCAAAACGATTCAAATCTTGCTGCCGAAAAAGTTATTGACCAAAACTCTGCACAGGAAGAGCCGGCAAAAGCGTCAGGCCCAGACCAAGAAGAGCGGTCACATTGGATGACGAGTAAAATGATTGCATTTTATATCGCCATAGGCCTTGCTGTGGCCACTATAGCAGCCTGGTTTCTCCTGAGGCGAACACTCAGGACGAGACTCAGAATGAAAATAATAATGAACGAAGACCGGGACATCGATGATTTTCTGATTGTATTCGACTGGACTTCAAAGATACTCTATTTCCCCACAATGATTGCTTCAATAGTAGCGGCCAATCTGATGTATCTGCAGGAAGCTGACTTGTGGATTTTTGGTTCAATAGATCCCAAAATTATTGGCGGCGTCTGGTTCGTTATATTCTTCCTGAATTTCCTTGTTGAGGAATACGACATTACCATCATGACGATGCTTATAAGTCTGTTAAGTATCGGTTTTCTCTTATTGTGGTTAAACCTGGTCGGCTGGGTCTCGGGCTTCCTGGGTCTTTTCAAACACTTCGCGTTATCCATAAGTGCTACAGGCTATCTGCTCGTAAGTGTAATCGGCTTGTTGACCATTTTGATTTCATGGCTCAAAGGTCTTTTCTATTATGTGACGATTACACCCAACTATATGAATCTGCAGGAAGGCCCGACAGAAACGGGTGAACAGATAGGAAGAGAAGACTATAACACAAGAATAGACACAAGTAATTTTTTTGGCCGGCTTTTGGGATTTGGCAATATAGTGATCACCTTCAAAGACAAAAAGAGGCAGCCTATAGCTTTAAGAGTCAGCGGTATTAAAAACAAGGCGCAGCTATTGGAAAAAGTACGTGCCAAGCTTGTGATAGACCATTCATTTAAGAGCGCAGTCAGGCCGCAGCCTGAGCCGCAAAAACCTACGTAAACGCTGCATTATGAGTGTTCACTATAAGCAGTAATTTGGCTGTATATAACGCAGGATGTTTTACCTGGAAATGCCCTTCTTCCAACTTTTTAAAATCATTTGTTGGTAAGCATCAATGAACTTTTTGCTCCATTTAGGCCTGTTTTTGGCCGATATATTTAACAATGGAGACTAAGGGCTTGAAAACGTCCCCCCTGAACAGGAGCAGCATTCCCTGGAAAGTGATTTTATAAAAAGGGTATTCATCGGATAAATCAGGAATACGAAAGGCCGGCTAATTATGAAAACGTGGAACCTTATAGCCGCTTTAATACTTGTTATCGCAGTGATATATATTGTACCGCGCAGTGGTAAATCCACGTACATCGAGCAACGAGGAAAAGAATTATCCATCACAGTCGGTAAGTATAGCTTAACGGCTGCTATTGATGGTCATCAAATGAACAATTCTTTCCTGGCTGCCGGCGGTTCAGTCGGTGAAAAGTTTTATAGCGCAAGCCTCGCAGTGATTCCTCTTGATACGGCGGAGCAATTAGCTCGAAAATACGGTGATTTTAGCAAGTGCAAATCTCAGGGAGCATCTGAGGCGCTAAGGAGTGTGAAATCAATGCTTCTTTATGCTGCTAATCATGATATCGAGAAAACGTTGGAGAAAATTAACAAACTTGCGGTAGCCGGTAATAATACTATTATCCAAATGACATATATGCAATTAAGTATCATTAATTATACTATAGAAGGACAGGAAACACCAATTGTCACATCCAGCAACATACCCTCTTTCCTGGTTAAAGATGTTCAGATTATTGAAAAGAACCGAAATTTCTAAGCTATAGTACTTGGTATCTTTCGTCTCTTTGATATGAGGCTTTCATCAATTAACCTCGCCATTGGCTTTTCAATAAGGCCTTCCGGCAGCAGGCTTATTTCAAATAACTGGGTTGAATTGGCTTTTTCATCTGGCGTATTTAAAAATGTTCGATTATACTTACCTTCATTTGAAGGGAATGCTATGAAGTCCGATGAAACAAAATCTTCTGAGAAGGAAAGAGACGCAGCGGCTGTCGAGCAGCTCAGGCAGCTTACACGGAAGTTGTGCTCCAATGATATTACAATTGCCAGGCTCGCGGCTCACAATCTATCGTGGATGCAGGAAGATGGTCTGGCTATATTCACAGAGACGTTAATGGGCAACTACTCAAGGACAACCAAGAAAGCGGCTGCCTACGGACTTAGGAGTATGAAGGGCAGGATGAAGAAACTGGCTTTGGAGGTTCTTGAGCAGGGACTCAGGCATCGTGATCGAACGACCAAAGCTGCATGTGTTAAAGCCCTCTCTCTTATTAAAGGTGGTACTTCGAAAAAAGATGGCTCTCAGTCTAAGTCTCAATCATCCAGGCCGCCAATAAGGGAAATCAAAAACAGACATAATAGAAATACGGAAGATAAGAGATCTTCCAGCAGGTAAATATTCTCTCAGGCCATCTGAAAACAGTCAGACCTTCATTTAGTTATCAATGCCCCCTGAATTGTGCCATCCATGGTGCTTCTGCTTCCCAGTTGGGACAGGGAGCGTTGATATTGAAGTTCCTGGCCCATTTGACATGCCACAAGTCTTTCAGCCAAACCTTCCTGGCCGAATAGTCCAAAAAGACGCCGTTTATGCCCTGTTGATGTCGGTTGATACAGAAGCGGTTCATGGAATTCGTGTGAGGGTCGATACGTTCGCCGTCATAGGTCGGGGGCGTATCGTCATTCTCCGGGCCAGCGCACCAAAACCAGCAGTCCAGAAATAATGGAATGTTGTTGCTGCCCCTGACATTGACTGAGCCCCAGTAGTCTTTGGCGGCCTGGCCGTAAAGTGGGTCTTGCGCGGCAACATAAAGCCAGTGGTTGATCCCATAGCTGCCCCACGTTCCGGCCGGCTCGTATGTACCCGATGGTCGTGAGCCAGTCACGCCGACTTTGCCCCAGGATATGAATGTATTGCCACCTACTCCAAGTGTGCCGGTGCCTCCGGGTGGGTAAATCGGATTCGCGATTTTTATCGCCATTGGGCAGACGCGTATCTTTGGTTCCCGATAGTAGTAGTCGTACATGACATTTATCCAACGTCCGGAGCCGCTTGTGCGTTTTGGGAAAAATCCGTTGTTGTCGTCTGTGTATAAAGCAAAGATAGTGCCCCATTGCTTGAGGTTCGACAGGCAGGCCACTCCCCTTGCCTGTTCTCTTACACGCTGCAGTGCCGGCATCAATATCGCCATTAACAATGCAATAATGGCAATCACTACCAAAAGCTCTATCAGTGTAAAGCCATTTCGCTTTCGCATCACGTTTGCCTTTCCTTTCAAAATTGCGAATTTTGATGATATGCTAATCTGCTGTAATTATAACAAACTCAGCGGCAGTTGAGCAAACTATATATGCTGCCTAAACTGAACTGAGCTATCAGGCGGGATTAAATGATATTTTCTGAAAACAAGTCTTTTCCTTCAAAGACTAAACCATAATTCTTGCTTGATTTGGGACATCTTTATGCCGATATAATACTAATAGTAGTTACTAATAGCTCGTAAAAGAAAGGCTGACAAAAGTGGACAAGCAGGGTTTGAGCGAACATGTTTATCATAGGCCGTCTTCAGAACGTTTCTCAATTGCAGGGAGGATAAAAAGCTTCAGGTATGCAATCCAGGGCATCATGCTGATGGTCAAGTCCCAGCACAATGCCTGGCTCCACGCCACTGCGTCTATCCTTGTTATGCTTGTAGCTGCTTTCTTTCGCCTTTCTCCCGGGGAGTGGTGCTGGATGGTTATCGCGATAATGGCTGTTTGGACGGCGGAGGCATTGAATACCGCCCTTGAATTTTTGGCTGATGTGGCATCTCCTGAATTTCATCCTCTTGTGGAAAAGGCCAAAGACGTTGCGGCCGGCGCAGTACTCATTTCCGCCGGTGGCTCTGTGATAATTGCACTTCTGATTCTTGGTCCATATATTCTAAAATATGTAAGCCAGGTCAAATAGCGCATTTGAAAAAAAAACTTACACGACAAAAGAGATCCAAACCTGCTTTTCTCCCATCCAGTCCAATTTTGACTTTGTCCGGGAAACAGCGGACTTAATACTCTTGATGCGTGTCGTATTTGACGAGCTTGTCGAAAAACCTTTTCCAGACATAGTCCTGACGGCTGTGGTCCACATGATAGGTTGTACCCCCTCCGAATTCTTGTATCTTGTGATCCAGGTCCTTTATAAATTCGCTGTGTCCGTCAACAAAGGCAACATTGTATCCATTCCCATGATGGTATTGGACGCCACGGATCGGGTCAGAAAACATATCCGCCATGAACGCCATACCGCCACTGTCTTTGAAGGAGTTCACAGCCCGCCATTTATTTTCATCCCACAGTGACCTGTAGTGATAAGTCGTCTGCACCCATGACTGGTTGGGACCCAAATCCTCGGGAATTGAACCTCTTGGCCATCCCCCGCCTCTGTTCGCGGGATTCGGTGGAAGCTTTGCGTATTGAAGTGTTGGATTGTTATTGCCGGGGCAATAAAACAGCTTCGGCTCCTTTATCAGTCGGTGATAGAAAAGCAGACCGTGAGCCATAAATCCCTTGGTTTCAGGGTCGTTTTGACGGCCGCTTACCCAGACGGCATAACTGCCGAAGCCTGGCGAAACTTCCATATGACAATACGGAAACTGACCATCATTGTCATCAGAATAGAGCACGCCGGCATACCCGCAGGATTTCAAGTGGGCCAAACACGCAGCTCTGCGGGCTTGATGTCTGGCTTTCTGCAATGAAGGCATCAGGATAGCCATTAAGACTGCAATAATAGCTATGACTACCAAAAGTTCTATTAGTGTAAATCCGTCTCTTTTGCACATGACATCTACCCTTCTCTCTCAAAGAGATATAAAGAGTTTGGCAGAAATGCTTACCTACGTTAATTATAACACCCCAGGGCGTTTTACTGCGAGCTATTTTTTTAAAAATCGTCGATGTCTTCAAACAGAATTTTTCCGGAAAAGCCCGAAACAAACTGCCGGAGATATCAAAGCTTGTGATGTACTGTTAGCTAATGTTAGAATGCTTCTGTTAGGATTTGATCGAGTGTGCATGTGGCCACGCAGATTGAAGTGTCTGCTGCGCCGTAGTAGATTTTCATTTCACCGTCGTCGGCCATGACTGCACCGCATGCGAAACAGACGTTGCCGATATCTCCTATACGCTCATAATCTTCTCTCGGTGAAAGGATTGGTTGACTGGTGCGTTTTATGACTTTTGATGGGTAATCCAGGTCAAGAAGGACTGCGCCGATTCTGTAAATCGGGCCGGCGGATGTCATTTTTACACCGTGATAAATCTCAAGCCAGCCCTCGTCCGTTTCTATCGGGGTAACCGAAGCACCGACTCTGAATTCGTCCCAGAAACCTTCGTGAGGTTTGATTACCTCTTCTGAGCCTCCCCAGTTTACAAGATCGGGTGAATAGGAGACCCAGATGCATCCTTTGCCGAAGCCGATTGGCCTGTCGAATCTTGCGTATCTTCCCCTTATTTTTCTTGGAAAGAGTAATCCGTCCTTGTTGCCCGGTTCGGAAATCAGTGCTATACGTTCATAGTTAACGTAGTCGGTTGTTTTAGCTAAAGCGATGCGCGGCCCGCGGTTTCCAACGGCCGTATAGACAACGTAGCAGGTATCTTCAAGAATGGTCACCCTCGGGTCTTCGATTCCCTTTGTCTCGTACAGGGCGAAAGGCCCCTCTTTGGCGGGCAGCATTACGGGTTTTTTATCGATAGAGAAATTAAGACCGTCTGTGCTCCGTGCTAAAGCGAAAAATGAATAGCCGTGCTGACCTTCAATCCGAAGCAGAAGATAAACTCCGTCTTCAGTCACGATGGGAGCACCATTGAATACCGTATTGGCACGAAATGGAATGTCTTCCATAGTGATCGCTGGATTGCCCTCCCATCGCTGTAAAAGATCACTTGCCGGACACCTGGTCTTTTTCATTTAATACTCCACTTCGCTTTCTAAACAATTTTCCACGATTTTCTCAATTGTTGTTGTCCCGACGCAAATGCAACTGTTTGCTGCACCATAGAAGATTTTCAAATTGCCGTCATTATCGGCAAGAGCACCGGTTGGAAAGACAAGGTTTGGTATGTCACCGATTCTTTCGTAGTTCTCTCGTGGTGATAGGATTGGGATGTTAGTCCTTCCTATGATTTCCGTTGGCTCTTGCCTGTCGAGGATAACAGCCCCGGTCCGGTAGATGGGACCCGCTGAAGTGTCCTTAACTCCGTAGTAGAGTACGAGCCAGCCCTGGTCGATTTCCATCGGGGTTGCTCCTGCTCCAATTCGGCTCTCGTCCCAAAAACCACCTCTCGGAGAAATGACCAGTTCTGAGCCGCCCCAGTGTAAAAGGTCGTCGCTGTAGGTTATCCATATACTGCCGTCGCTGGGCCTTTCCAGTCTGGCGTATCGTCCTTTTATCTTAGCAGGAAATAGCACCCCGGCCTTTGTGTCCGGCTCCGATATTAATCCAATATGCTCGACAGTCTCGAAATCTTCCGTTCTTGCAAGTGCGAGTCTGTAACCGTAGTTACCGAATGCGTTGTAAAGGATGTAATAGACACCATCGAGAAATGTTACTCGCCCGTCCAGAACACCTCTCGATTCATGACGCCTGTACTTATGCTCGGCGGACTGATTCAAAAAAGGTTTACTCTCCACTTTGTAATTCCCGTCAGAAGTTGGCCGGGCCAGATGGATACCCTGGTGACCAGTTAGATATTCGATGGTTACCAGAAGGAGAACTTTACCCTGGAAATAAACCACCCCGGCATTGTGTATGTCGGCGCAATTGAAATCCAGGTCATTAATGCCGATAAGAGGATTTTGCTCCCATCTGTGCACTATGTCTCGACCGCATCGTTTTGTCAGTAGGCTATCGCTGCTAAAAATCATTCAATAAAACTCCAACCAATCCCATGTTTGAAATTCGACGGGTTGCTCAATCTAATCATATCGACCCAAACAGGCAGGTACTTTCCTTCTCAAATCAAAGAATTGTGAATCTCCGCGTTGAAGCGGAATCTGAACAGGTTTCGGTTACATATCCGCGTACCTGTTTTGGGTGACTTCTTAGCGTGCAAAAGACTGTTTGAATAGGGATTCTGCTGCTTATGGGACGAAGAATTTAATCGTTGTCTTTACCGGCTTAAATAAATAGTTTAGTTGGATTTTAATGCACTTTTCAACTCTCCAGTATATAATCGCCCCGACATTGAATGGCAGGGCTGCTCCGGCATAGCTTCACAGTGCCGAGTTGTCAAGTCGTTATATGTGGTTATTGATTGATGGATATGAACTTCTCGACTAAAAATGTCGTATAGAAATTTATATAGTTTCTCAGTTAATTGATGCTGATTGTTCTTTTGGAAAAACTCAATGGAGTTGAGAAAATTATCTTTAGTGTTGCTGCTGATTGTTTCGATATCTCTCGAAGACGTAAGCGCTCGATCTATGTTTAGGCAAAGAAGAGAACACCAGCATAGGCCGCAGAACATTACGGCCCAACGTAATATGGTGGAGTTGAACTTATCTTATGATTTCTCCGTGCATAGAGAAACTTTCAGGATAAGTTTTGTTGTCATACTGCCGGAGACGATACCTGGAAGGCAGAATATTTTAGGCATAAAGTACTCTCCGAAACCAACGAGGATTTTCAATAAAAATGGAAATCGCTATGCGGAATTTGTCTTTACCAAGCCTGACAGGCAAGAGAAAGTGGAAATAAATATCAAAGCCGAATTGTTCAGATATGACCTGCTCACTGCGAGAGAACAAGACGGAAAAAACCGTTACGAAGACACTGGATTAAAGGACTTCTTAAAACATGAAAAATACATAGAAAAAGACCATGCCGAGATACAACAAATTGCCGAGAGCATAGATGGTCAAACACAAAGAGATATAGTGAAAAATATATACAACTATGTTATTGATAATATGGAGTACACGACACACAAGGACAAAGACTGGGGTGCCGTCAAAGCCCTGCAATTGAAAAAAGGTGACTGTACAGAGTACTCTGATTTATTCGTTGCTCTTTGCAGGGCAAAAAACATCCCTGCCAGATTCGCTGCAGGCTATACGTTGCGATTTGATGATATTTCACCGAAACATAATTGGGTCGAGGTCTTTCTGCAGGACTATGGATGGGTCCCTTTTGATCCGAGCTGTGGCGATGTGAAAAACTTCATATTACGAGACAGGGCATTTAGCAGGATGAGGCCGGTTTACATGTATCTTAATCACATCCGAAATGACGAAGTGATTAATAATTCTCATTTTGCAGGATATAAGTACTGGGGTGACAGAGCCAGAGTAAAAGACTCAATTGAGTTCAAGAGAATTTCACCAACCTTTCCAAAGGCCCGCTGACATTACCGATTACGGAACCGGTTCCGAGTAGGTTTCGGGTTGAAACTCAAGAACCATATAGGTCGCGAAGCCTGCGGGATTTTCCGTTATTCCTAAATTAAAGACTAAATCAACACTGCCGACTAAGGTCATTGGGTCATATCCGTAGTTGATTACTGATCCTTTGACTGTTCCGCCGGCATTTCCGAAAAATTCGATCCCGCTGGCGGCAATGACGCCGTTAATAGTATTGAAACTTCCCCCGAAGGAAGCGTCAAATCCGGGAGCCAGTAAGAATGTCCCCGTTTCCTGTCTGATATTACCAAATGTAGCATCGAGTTGAGATACGCTGCTGCTGTTAACATTTCCTATGAATATAAGTTGATTGTCTACAGAGGGATAGGCCAGGTCACCGTCACCTATAACGATGCCTATGATGTCGGTGTTACCTGTGAATGTGACAATATTGGGGGTTTCGATAAATACAATTCCTTTGAGGGTTACATGACCCGAGAAATGAGGATTTGTACCAGCTGGGATTCTAATATTTTCAAGTGTCATGTCGGTGGTCGTGTCGGTCGCCGGATCAAAAATATTAACAACGTAATGCTCAAAAGCTGTTGGGTCCGGAATGGGGAAATCTGTAGAGGCCGCGCCGACGGTAACATGGTTATCGATGGCGTTCTGCCCGGTTTCGCCGCCTATGGAACTTGAATTACTGACACTTGGATTGGCAAATTGATTGGAGATGCTGACATCACCGGCTATCGTGGAACTACCCTGCAATGAAAGTGCATCGTTGTTGTTCGTGCTTTCGATATATATATTTGCTTCTATACTATTATTAAGGCCATTGACGCCGGTACTACCCTGCAGATGCAGAGGCCCTTTAGTTGCAATTCCATAATCGAAAATAGGATGTTTCTTCGGTGCGATATTATAATTCACTCTTATTGTGCGCGTTATTTGGTTACTCATGCCGGTGACGTCCATTTGCAGCGTATTATTATTAAGTTGTTCGATGGTAGCTTCAAAATTTATATTGTAAACTGAGGCCAGTATGACCGGTGGAATAGTTATTGTTGAACTGCTGTAACTTGCGCTTATGTTTGTGATGCTGTTAGCGGCCAGATCATTTTGGAAGCTGCTGAATACTGTACTCAGATAGTCGGATGGAAGTGTCGAGTCTGGTATTGTGATACGATCCATCCAGTATCGCATTGCTTCCAAGCCGGAATGAGCGGCAGATAGAGTTGAATTGAGCTTGCGCTGATTAGAGGCAAGCTGGACGTTCATGCCGGACATAGTTGCCATCGAAACTGCCAATGCGGAAAAGATAAGTACGAAGATCATAGATATGATCAGGACTGCGCCACGGCGATTTTGAAGAAATTTTTTTATGAGTACCATTTTCCTCCCCTCCGAAAATAGGCCTCATTGTTGAGAGAATTTCAACAGCTTTAATTCCCTCTAACTAAACTGTAGCAAATATTTGTGATCAAGACAAACGAGTTTAACTGAATGTTGTTGGTAAATATATATATGATTTGGCTGCTAATATAAAATTCTTCCTGTTTTTCAGATATAGCATATAAAATTCCAATTGCCAAATTTGACGAGCAATTAAAGCCAAAGAATCAGGCTGAGAATTATCTTTATTGGGCTACAAAATATTAAGCCTATTTTCCTCCTTAATTAGCTCAGTTCATTAGCATTCGTACCAAACATTTCTTATACTTTAATTAGATCAGAGAAGTAATTAAAAAATCTCTTAATATAGGGTGTTTTCCGGGGGGAGAAAAAAATGCACCCATAATAATAAAGAGATCAGAATGGTTGTCTCGCCGAGGCGTTTGTTTTAATCATATCTATGATCTTCGTGTTTATCTTTTCCACACCGAGAAATAAGGTGGAAGATCAATTAGGCAGGCAGATATAAAAAAGCGGGCCGAGAGGAGGGTGAATACAGCCCGGCCCGCATCGTCCCACCCTCTGTAATATTATACGATTGGCAATAAGTACAGGTTCAGTCACAAAAAATAATACCCCCCCACTCTCAGATGGTTAATGAACAAATTCCCACGGGCTTTTAACTAAGACAGCATTTGTGTAAAAACTAAAGTATCCTGCTTCTGGGAGGTAAAATCAGGCTCTGTTTTTATTTTGAAACTCGTCTGTCCTCAACCGCTGTTTTGGCCTTTATCTTATTGCCTTCGAGAATTACCTGCCCGACTTGCTCTTCGATACGAATACCGACGGTTTGACTTTGCAGCTTATCTTCCCGTGTATCACGAATAATATTGTTTTTGAAGACCAGATTGTTGGTCTGCCCTCTAATACGAATACCCGCTGCTTGTCCCTGTGTACCATTGTTCTCGATGACATTTTCTTCGAGGCGATTTCGATGGGCGGCCATTCCCAGCGTTTCATTTCTGAAAAAGATACCGTCTCGGCTGTTCGAACGTACAACGTTGCGACGAATAAGATTGTCCGAATCTTTGTGCCCGATGGAAATGCCGAATTGGCCGTTACCTTCGAGAATATTATCTTCGAATAATCCGTGCCGAACACGCCAGCACAAAAACAGACCGTCAGTTCCGTTACCGCGTGCTACACAATTGCTGATGTGCGGACGCTGCGACCCACTGCCCGGATGTAAGCCAAGATAGTTATTATTCTCACAAACACAGCCGGCTACGGTAACATCATTAGATTGCTGGAAACTGATTCCGTCCCCGTTATAGTTTTTAACCACACAGTCCTTGATGACCGTCCCAAAAGCTCGATATAGAAAAATCCCTGCGCCTCGGCAGCCGTTCAGGTGAACGTTTGAGTCTTTATTGCCGTCAATTACAAGATTTTCAATTCTCGCACCTTCTATGTGATAGCCGCTCACTATCGGAAAAACTGTTGCTGCTTTGGCTTTGTTACTTAGCATGCAATCCGCCATCAGAGGCTTGTCGAATGAAAAAGTATTATTGTTTCGACCTGTAATACGAGCAACAGTAGTGTGAAATCCTCCCGACCTGTCATCCCAAATCGCAACACCATACCCAACTTCGAAGCCCGTTGGATCTTTCAGTGTGATTTGCTGCTCGCCAAAGTCGCCATCAATTGCCAGAGCGGATACAACCCCCCTGGCCTTACGCAAGATGGTTTTGCCCTTTTTGCCCCTGACTGTTACATTGGAGCGCAGATGCAGGGAATCATACATCACATACTGCCCCTCGTTGATTTCAACTACGCCGCCTCCGAGACCGGCAATATAATCTACCGCTGCCTGTAACACCCTGTTATCATTGCCTTTTAAGTGAGCGTTGTCTTTCCCTACGGCTATGTAAGGCAATTCTTTCATTGCTGAGTGCATAGCTTTGGGCAGTTGCCGCTCACCTGGCTGAGGCGAAAAATCTTTTCGAGTATCTCCGGCATATACAAAACTGCCTGCGCCGACAACAATAACAAGCGATAAAAAAAGATTTGTTTTCATTGTGTTCACCTCCATTAAGTGTGGATTTACCCGGAATACGGATTTCAATAGCTGACCTTGTATTGTGTTTTTTAGCCCCTGTTTGAATAGAAACCCCGACAGATAACTACTAACTCATCACCGCCTTTTATCTTTATCATAAGTGCTTCCGAGAACATAATTTTACCCTCGGAAGGCGGCGGTGTTATTTCCACATCGAGTTGATAACCGCTGCTGATTGTCTCCTGCCCGAGAATTTTGACAGTGTTATTCTGCGACGAAAACGATTCAATCTCAAAAGCACCGCCATAATTGTTAAGAACGGATACTTTTCTGAGTATCGGCTTTTGCGGTACTGCGTTAACAATAAAAAACGACGACGGGCTGATTGAAAATTTAGGTACCATGTCAAAGAGAATTGCAACCGTTCTCTCTTCCGGATGAGTCAGACTAATACTGATACGCCCCTTAGGATTCTCCTTCAGCTTCTCCATATCAACGCTTGGTGAAAGTACGAATTTTGTCGCTTCAACCGAGCTGTCAACATCGGTGGTTATGCTCTCGCCGGTAGATGTAAACCTCGTTATCGAAAATGGCTGATTATCGAGACTGCTGAGCACTATCTTCGGACAGCCGGCATTCTCCTCCTCAAGAAAAAGCCTCAAACTCTTTGGTGAATAACTAATTTTCGATACAACATTGGCATTGATAGTCAGAGCAAGCTCGGGTTTTGTCTTGTCGTTGCTTCTGACGTAAACGGTTTTGCTATCCTGGCCTGGTTTTTGGTTCGATTGATATTCTATTTTCAAAAGCCCGCTTTCGCCCGGTGCATATTCGGTCTTATCCAGCTTGGTTGTAACGTTACAGCATCTTTCGACTTCCGTGATTTTCAATAAGCCCTCTCCGGTGTTTGTAAACTTGAACTCAGCGACTTTTTTCTGTGACATTGTGCCGATTTGCCCGAAATCGTGATCTAACTTTTCGAAAGTAATTTTCGGGCCGGCTTTATCGCTCTGGATTGAGGTTTCAACTTTCTTCGGCTTAATCTGCTCCTGACAGCCGAACTGCAAAAGCAATATGCAGATGATAACAGGAATCAATAAAACTATGTAATTTTTTCTAATATTACTCATTTTCATAGTAGCCACCATTTCCCGTTCAACAAGTTCCAAATCACTCCAATAACTCTCGCTACAAAATACAATATTTCCTCATCTCACAAACCTGATCAATATTACGACTGGCGTATTATCAAGTCAAGGCCAAAGGTTGGTCTGTTCGTTAATATATAATCTGATGCGATGTATTCCTCACTGAGGATACTTCAATCGCAATGGAACACTTCTTCCATATCAGCCCACCACTGGCCCTCGGCTGTCGTATCAAGCGGTTCTTGAAGTGGTTTGCACACGCCCCACCATTTTTGAGTCATCGTATCGGCCGCCATTTTTTGCATGTCGGCCTGGAAATCCTGCCCTTCATATTCGAAGTAGCTGAATAAGTATCCGTCTCTGTGGTAAATGGAGTAATTACGAATATTGCACTTTTTTATCATGTCCAGAACTTCAGGCCATACCCTGGAGTGAAGTTTTTTATATTCTTCGAGTTTCTCCGGCCTTACTTTGATTACCATACCATAGCGTTTCATAACAACTATCCTTTAACAAATAATCAGCGAAGACCTCTCGCCTTCAGCATACTGTGACAACAAGCCCTTCCTTATTGACGTCATAGTTAAAGAACCTGGCGCGTTCATTGGCTGGTTCTGTATCCAGCATCACCCTGACCTTCCCGGCATCTTGGGCCGATTTGCAAACCATTAGCAAAAATCCTCCTCCCCCGGCGCCGAGAAGTTTTGCTCCGAAAATATACGGTTGGATTCTCGAAAACAATCTTTCCACTTCATCATTGGTGGAGTTGGGATCCAGTTGCTTGTTAAGCTCCCAGGCTGCGCTGACCAATTCCCCGAAAGCCCGTATGTCCTTCCGTGACATTGCTTCTGCTACCTGATGAGCCAGTGAGTGAATCTGCTTCAGTGTGAATAAAGTTTTGCGGTCTCTGTCCAGATAACGCCCTACTACCTGGCCGAGAATATCTTTAGCCAACCGGGTAATGCCCGTGTAGTATAATAAAGTTTGGTCGTTGTTAATCCTTGGATCGATTACATCGGCAGGTAAAAAGTGAATTCCTGCATCGGGAACAAGTCCCGGCTCTGCTGTAACAATCTTTGCTCCTCCAACCGCCCCTCCTATTTGGTCCTGCCAGCCTCCCCCGGTTGTCAGCGATTGCTCCAGGCACAAAACCGAATGGAACAGTTCCTTATGTGTTAATGTCCGGCCCAAGGCCTTCTGAATCACTGCAAGGATAACCATCCCCATTATACTCGATGTCCCCAGACCGCTGCCTTTGGGAATTGCCGCTAATGTTGTTAATTCGATACCTCCGCCGAATTCCTCCAGCATTTGCCTCAGAGTTGTACCCTTCGACCAGCCGGCTGTCTCAGGAGAAAATCCCGATAACGCCAGTGCCGCCTTGGCTAAAGCATATTCGCTGGTTGCCTTACGATTATCTAATAGCTCCTCAAGAGAAGTAATTTCAATCCGTGTACCTAAATCAATCGAGCTGATGCGGATAACAGGTTCCTTAATCACCTTCATATAAGCTTGAATGGGGGGCTGACTGTTTAGATTTACAGCGGTATCTATCACACAGCCGCCGTGTTCGAGTGAATAAGGTGGTGTGTCCGTCCAGCCGCCGCCGGTATCGAACCTTGCAGGAGCACGCCCCCACACAATTTCATCACTTCGCAGAGCATTACGCGGCCTAAGAATTTTGTCACCGCCGCTTGAAATTATCACCTTGCCTAATGATTCGAAAGCCAGACTGCGGGCCTGCTGCGCCCACTCTTTTAGTTTCACCGATGAATCAAGCCCCAGACCTGCCGAAGCAAGCCAGTCGTGCTCCGGGCCATTGAGCTTCTCACGCAATCCCGGAAAGACTTTTTCTACCGGCATGTCACCATCGCCAAGCTCTGACAAAACTGAGCCAATTGTGTGAATGACTCTGGGAAAAACCATTGAGTCCAGGCTATTGTCATTATTGCTGTTGTAACGCCACCTTGCTTCAGAAAGCATATCGGCAATCCATATGGACTGTTCGGCGGTATTCTTTAGGATATGAGTTAATTCGCCCGCGGAGAATCCGCTGTCTTGTCTGAACATTTTCCGCAATGATTTTTGAATCTCACCTGCGCGAATCAGGCTTCGTCTTTGGTAAAACACTTTCTGGTCGGTTAATGTGGTGATTTCAGCCGAGCTGTAACGGTCAGCGGCCCGCCAGGTCTGAAAATTCTCGGAATTGGCCTCGGCAGGATTGAACAACCACAACCACTCACAATACCGGCTGTGCTTACTAACGGCAGGAAAAATCCTGGCATTCCACAAGCTTCGTTGTTCGATGGGTATATCAATATCCCAGAGGTCTTCCGGCTCAGCCCCCACAAGCTCAAGCCAGTCAAGGACAGGTATTCCGCAGAAAGTCGCGCCCTGCCCGACGGAATCTTTGAAAGAATCGTATATGTTATAGCAGCGCACGAACCAGACTTTCTTCCCATTACGGTCCAGGCCGGGAATCACGTCAAAGCACATCTGCGATGGCACGGACACAGACTCATCGACATCAAGTCCCACGATAACGTTTTCACCACCTAATGTCAGCCTCGAACTTATCTTACACCCTTCCACCCAGGCGTTTGTGCCCGCAATTTCACCGCCGTCAATTATCTCATTATTGATGCTAAGGCACGTGTTTAGTGAAGTTGAGCCTATATCTCTTTGCATCAGGATATTACCGCTGCTGATTACCTGCCTGCTCGTGCCGAAGTGCAGGAATTCGCATCGGGGCAGAACATTAACACCAAATGGAATGCTGCACAGCGATTCAAACAACCTGCCCAATAACGCACTGTCCCAGAGTGAACCGCTCTGTTGTACAGATTTGATGTACTGAGCCGAAGTGGCTTCACTGCCCATACCACAGCATATCTCACGATAGAAATCAAGCCCATACTTGAACAGCGTCTCGCTCATCCTGCCGGCTAATTCTAACCTGCCTTCGGAATTGCGTTGCATACCGAAAATTTTAAGCAGCATCATCGCAGTGTCCGCTGCGAAGTTCATTACCCCGATATCCAGAATTACCTGCCCGTAGGGATCGATGGCACCACTGCCATGCTGATCGGCAGGTGAAGGCTTCTGCAGAAAAAGCCTGACCTGGTTCCCCTCGCCCCGGCAGAAAATCCCGTGATTCTTACCCTCCTCCACAGATGCATAACAGCCTAAACCTGTCAGCCCCTTCCTGGCAAACCGCACCTGTTCCGCTTCGAATCCCAGCAATACGTCACCCGATGTAATAACGACCTGGCCGGCCCCCGGCTCCGGAGCCGGAAGCTTCAAATACGTTGGCAATTGCCGGTCGAACAAAGTCAGGGGCAGGCAGCAGTCACTTTCGCCCGGTACAGGAAAAAATATCTTCCCGCATGGACTGTAAACAGGCAATCGCCTGGAATCACCACCGGCATGTACAATCAGAATTCGAAGTTTTTCGAGAACGCTTTGACAGGCCTCTGTTTCCGTGCGCTCGTAGCCCTGGTGCGTTTCCCGGTTGAGCACTTCGAGCAGACAGCAGATTGTGCTTCCACCGCTGCCAATGCGCTTACCGCCGGGGTCGGCAACAACGATTACATCTCGAATATAGGGCAGCAGCCCAAGCTCTTGTCTCAGCGCCAGTTGACGTTCATAATTTCTGGCCTGAGCATCATTTGATGCGGTAACGATCAAATAATCCCAGATATTTGCGATCATGTTTCAATATCTATCAAAACAAGTCTCCACAGTCAATAGTTTCTATAAGACCATGACCAAAGTCAAAGGGGATGCGAAGCATAGTGAAGTGGAGAAACAAAATGGCGATGGCTAAATCTGCTTAAAATACAGCTTTTTCAAACCGCTGATTTTATTTGAAAAGTTTCAATGCTATCTTAGGCATTATGTTGGCCTGAGCTAACATTGACATACCGGCTTCTGCAAGCACCAGTTTCCTCGTCATCTCCGCCATTTCGGTAGCAACATCGACATCCGAAATACGAGACTCGGCTGCCTGCAGGTTCTCAGACTGAATATTAAGAACTGATATGGCGTTTTCAAGACGGTTCATTTTGTAACCGAACGTGCCACGGGCTGTATCTTTGGTGCTGATTGCGCTGTCTAACGCTGTCACTGCACTCTGAGCGCTGGTTGCGTTGGAAATGGTCAGGCCAGTAATATTAAGGCCGCTCGATGCGCTGGTTACATTGCTGCCGGTAACACTGATGCTGTCGGTTGTAAGTTTACCGATGTGGATTGAAACGGTGTCGGAGTTGTCGAGCATCTTGATGTCATTAAACTCGGTCGATCCGGCGACACGGTCGATTTCCTGTCGCATTTCCACAAACTCGCTCTCCATAATCGCTCTCTGAGCCGAAGAGTACGAACCCGTGGCCGCCTGCTCGGCCAACTGCTGCATACGCACCAGGGCGTCATCGATTGTTGCCATAGCCCCTTCCATCGTCTGGAGCATACTAATTCCGTCCTGAGCATTACGAACAGCCTGCTGGATAACACCGATGTCGGCCCGCATCAATTCGCGAACGGCAAGGCCGGCCGCATCGTCCTTGGCGCTGTTGATGCGCAGGCCTGACGACAGCCTTTCGACCGACGTGGCCAGGGCATTATAACTATTGCCCATGTGCCGTGCGGCGTTTACCGCCATAAGATTGTTCTTGATTATTAACATATTGTTGGCTTCTTCAACAACCTGCCGATTCAGCTATTTCCTGAACCTGTTAAAAGCCCCCTGAATACTAATTAGAATATGCCTCCTGAATCCCTGATAAAGCTGCCTCCATCGGAAATTATCGACCAAACTCTAACCTGACTAAAGAACTTTATTCTCAGGTGTTTCTAAAATCGTTAGGCCGATAATCCGGATTAAATCGGGTATAATATTGCAGGTAGCCTGCTTACAATAGGATGTCATATAAAGATTTGGGGCTGTCTTATCGACCCCATTGTAAGCTGATTTGACAGCCATGTAATGGATAGGAGTGAGTAAGGAAAGAGCCTGCCGAAGACCACTCCGGCAGGCTCAACAAAACATTCTTAATTTATCCTGTGCTGCGTCTTCTGAAAGTACGGATTACTTTCGTACCTGTTATCTTCTGGGTGCCTCTGGATGTCGTCATCTCTCCGGTAAGCTTCGAATCTTCTATTTTTCCTTCAAATCTTATCTCGTACGATTGGTCACCGAATTTCAAAACCGTCAGGAAATCAACCTGACCGTTTTCCAGGTTGATTTTCTTGATTGGAATAGCCCCGTACAATCCGCTCATGTCCGGATTGACCTTCAGCCTCTGCTTGCGGTTGCCGCTATCGTATGCAACTTCAAGGTTCCATGTGCCTATAAGGGAACCGCCAATCAGTTTTCCCTCGACCTCAATCTCTCCCCTCTCAGACTTTATCATACCGGAAAGAGTATTATCTCTCTGAACAGTTCCCTCAAACGTGTATTCCCGCTTACGATCCTGATATGTACTTGTGCGCTTGAAGGTCAGTTTGCCACGTTCGTATTGCAGGTCGGTTACCGCACTTTCGCCCCGTCGGCTCTGCCATTGGCCGGTGAGGTTACCTTCCTTGTCAACTTTAACAATAAGTTTTGACGTTATTTCCCGATCACCGAACTTATACTTCAACTCCCAGCTTCCGACAGCCCTCTGTATTCGTGGAGCCCGCTTGCCCTCGAGCTTATTTTCCCCTCTGCTGCTCGACCAGGTTCCCGAGATTTTTCCTTCCTCGATTGTTCCTTTGAAGTTCGAGGTCGTGGTTTCACCGTCACGATTGCGTCTGTCCCGCGAAAAGCTGATTTTACCTTCTTCGTACTTGATGTCTTTTAGTTCGCTAAGTCCCATGAAGCTGATCCAGTTGCCGGTTAGATTGCCCTCCTGGTTCCTCGAAAACGACAGAATCGATTCGAATTGCCTTCCATCGTAATCGACTTTGACCTGCCAGTCGCCGTATAATCTCCATATGCTGGATGAAGACGACCGGGCACTGGCCTGTGCCGATAGCATGACCATAACCATCAGCGTACAATACAGGACTGCCTTGAAAAATCTTTGGCGTTTCATAATGTGGTCTCCTAAAAAAGATTAATGATTTAGCCGCCTCAATCAGTTATTGATTAAGGCGTGTATTACTCCTTTTCCCAGGGTACTATCCACTTGTAAATCGTATGCTGCTCTTCTCCGTAGTATTCTTCGTCATCGTCTCCATCTCCGTTAGTATTTCCGGAGCTATTCGTACGATATTTCTCCACCGGTTTGGCGCCGCGCATATCGAAGTCATGTAAAATAATTCTCGAAAGAGTCCAGAATTTCTCTAACTGAGTTATCGATTCGGAAAAACACTTTTTATTTTGAACCGGTTATGCAATACAAATTCTCTTTGCCCTTGAGGTACATTTCATCGCCTACGAAGGCAGGTGAACAATCGAACCTGTCTTCCAGTTTGTTTACGGCAAGAACCTCGAATTTCTCAGAAGGTTTAAGTACATAGGTTACCCCTTTTCGTCCGACAAAATAGACTCGACCTGCCGCACCTGCTGGAGATGCATAGATTCCACTTATATCTTCAAGCGGCACCTTTAAGAAGTACGCTTTTCCGGTCTTGGCGTTGTAACAGGATATGACTCCCTTATTGCCCGAACAGACGTAAAGCTTCTCGCCGTAAAGAAGCGGTGACGGCACGTATGGTGTTGCTTCTTTGACGTGCCATTTAACTGCATCGGTATCGGTCAGGTCGCCCGTATGACCCAGTTCAATTGCCTGAAGTGAGCTGCCTCGAAAACCGCTGGCACAATAAACCATACCGAAGCCCGTTACAGGTGAGGGAATGACGTTTCGAGTCTGGCCTCCACACTGCCAGATAATATCTCCCGTCTTGAGATCATAACTGCGAATCAGGCTTGTAGCACTCACAATAACCTGAATTTTCCCGTTCACTTCGACAGGTAACGGTGTCGCCCAGGAAGTACGCTCATCACGCCCCTTCTTCCATATCAACTTACCTGTCTCTTTGTTTAGCGCGATAATAAAAGAGTCTCCTTCGTGGTCCCTAACGACAATTACTGCATCACCTGCTACAGTCAATGAGCCGCCCTCACCAAAGCCCATCACCGTGTTCATCTTGTCCAGGTCTTTACTCCATTTCACATTACCGTCCATATCAAAACAATGCAGCCCTCGTGAGCCGAAATTTGCCCATACAAGCTTACCATCCGTTACCGGCGAGAAAGAAGCAAAGCCGTGGTCATTATGATGGCCCTGGTGAGGTAACTCTTCGCGGATTGTTTTTTGCCAGAGCTGCTCGCCGCTATTTCGATCCAGACAAACAAGGTTGAATTTATAGATGTTGGTTGGTGGCGAACCGCCGGGACCTCTCCTGCGCCCCGAGTTTCCGCTTGTAGCGGATGGTGATGCTTTTCCTTTCACATCAGTCTTGACTGCCGTTTGAAAGAATATCTTGTCCTCCCAGATAATTGGAGATGAGTTGGAGCCGTCTCCCGTCAGTTTCACTTTCCATTTAATATTCTCACTCTCACTCCACGTCAAAGGAGGATTACCTTTCTCGGATATTCCCATACGATCTCGTCCGCGCCAACTCGGCCAGTAATCACTTGCCGAGGCTCCGAATACATCCATTGAAGCCGAAGTTGCCAAAACAATAATGCTGATTGCCAATGTTGATAATCTGTTCATTTAGTTTCCTTTCCATCTACATAGTTATCGCTGAATGCCATTATTGCCTCCTTTTTGTCGCAAAATCCTTCTGAAAAAAGAGTTTAGACAAATACTGTAGTTTATTGCTCTGGGGAGAAAGACGTTTTAGCCCCTCAAAATATTGCAAGAATTTTATAAAATCTGTGTTTTCGGTGTAAATCGTGAAAAGATAAAAAGCCCCCGCGGTAAGGAGGAAGAGGGAATGTGTGAATCCGCAGGGGCCTGAAACTAAAATGCATTTGAGTAAGAGCTAACTTACAAGTGCTTAGCCTGAATTAATATCCAAACTATGTGTTTGGTAAAAGAACAGTTGTATGGTCACGCTTCTTGTTCGCTGTCCAAACTTACTTACACTATAATAACGACTGGATGCGTATACGAAATTGCGCATCCAGCCCTTTTGAGGAGGGTGGTTATTATCTAAAAAGTATCCTGATACGGCGTTTCTCATATACACCGCTTTGCAGAACAGGAATCGCTCGTTTCATTCTTACGCCTCCATTAGAGTTTTGAAATTCCTCGCGCTTTATATGATTATATACACACAAAGGCTGTCAAATCAAGTAAAAAATAAGCGAAATAATAAAAAATCGTTTGTTATTTCATATTTTTAAAGCTGATAAAGAGTCAAAATTTAACTGGAATTTATGCCTGTTTCGCAACCGCTTTTCGTTTCATAAGCCTAACTACTCCTGATGTCAGCGCAAAGAATCAGAAAGACCGCCTTTTCCTCATCTTGTGTCGCACCGACTATACTTGCCTTTCCCATCTCAAGACATACAGTACCGGACCACTGCCAGTTTACAGTATTAGGTGGCGTAACATCCTTAGTCAGAACCTTATCCATCGAATTTCCAGTGAAGCTAAAACTCACATATATTCTGTTGTGAGCTAAAATATTTGCTGAAGCACGAAAGGATTTGCTAAACTTATAGGGTCGGGGAGGCCTTGAAGCAGCCGGCTTTTTACTTGCTTCGCTTGTTTTAGCAGGCTTTTGCTGCTCTAAGTAAATCATTTGCTCCGATTCGGTTGTTCCCTGTTCTCTATGCTTAACTGCCACTTTTGCCCCTGAAATAATCCTTGCTTTATCCTCATCTTGCAAACACCTAAGAATATTGTCTATCGAGACCGAATTAGGTTTTTCGCCGATAGGACTCACCCCTAAGTCGTAGAGTGCGGAAAGTCTCACTTCAACAACAAACGCCTCAACTAATATGGTTGAGTCTTTATATGAATCCTCGATTAGCTCGGTTTTCTTTTGTTGGATTCTCTTTGGCTGGGCCTCGGCGGTTGGCCCGACAAGAGGGCCCGTTGCAATAAGAGCACAGAAAATTATACAAACTAAGATTACGATGTTTCTTGACATTTTCGCCATGAGTGTATCCTTTCAAATTCCATCTCACATAATATTAAGCCGCCTACTATTAAGAGGCACAAATATGGATTTTTGTTACAGAAAAAATAATTAAATCCGATACAATTCGTTACCGGAGATATGTATTCATACTCCTCAAGCCGGTTTCGGCGTTGAAAAAGGCTGCAATTCTACTAAAATTTTGTTATTATCATAGAGTTCGCAGATTTCATTGCATAGCCGAGCGTTTGATATGGGAAATTTTATGGAAAGGGACAAAAAATGAGGAAAATACATAAGAGATATCAGGATAATCAACAGACTCACGACACATCGGTAACACGTCGTAACATGCTTATAAGTGCAGCCGGGCTTGTCGGGGCATACTCGACACTGACAGTCTTGCCGAAGTCCGCACGCGGCCAGAGCGGGCGTGTAGTCAAAAAGGGAAGCATAAAACAGGCTATCTGTCGCGGCTGTCTGCGAGGGGCCCGGATGGACATTGAACAGATGGCGGCTATGGCATCGAAAATGGGTCTGGTCGGTATAGATTTTGTCGGCAAAAATGACTGGCCGACGCTGAAAAAACACGGCCTGGTGGCAACGATTGTAGGTGGCGCAGGAAGTATCAGGAAAGGCCTCAATGATAAATCTATGCACGCTAAGTTCCTCAATGACTTTCGCACAAACATCAAAGCCGCCGCCGAATACAAATGGCGTAACGTTATCGCTATGGCCGGCGACCGCAAGGGAATCAGCGACGAGCAGGGTATGGACAATTGCTATACCATCCTGAAAGAAGCCGTCAAGATTGCCGAGGATTCCGGCGTAAATATCTGCATGGAGCTGCTCAACAGCAGGGTAAACCATCCCGGCTACATGTGCGACAAATCCGCATGGGGCTTCGAGCTGTGCAAACGTGTAAATTCCCCCCGATTCAAAATGCTCTACGACATTTACCACATGCAGATTATGGAAGGCGACCTGATTGCCACAATCCGTAAGAACATCAAATACATCGGCCATATACATACCGCAGGTGTCCCGGGTCGTCACGAGCTTGACGAGAACCAGGAAATTTACTACCCCGCGGTCATGAGAGCTATTGCCGAAACTGACTATGACGGGTACGTGGCCCACGAATATACTCCGACCCGTGATCCGATGAAGTCCCTCATTCAGGCCGTCCAGACCTGTGACGTATAAGCACGGGTTCGCAGCAAATATCTGCATAAAAAAGAGCCGCCAACCCATAGTAGCGGCTGGATTGGTCCTTCAAGTCTATACTTATATGATATCATATTCGTTCCCTAATGTTTACATCAGCGGCAGCGACAACCTACGCAGCCAAATTGAATGGCAAATCTCCATTTGATCAGCAAGGTCACTTCGGTAACCTCGCCGCGTGTCACTGTCCATTGCATGTGATTGTTATGCCTGTCCTTCTTCATAGTACAGACGCTTCCCCAAACTCACTCGGTCTTCGACACTGTAGCCAATGTGCTCATAGAAACCAAAGACATCCGAGTTCGATCCGCGCACCTGCAGATTCACTTTGAGGCAGCCCATCTCTCTTAGCAATTCCTCAAGCCGTCGAACAAGTGCAGTTGCGACGCTACGCCTCCTGTAAGCCTGATCCACTGCCAAAGAGTAGATCCAGCCGCGATGTCCATCGTACCCTCCCATGACCGTGCCCACGACTGCATCGCCCACAGCGGCGACCAGGAAGAGGTTCGGGTCCTTCTGCAACTTCAGACGGATTGCGAGCAACGGGTCGTTGTGTGGCGCAGCATCCGCTATCGTGCCACCCCACAGCTCGACAACCTGTGCCTCATCATCATCACGGTAGGGACGAATCTCCATGTTCATTTCTTCGGGCATAACGTTTGGAATAACCCGCTGGTGGCACGAGCGCAGCGAGTGTACACCAGTCGGCGTTCATTCCGTTGTTAGGCAAGTTCAGTCCGTACTGGTCGGAGAGGAGTTCTCAGCAAGGAGAGGCTCAGCCCGCTCGAGAAAACCATCTATACGGTGGCGCTCCGCCTCTTCCTTGCTCAACTGCTCCCTCATGAGCCTTAGGGCTCCGCACTTGTTTTCGAGTTGGCTACGGAGAAGTTCGTGGGCTTCAGCATTCTCACCGTCGTTCAGTTTCTTGAGGATAAGGTAGTCCCCAGTGGCGTCAGATATTTGTAGTCCAGTGTAAACGTCGAGCCACAACCCATGGGCCATACCTGACTGACGACCCAGCCAGTGCGCTGAGTAAATGGCGACCGCAAAGACAACCACGGCTATTGTGCCAAACACAACGCGTGCTTTGAACGAATCCATTCGGTTCCTCCTTCTAGTTGCCTAACAATGTATATATGGTTTCCGTATAACATCCCTAACTTTACGTCATTCAGAGAAATCCCAGCCACTGTTGTACCCTCACAGAATACAAACACACTTTCATCTGTAAAGGAAAAAAACAAACAAAACTGACTATTTCTCCCTTCGGATCGACAGTCTGATATCTGGGGATATCTGGGGGGGATATCTGGGATATCTGGTGGGATATCTGGGGACACCATACATATTAAACTATAGACAGTGAGTTTTTTGAAAAAGCCGTTCAATGAATGTAGCAAATGACAGCCACCGAATTTTGGTAGCTGTCTTTCTTTATTTCCAGCCCTGACAATTAATAACCAGCATTTTCCGCCGCCCGGATCCCGTGGCCCGTCGCTCGTCTCGCGATTAGTGCATCCCGGCCAAATAATCAACCACATTTTCACCCAATATCCTTCTAAATGTGCTGCCTGCGGTTCGGTACTTGTTTTATTTACTACGTCCGTTGCCGGACTTCCGTATTCTGTATGTTCCTCATGCTGGCCTCCAGCAGCACAAATAACTGACAAAAAGCGCCAGATTTTCGGTCAAAAACGCTCACTCTTAAAAACAAAAATAAAATATTTCCAAAATTTTTATCTCCTTCCATAGCAACGAGTTACGAACAATAACCCAAGGAAAATAGCCAAATTTTCGACTCAAAACTGCACTCTCGTCTAATTATAGAGGGAGTACTTTTCTACCCTCATTTTAGGAGTTTTGAATTTGAGGTATTTGGATTTTGATATTATTTAGGATTTAGAATTATGGTCAAAATGAGCAGCAAGAATCCAGTTATTTACGTGCCTATAAGGCACCTCTACAACTGTAGAGAATGTTCGACAAATCACCCCTTTTTATGCAAAACAAACCCAATTTAGGAAATGACAAAATGAACGTAAACGCCTACTTTACAATGAGTTATGCGAATTTAGACGCTTGGCGGGGCCAAAAAACAAAGCCAATTCAAACCCAATTTAACCCAAAACAAACCCAATTCAAAGCCAATAAAGCCAAAAACAAACCCAATTCAAAGCCAATTTGGCGAAAGGCCAAAATGAACGCAAACGCTTTTACACAAGTTAATGAGCTTATCTGTTTGATATACGTCGCCGATAGTAACGCGGCCTATTACTATCACTACGATGCTTCGGGCAGCGTTGTGGCCTTAAGTAATCCCGACGGCGATACCCACTACTGGGTAAATCCGGTTTAAAGCAATAGCGTAACGAAAAATTATCAGCCCCGGCTGAACTGCTTAAAAGAAGCTGGCGTAGTTAATAAAAACAAGGCAAATAGCCGAAAGAAGACACAATATATCACCTGGGAATGACAGTTATGGCTTATCGTAGAATCAAAGGTTTCATAGGTTTGGTGTACGAACCTGAGCCTGACCAGCAAGGCAGCAAGCATAAATGTAAGGACTGTTTTTGTTGCCAGTGGTGCAGTGATAGCAGGTGTGAGCTGTGTTTGAAAAGTAAAAGATGTAGAAAAAAGAAGAAATAACTGCTGAATAAACGCATAACATTTCTTTATTATCTGGAAAAGGCGGGCTTCCACTTCAAAAAGAGGTTTTTTTTACTTGGATTAAATCTCCAAATATGGTATATAAAGTATTAAAGGTTGGGTATTTGATGTTGGGTTGTCCAATCAAATCAAAGTGCCCGTGGATAATTGTTGGAAATCGAAACTCATTCCACCAACTATAAATTTAGATTTTTTGAAGGAGTTATTAATGCACAGGAAAAAGGCTTTTACGTTAATTGAGCTTCTTGTTGTCATTGCAATAATCGCGCTTCTCCTGGCTATACTAATGCCCGCCCTCCAGAGGGTAAAGGAACAGGCACGGGAACAGGCCTGCAGAGCAAATCTAAAGAGTATCGGCCTCGGTATTAGGATGTACCTGGACGATAATGATTACCTGATGCCCGACTTCCACACGCACACTAATGCCTGTAACGGACATCTCTGGTATGGCTCCAGAGGACAGTTGCTCAAAGCCGCTGACGACCGTTCATATTGGGGTGTTATATACCTTGAATATGTAAAAGAAGATAAGTTATTCGGCTGCCCGAGCTTTAACAATTTCACTCAGATAGTGGCGCAGGAATTGTTGTATAGCACCGGTGAAGTAGAAAACTCGGCGTATTCAATGAACGGCTGGCTCACTAAGGAGAAATCTGTTTCCATTCCGCGCCATTCCGAAGTTGTCGTCGCACACGACCATATGGAACCCAGAATCGAAAATGGAAACGATATGCTCTACGCTAATTCGAGCGGTATGAATTTTGAACACTACAGGACTGGCGGCCGCACGGGCTGGTATCGCGGCATTTTCAGGCATTCTTCGAATTCAAGTAAAGACGATGCAACAGGCGGAAAGCTTAACTGTCTCTGGCTCGATGGTCATGTTACAACCATCAATGAAACCCTCGGAGAAGATATACCTAAGCGTTACTATGACCCTCTCGGCAAGAATTGATCTGCAGATAGTCTGTATGATTATATAAGAAAGCTCTACGGGTGGTTAAGCTTATCGTTCTGTATTATTCGCCGCGCCGACGGCTTCGGCGTTATCTTTGTCGCAAAGCTCGAGGATGCATTTAAGGATATCTGACCTGCTTATAATTCCTGTCACTTTGCCGTTCGATGTAACCGGCACTCTCCTGATAGAATTATCCCTCAGGCAGTAACAGATATCTAATAAAGACTCATCCTCTTCGAAGCTGATGGCGGGTTGTGTCATAAAATCATTTACTGTCCTGTCATGTTCGTCTGGATAGGTGTGGAATAATCTCAGCACATCCTGTTCTGAAATAACCCCCACGAGAGTCATATCATCTTCGGCTACGGGGATACCGGTAATGTTGTTTTTCGACATGACTCTTATGGCTTCGACCACAGGCGTTTCTCTTTTTGAGCAAATCACTTTTTTGCTCATAATGTCTTTTGCTTTAAGCATCGTATGAACCCTTCTCAATCATTTGTTTTATACATCTTAAAGGAATTGTCTTCTCAAAATAATAGTTTCACGATAACCATACCCTTTATCATCGAATATCGGCCTACGACATAGAAAACTTAAGGAATTTCTTTAATAAATGCACTTGCACAGGTAATTGGGTTTGATTGGGTTTGTTTTTGGCTTTATTGGCTTTGAATTGGGTTTGTATTGGCTTTGAATTGGGTTTGTATTGGCTTTAATTGGGTTTGAATTGGGTTTGTTTTGGGTTTGTTTTGTCTGAATAACCAATTGTCCCATTACTCGTATTTACTTGTCAAAAAAGAGCTTACGTTATTTTTGGCCTACTTGACTTTGGGTTTGTTTTGCATAATAAGGGTGTATCTGGAAATATGTTATAATTGAAAGAGTGCCTAAAGTGGCTAAAGTGACTAAAGTGACTAAAGTGAGCTAAAGTTTGGTGTTTCATATCTCAGATTTCATATTGTGGGCTTAGGCCCCCTGTTGCGTGTCAAGTTAGCAGCACCTCCCCTGTTATGAGTCGAGTTAGCAGCTCTCGGGGATAAACTCAGGTAAACTAAGGGAGTAAAAAAAGCCTCCCTCTATAATTAGACGAGTGTGCACGTTTGAGTCGAAAATTGAGGATTTTATGATGAGTGAATCAGTATAAGTGTATATGAGAAAAGGAGATATAAATTTTTGAAATATTTTATTTTTGTTTTTGAGAGTGAGCGTTATTTGTCGAAAATTCTTCGAATTTCCGATTGATTAATGATAAATGATGATTGATTATTTAAGGATTCCTGTTTTCACAGGGAACTATTTTAAATGGAGCTCAACAGGGAAATGGGTAGGTGCATTGGAGGTTGAGGGTTTTTGGGTGAAAATGTGGTTGATTTTATTGTTTTTTAGCCTTTTTGTCGAAAATTGGTTGATTTTGTTGATTTTTGGTGGTAGTTGTTTAGTTTTTGAGAGGTTTGCGTTTGACAGGGATAATTTAGGGAAATGGCGAAATTGCGGAATAGTTATGGATTTGGATAAAATACCAGTTGTCCTGAGTTATTCGTGAGTTTTGTAACGCAGGCATCGGCTGGAATTAAGTATGGTGTCTCCGGAATTCTGAGGACAATGGCAAATGCGATGTTGCGATTTAAGTATGTTTTGTAAATAGTGAAAATATGGGATTTTACGACTAAAACAAACATTGGAATACAACGTATATTATTATTGCATAATAGGGTTTTTTCTGCTAAAATAACTAAAGAGATTATGTTATGATATGTTTTTTGACGATCAAGACATAAATTAGGGAGATACACGTGGCCGAGAGCAAAGTAACAACGATACGACCAATATCTGATTGGCAAGTACAAGTATTGCGTTGTACTGCTTTCTATGCCCCAGACCAGCAGTTCGACATCTCAGGATGGTGGGCAGAGATGGTGGGTGACTTACCAGAAACAGAAACAAAGAGGGTCAAAGAAGGTTTACGCATAGAAGAGGGACCTTATAAGGAAGGGAAGCTAACTTTGGCAAAATCCCCCATTGCTGTTGACTTGCGTTTTCAACTGGGGGAACAATTGCCAGATGAAGTCAACGGTGTTCCTACAATTGGTAATTTCGAAGAAAAATGCCTAGAATATATCGACCTTGTTAAAAACAAGTTGTTTAAGATGGCTACTTTCCCTTTGATTACTCGTCTCGCTTTCGGTTCCATTATCAACCTGCCATCGAAAGACCATAAGACGGGCTATACACAATTGTCTGAATACATTAGAGGCATTCAAATTGATCCCAACTCGAGTGATTTCCTTTACCAAATCAACCGCAGAAGAGCATCTAATACTAGAATTGAAGGATTGGATATCAATAGATTGAGCAAATGGAGTCTTGCTAAATACCAAGCTATAATCACTTCCTTTGGTGGGGGAAAAACGAAGGCGACAGAAAATGCGCCTCGCTATGCTTGCCGACTGGAAATTGACATAAGCACTGGTCAAGAATTTACAGATCTTCTACCGAAAGAGAATTTAGGTGATATTTACGATGAGCTTGTTGATATGGGAAAAGAAATTATAAGTCGTGGGGACATAAAATGAGATTTGGAAATCAAACTGACATATTAACTTGCCCTGATGAGCAAGTAAAAAAGTTTGATTTTGACTCAGCCGATACTGATTTCGTATTGGTTGTTCAGAAGACGGATACAATTCGTGAAATCAACGATAGAACTGATTCAAGAGTTTTAGGCTTAGATTCTCATAAACCTATAGGAAGGGGAGTTTCGGATTGGACAGGGATAATGGATTCTCTAAGCGAAGAGACTATTATGCTGCCTTTGGATCTAAGCAACACTCAATTGTGGATTTGGGAACCGACCTCTGAATTCTCTCAAATTCCGAGATATAGATATGGTTATCTACCACAATCTTGGAGTGATTTGACTCCATCAGAAAAAGAAAAGCAACAAGCCAATATGACAACGACTACTCACTATGAAAAGAGTTTGCAGGTTGAAGTTACTGAGAGAGTAGAAGGTATTTTTAGAGCTATAGCAGAAGAAGCGTTAGAAGATGAAATAGAAGAAGTTTTCTCTAAGTGTTTATTAGAGTGTATCAGGCAATATGAAGGTATTGCAGTTAATGAAATTCAACATATAATTTTAAAAGAGAAAGTTTCTCCAGAATCTGCTGAGGTAACCCTTAGAATTGTTGGAGATATAGACCATGAACCAACTTATGGTTACCGTCGATGGTTGCTTGAAAAAGCTCTACTTTACTGCTCATCACCTGTTGTCAGAGACGGTGCCAATATAGGTCTCTCTTATATGAATGATCCCCACGCAATCCCATTTTTTAAAAAAGCTATTCAGAAAGAAAGGAACTTTCTATTACAGAGAGTGATGAATAAGACTCTCATTCAATTGGAGGATAAACAAAAGTGCCAATCTTATTGCACGGTACAAAGTTTAACAAATGGTTAAACAGGCCAGATTGGCTTAGAGAAGGCGAGATACCTGCTGACCCCATTTTTGGTTTTCGTATTGGAAGCAATACGATGTCGGTCTGGATTGTTGATGATGATAGTTCCCGCATCAAATGGTTAGCTGTAGCCTTATCGATAAAAAAAAATAAATTAGAAGATTTCGAGTTCGTATTATTGGATTCAACAATAGTTGACGATATTGGAATAAAAGCCACTCAAACAGTGGGCAGATGTCCTGACTCCGAATTGAATCAATTCCATCTTGATTTGGTTGAAATCTCTGCCCAAAGGCTTCTCCAATTAACCCAGATCATATTAAAAAAAATCTCTGAAGAGCAAAAGGTATTGGTTGACCGAATTCCGCGAAAAGATGTTGCTCAATACATTCAGGAAGGTATCAGTAAAGGACGGATCAATTCTGAAGATGTTAAAATCAAAGTCCTTGAGCAAGTTAAAGAGCTTGTTGGGTAAGACATTATTAGTTCGTCTATTCTATGGCCATTTAACATCCTTAAATGGGTAGTTGAGTGGCTAATATAAAACGAATGGCAATAACTTCCTTGTAACAAATGTTATGAGGTCTTTTTTTATAAGCAAGAACAAATAAGTCATATCGAAAGCAAGACAATACTGCTGTAGCAGCGTGAAACATAGCATAATAGGCCCGAGCAACAGCAGCAGCGGGTCGTTCATTATCGAGAAGAATCCGCGAGTCTTCCACGCATTCGGCGGCTCTCTCAAAATGAAGTTGTGCTTCTTCCGTCATGCAGGAATCCCTTCCCTTTTTATTTCCCTGTGTATGGTAAATCGGTCTGTTTGTAGATCTCTTTCTTCGGCAAAGAAAAAAAGGACGACCGTGTTATAGTCGAGGCTAATGTCCGAACCTAATTTGCTTGTTCGTTTATGCTCTTCGAACCGACTGGGTATCTTGTCGAGGATGACTGCTATATCGATATCACTGTCCGGGGTCAATTTATCACGGGCAGCGGAGCCATAGAGATAAACACCACGCAGGTGCTTTCCATAAATATCATGGAGCCTGCGCCGGGCGGTAATCGCTATTTTCATTGCCTGTTGCCGATTCTCTACCATATCCTAATGATACATCTTTAGAGATATTGTTCAATAAAAAAAAACAGATTCGGTCAAACACATTTAAATGATTAATGATGCTGGGTCCCCGCTAAAGACATACGAGGATGACAATATTATTGATGATTTACAGGGGAATGTTAGAATTGCAGGGCAAGCTTTTCAATTGATTATTTACTATTGACTATTTACTATTGGGGTGATTTAGTTTTGAGCGTTGAGTGTTGAGTGTTGAGTTGTGGAAACCCTTCGGGCAATTATTTTAAAAGATCCTTCCCGTTCGACTTCGCTCAGGGCAGGCTTTCGGTCGAAATGACATAGAATCTGTGCTTTGATTGTTGTACTTATTGGTTGGCCAATATTTCAATTTACTATTTTCGATTGAATATTTACTATTTGATTTGCTATTATACGGCACTGGATATTAAGTGATTATTTGCAGGAGTTGTTATGGAAATTTATAGTCGTGATTCGTCGTCCGTTTTGACTCGCCGTTGTTTTCTTCAAGCGGGTTCTGTTTTGGCTGCGTCCATCGGCTGCTGTGGGAAAATAGTCGGGGCCGTTGGCGATTCGAGCAAGAAAAGGATTACAGTGGGAGCACATGTCTGGGTGTATGCCGCTAAGCAGCCCGAGTATAACGTTACACCGATATTGCCGCAGATTTTTTCGGATCTGAAGTACGCCCAGATCGACGGGATTGAACTGATGCATAATGTTCTGCGGAAACGCGAGACAGTGGAGCGTATCGGGGAGCTTTCGCAGAAATATGAATTGCCGGTGATCGGTACGTCGTTCAGTGGGGCTATGTGGAATCGAGATAAGTACGAGGCGGTCCTGGAGGATGCGGAGCTTGTGATTGGGCACTTAGCGAAACTCAAGGGAAAGACATTCGGGGTTTCGGTTGGGGCGGCGCCTCGGAAAAAGACGGCGCAGCAGCTTGATATTCAAGCCGATCTGTTACGCAAGATTATGGCCATTGCCGAGAAGCACGGTGTGACGGTTAATCTGCATAACCACACTTACGAAGTGGTAGATGATCTTCATGATCTTAAGGGGACGCTGGCGCGTATTCCTGATGCGAAATTGGGTCCTGATCTGAATTGGCTGGTACGCGGGGGTGTCGATCCGGTGTGGTTTATTCGAAACTACGGAGAGCAAATCGTGTTTCTGCATCTGCGAGATCAGTACAAAGATGGTCGCTGGAGTGAGGCGCTAGGCGAGGGTGATATGGACTATGCGGCAATTGGCGAGGCCTTGCGCGATGTTAAGTTTAGTGGGATTGCGGTTATCGAGCTGGCGCATGAGAACAAATTCGAGATCACGCGACCGTTGCGCGAAAGCTGGAAGATCAGCCGGCAATACGTACGGCAAGTGCTCGGTTAGCCGCCCTACAAAAATGCTGAGTTGGTTTAACTTTATCCCGGCTTATGTGGAGGTCCTCTGCCATTGAGCTAAAACAAGCGGGGCCTATACCGAATCAATCGGTATAGGCCCCGAGTTAATACAAATCTGCAATATCAACTATGCAATCTTAGCTTCTGGTTTAACGTGCATAGAGACGAATATCGTCGAAGTACATCATACCTGCGCCGCCGGCAACCGGATTAGCCCTGTTTCCAAGGCCAAGTGTAATCGAAGTTACATTGGCGAGGTTCACTCCCTGATCGGCAAACGCCTGAAGGTCGATATTCCATTCGGTCCAGGAGCCTATCTGTGCCGCAGTTGGATTATCATGATTGACCACAGCACTGCCGTTGAGAGCAACGTATAAATTCTCAGCAGCGTTGGCCGAAGCGCCTCTGAACCAAATTGTTAGTGTGTTGAGACCTTTGAATGTCCAGTCACGATTGGAAGTCAACGTCAAGGTTGCTTCAGATTTGCCGACTGCGTTGTCGTAGGTCATCGGCATCGACTGATTGCCACCGTGAACAATAGTCTGCTCGGCAAAAGGAAGATTGGCATGACCAACGACTGAGCCGTTAATCGCCGGGTTATCGAATCCGTCCAGCCAGGCAAGGTATATCCTGTTGCTGTCGGGCTCACCTTCATCAAGGTCATTGTAGCTCTCCATATCGTCAATGATAAGGAAGTCGGCTGTAGCAAAGCTCCAGAGGGGACCTGTCCACGGACTGTCGGCGTTTGCATTATTGGCCTCATCAACACGCCAGTAGTAAGTAGTATTCCACTCGAGCTGTCCGGGGTCATAGCTTTCGGAGCCAAGGTTGCCGCTACTTTTAAGTTCAAGTGAACTTGCATCGGTGCCGAAGTAAACCTCATGCGAAGCACCAAAGACACCCGGTGTCCATGCAAGAACCGCTGTCTGCGATACATCAACAGCGCCATTGGCCGGGGCTGGATTTGCGACAGCTCCTTCAGTTATGAAGCTCCAGACATCGCCTTTATATGTTTCAACAATATCGAACTCATCCACACGCCAGTAGTAAGTCGTGGCCATTTTAAGTGTGCCGGGGTCATAATCTATCGTTCCCTGAGGAAGCCCTCCGGCTGCATTATTGACATCATCAAAATTGTCACCGAAATGCACGGTGTGAAGCTTCGCACCGAAACCAGCAGTCCAGCTAAGCCTGTCCTCTACACCTACGGACTCGGCGCCGTCAACCGGATCGGGTAGATACGCTGTCTTGGGCGGCACCGCAAAGCTCCAGACATTGCCTATCCACGGACTGTTCGCATCGGCCTCATTGACTCCATCAACTCGCCAATAGTATGTTGTGCCGTTAGCGAGACCATCGGGGTATGCAAATCCGGGAAAGCCGACAACGAGAAATTCCGCTGCCTGATTGCCCTGGAATGCAGCTTCGGCGCCAGCTTCCACGTCAGCGAGATTGTCACTGAAATATACATCGTGTGAGGTCGCAAAACCACCCGCCTTCCAGTTCAGGCTCGCCCATGTGTCGGGGTGGACAGCACCATCGGCCGGGCTCGGTTCCTTGGCTTTTTCGATGTCAACAAATCCTATCTGCACATTGTCGATGTGAAGACTTCCAACAGTACCGGCAGCCGAATCACAGGAGATGAGCACGGTGCCGATGTTGGTCAGTGCGGTATTCGTTAAAGTAGCGACCACCACGTCGTTAAGGGTGAGCATAAAGTCTGTACCGAATTGCTCCAACACCAGGTTGTTGTACTCCCCTGCTACTATTTCTGAGCCAGCGATGTCGGTCCAGCCAGGCCAACTGCCATCTTCGCTATTGGCCTCGATGAGGGGGCCACCCCAGGTGTAGATCTCGAGGAAGGCGCCGGTGTCCACATCGTCGATGCGGATGTGGGCATTGAAGTTGTCACCCTCCTTGAAGTCGAAGGATATCCTCGTCTCATCCCCAATATCCCGGGAGAGACCCGACCTCGCCCAGTCGACTGCCTGCTCTCCGGCGATGAGAACCTCGTTGTCAACAATTGTGACCTCAATGGTCCCATCCGCCTGAGTCGCCCAACCGTTCTCTAAATCGCCATTGGGTCTATCGAAGTCGTCCAGGAAACCTGCTCCCCATGCGTTTGCAACCGAGAGCAGAAGAACAATCATAGTTAAATTTTGGATCTTACCCATACTACATCCTCCTTCATAAATAAAACATATATTGTTTATTAGGATTGGCTGTTTCTAATTCAGCAAACGAAAAAGAAAATCTAAAATGCAGCCTCCTTCCTATTTAACGCAAAATCCACAGTAATCTAATAATGAGCACACACTATATCCAATATATTTATACCAAATTGCCTATCTTGCCGTCAAGAATAATCTTTTGATTACGTATTAGCATATCTGTTTGATATAAGTGTTGAGAAGTGCAGCGAAAAGGCAGTTTCAACTTCTCCAGATTGGCTGTCTTACTCGTTTTGACTTGGAAAAACACTTGACAAGTGCCGAGTTATAACTATAATTGACAGCAATTGAGTTCAAACTACGTTTGGGCGAGGAGCAGGTGCTAACTCCAGGAATAAATTTAGCATTTTTAGTACACATCAATCAGTAGGAGAAGACCCATTATGAGTGAAAATATTGAAACAAACACGTCACGTCGAGATTTTTTGAAGACCAGCGGCAAGATTGCCGCGGCTTCTGCTCTTGGGGCGGGAATCGTTCCGAAAATCTATGCAGCCGGCAGCGACACAATCAATATAGCCTTGATTGGTTGTGGCGGCCGGGGTACAGGTGCGGCATCGAATGCTCTATCTGTTAAGAATGGCCGTATCAGGCTGGTTGCAATGGCAGATGTCTTTCAGCGTAAGCTTGACAACAGCTACAAGAATCTTACGAAAAGACACGGCAATCAGATGGATGTGCCTAAGGATCGCCAGTTTATTGGCTTCGACGGTTACAAAAAAGCGATGGACTGCCTTAATGCAGGTGATGTGGCAATTTTTGCGACGCCTCCGGCTTTCCGCTGGGTTCATTTTGCGTATGCCATTCGTAAGGGTCTTAATGTTTTCATGGAAAAGCCTGTTACAGTCGATGGCCCGACTACCCGCAGGATGCTAAAACTTGCCGAACAGTCGGAAAGGGAAAACCTCAAGGTTGGTGTTGGTCTTATGATCCGCCATTGCAGGGGCCGGCAGGAGTTGAAACGGCGCATCGATGATGGTGAAATCGGCAATATCATCGCAATGCATGCCTACCGAATGGCCGGACGCGCATGCACCGCCGGACCAAAGCCCGATGGAATGAGCGAGGCGCTGTACCAGATATCACGTTTCCACGCTTTTCTGTGGGCCAGCGGCGGTATGTACAGCGATTACTACATTCACCAAATCGACGAGTGTTCAATGATGAAAGGCGCCTGGCCGATCGAGGCCCAGGCCCTTGGCGGACGCCACTACCGAGGCAATACCCTTGACCAGAACCTCGACACTTACTCGGTTGAATATACCTATCCGGATGGCACGAAACTCTTTTATTACGGCCGGGCCATGGATGGTGCTAAAGGTGCTTTCTCAAGTTATGCACTCGGTACTAAAGGCTCAGCCGTTATCTCGACGAACAGCCATTATCCGGGCAAGGTCCGGACCTACAAAGGCCACAACATGAACAGAGAGAGCCTGATATGGAGAGTCCCGCAGCCCGAGCCAAATCCGTATCAACTCGAATGGGACGACCTTATTGACGCTATTCGTAAGGACAAGCCTTACAATGAGGCCAAGCGCGGCGCTTTGGGAAGTATGGTTACTTCTATGGGTCGTATGGCTGCTCATACCGGTCAGGTCATTACCTTCGACGATATGCTCAATTGCAGGCATGAGTTTGCTCCCGATGTTGACAAGATGGCAATGGATTCTGTGGGGCCGGTACGGCTTAACGCCGACGGCAAATATCCCCTGCCTCAGCCGGGTATCCTCAAAGACAGAGAATACTAAGATATAGAGCACCTAATAAAATGAATCTGCATTCAAACGGCTTATTTCGTTTCTGGACGGCGTCAGGCTGCATCGACCATCCTCAGATGGCCTGCTTCGCCTTTCTTGCCAGAAACGAAAACGCTCGTTTTCGGTGCTACGATTCATTTTGTCAGGCACTCTTAGTTTAGGAAAGAATTACTGTATGATTTACCGCCGGTTCCGGTTTTGCCGGGACCAGCGGTTGATTCTTCTGAAAATCGCAGCTTTTATAAGCGATATTGGTCTAATTAAGACAAAACAAGGAGATACTATGGCAAGTGCGAATGAATCAGGCAAAGATGCCGGAACAACGCGGCGAGACTTTTTGAAAGCTTCGACAGTTGCGGCTTCGGCTGCCGTTACGGGCACGCTGGGCATTAGTAACAGCGTATATGCTGGGGGCAGCGATATCCTTCGTGTGGGTATGATCGGTTGCGGCGGACGAAATACGGGTGCAGCCGCTCAGGCACTGACCGCGGACTCCGGTGCGCGGCTGGTTGCGATGTGTGATATCTTCATGGACCGGGTCAAAGAGAAACGCAGGATTTTGAAAGAACAGAAGGGCAATCAGGTTATCGTCGATGACGATCACTGTTTTGCCGGTTTCGACGGCTATAAGCATGTGATTGAGTCATCCGATGTGGTTGTAATTGCCAATGCCGCCAAATTCCATCCGCTTCATGCCATGACCGCGATTAGGGCCGGTAAGCATGTTTTTGTAGAGAAACCTCACGGCATAGACCCTGCGGGGATTAAGCTCCTGCAACGGGCGGCCAAACGGGCAAAGCGGAAGGGATTGTGCCTTGTTTCCGGTTTGCACAGCCGGTATCACACAGGGTATGCTGAAACCGTAAAACGGATTCATGACGGCGCCATCGGGGATGTAATCGCTATTGAGGAGAACTTCCTCCGCCCCCCTTATGTAATCATAGAGCGTAAACCGGGACTCTCGGAACTTCAGTGGCAATGCAGTACTCAATACCATTTCCGCTGGCTCTCCGGGGATGATGTGCCCCAGTCGCTGGTGCACAACCTTGACCGTTCAAGTTGGGTAATGCACAATGAGGTCCCTGTGAAATGCCATGGTTTGGGCGGGCGCTCTTCGATGACCGAACCTATCTACGGCGATGTGTTCGACCACCATTCGGTGATTTACGAATACGAAAACGGTGTGCGTATTTATGCATTCTGCCGGACGACAAAAGGATGTTATAACGATTCTTCGAGCGTTGTGCTCGGCAGTAAAGGCAAGGCCTCTATTACAGGGTGCCGAATCTGGGGTGAAACAGACTGGCGCTGGAAGGACAGATGCAATCCTTATCAGGTAGAGCACGATGTACTATTTAAGGCTATTCGCTCGGGCAATCCAGTCAATAACGGCGACTATATGACTCGCAGCACAATGGTCGGCGTGATGGGCCAAATTTCCTGTTATACCGGCAAGGAGGTTACCTGGGAGCAAATAAATAAGTCTGATTTCTATTATCCTCCAAAGCCTCAAGATTGCCACGATGATATGGAGCCGCCGTCTAAGGCCGGTGCTCATGGGAGCTACCCTGTGCCAAAACCAGGTTTTACGAAAATGATTTGAGGTCGAAGGTACTCGCTGCAGAAAAAAAATACAACAAATATTGCTTTTTTGTATCATAAAAAGCCGTGAAAAACGTCTTTTATACAAATGGCCGTATGACTTTTTAGTGAAAAGTTTTGAGGAGACAGAATATGAGTATGAGTCGTTTATTGATGTGTGTTATCGCTGTGGGGGCATATTTCGTCGGCATGATGCCTATAAATACCATGGCAGCGCCAAAAAAGCCCCCGAAGAAATATACGGAGACCGTTACGACAAAAGACGGTGAAAAGATTTCTTTTGATATGGTTCTTATTCCCGGCGGCAGTTTTCTAATGGGCAGCCCAGCCGATGAGGCTGGTCGTCTGGACCATGAAGGTCCTCAGCACAGTGTGCGGCTCGATCCCTTCTACCTTTGCCCGAAAGAGACCACCATTAAATTTTTTATGGCCTACTATCGAGAAACAGTCAGTGCGAAGAGAGACTTCATTGCGGTCGAGGAAGCTAAAAAGGACAAGGAACAAAGCAAGGACGATGTTGACGTTATAACCGGTCCTACCCCTGTCTATGGAGATATGACGATGGGTTACGAAGACACGCATCCGGCCATCGGGATAACCTGGA
>VRUK01000034.1 GCA_019456195.1 Planctomycetota bacterium | reverse complement strand
TGACGAGAACTTCGGGAAATACTGCACATCGTGTAAACCGGCCAGTCGGATAGCAAATCCAGGGCCGAACAGGATTGAGACAAGTGTCATTTATCGATTATTAATAATCAATTTTGGAAGTACTTCAGTTGATGTTCTTAATAGTTATCGGCCTTGTGAAAAAACGCAGAAGCCTAAATAGATTCAAGCTTTCTTTGTCGATTAACAACTGAAGTTGTTGCTGTGATATTAAGCCACAAGAAGATTATGAAAGATTTGTTTAGTTGCCATCTCGATAACAGTGAGCGGCGGTAGATTCGGGTATGGTATTTTTCTCTGAGCTAAATATCTCCCGGCCCCCCATCAAAGAGCCTTCTTTTTCAGGTTGACCATCTGTCTGAAACTCAAATCACTGCCAACCTAATCAAATTGGCTTTTTCTTTCTTTCCTTCTTCTTTTTATCGTCCTCTTCTTTAGCTTTAACTACAGCTTCGGATAACTTTTCCTCTGCTTTAGCTAATAATATGACCATTTCTGCAGGAGATGCGCCTTGTTTGCTTCTTTTCGTGCTTTTATCACTGTTCCTGCTGCCTGAAGCTTTACGATTACCAGCACTCTTATCTGCTTTTCTATCATCCACTTTGGCATGCCCACGACTTTTTTTAGGCTTATCGGGAGTACCTGTATTATTAATCAAATCTATGCAATTTTTTATATCTACTGCGCAAGATCGGATTTTTTCTTCTGTTTCTTCCTCAGTTTCTGGCTTGTGCTTTTCTTTTAGATTGGCTTTCGACTTGGCATTAACTGTTTTTGCTGCTTTGTCGCTGGTTGTAGCCTGGCCCTTTGCCTCGATTATAGCATTGCCCTCTTTTTTCCTTTTAAACAATGTCCTCTCTTTAAACAAAGCATTTAAGACACACTGAATGAATGTTCTTCCCATTTTTTATCCTTCTAATATGCACTCATTGCGATAGCCTAATCGAACTATGGAGTATTATGCGCATTTGTTTCGTCTATATATTCCTACAACTTTAGTTTACCGGCTGAATATATCTTCTAAATTAATGCCTTAACCTGTGCTATTTCTACTGACGGAAAACATCAAACAGCGGCTGCTTTGCTTTAGATAAATGGGTACCCAAACAGTGAACTACGATGGAAAAAACTAAGTGCCAGAGGCACTTGCAGGTTAAAGGCGGCTATGACTATAACAGCCATAGCCACCATTAGCTCAATTGAACCAACTGCTCCCACTTCTTTTCTCTCGACCGTTTTACTTCACCAAAGTGAAGCAGTGGGAGCAAAACAGCCACCGCAAATACAGGTCTCACAACTGTCAAACCAGCTTGCGTATGCCGGCAGCCTTACATAAAATGCCGGTATCAAAGAATTCGCTAAATTCTTACGGTGTATAAACCCAGCCGGCAGCACCAAGCACTGCAGAGCCGCTCAGACCAGCAGGGGCCGCTACTGTAATAACAGCATTTCCCTGGCCATCTATAGAAGTAATTGTGAACTGGGCAGAGGTGAAGTACCTACCGGTAAGGTCGCCTGCCTGGAAACCTAAAGTCACTTCGCAAGCGGCAACAGTAGAACCCGCCAAGGCAGCACATAAAATGGGATCCTCCGCATAATAAGCACGTATGGCGGTTTTTGTAGCACCAGCCGATGCAGCACCTTCCGACCACTTCGCCTGCTCGATTCGGCCGCGAAGAATCGGAACCGCAACCGCAGCCAAGATACCGACAATCAGAATGACGACCATCAGCTCAATCAGCGTGAAGCCCCTTCTCTCTCTTTTCTTGTTCATCTTTAATCTCCTAAAAAATGTTTTAAATATTTACTCGCTTATGTTATTTTCATGTTGCATTTATTTTTGTACGAAACATATTTTGCAACACACACTATTCAGTCCATCTATCGACCAAAATCACCGACAACTATATGAGATCATTGAGTTTTTTATCTCTTAATTCATAGCCCGGCATGCCTGAAGTTTCACCCCTGATTGAACTATCAATTAACCTCCGACATCGAGAATATTGGCAGGTACAGAGCAATAACTACCACCGATACAACGGCACCAACCGATACAATCATTATTGGCTCAAGCAAGCTCGTCAAAGTGGTTACCGTGGTATCGACTTTTCGTTCATAATGCTCGCTGGTCTTTTCAAGAACTTTGGGCAAAGACCCGCTTTCTTCACCGACCTGTATCATTTTGACAACCATATTGGGGAAAAAACCCGTCGTTGACATACTTGTAGAGATGCTTGAGCCTTCGACAATATTATCTCTTGTTCGTACTATCGCCGATATTATAACATCGTTATCAGTCATCCCGGAAAGGACATCGAAAACCTCAATAACTGAAACACCTGCCAATAATAATGTTGACATCGTATTGCAAAACGTTGCAACAAAAGCCTGGGCGAATACCTTTCCAAGCAAAGGCAAACGAAGAACAAGTTTGCTGAAAAAATAATGTCCTTTTTTTGTCTTCTTGAGTACAACGCAGGAAATTATCAGGGCAATAATTGATCCGATGATGTAGATAAGGTTGTAGCGGAGAATATCGTAAAAGGCCATAAATCCTCTTGTAAAGGCCGGCATTTCCCCCCCGAATGAGTCAAATATGGCACTGAATCGAGGGACAATAAAAGCCATTATAAATATAATTATCAGGGTAATAAAACACAGTACAAAGATCGGATAAGCTGTGGCCCCTTTAATCTTTTTGGCTAATCTATCGCGGCTGTCAAAATATTTTGCTAAATGACCCAACGCACCTCCCAGATTGCCGCTTGTTTCACCCGATAAGATCAATGCACGAGACAAGTGGTTGAAAACCTTGGGGAATTCCGCAAGACCGTCCGAGAAAGACTCACCTTTTTTAACCTTTTCCGAGAGAGTCTCCAGAACCGGTTGAAGAGTTACATTTTCCGCATCTTCGGCAATTGTATCCAAAGCTGTTGTAAGAGGAATTCCTCCATCGATCATTGTTGCTAACTGCCAGCAGAGTGCTGCAAGGTCCGCTGATTTGACACGTTTGAGGCTGATTACACGCTTCTTTTTTGAAGCAGTTGCGGTTATCTCATCGACAGAAATTGGTGTAAAACCCTGTTCCTGAAGATAGCTAAGTACATCAGTTGATGAAGCTGCCTGCACAAGACCTTTCTTCTGTTTCCCTGATGAATCCCGAGCAACATATTTGTAGCTTTTCATATTTCAAACCTTCTCAAAATGACATCCGGCTGTCCGGCTGTCTCTATATTCTGAATATAAGTCAGGGAAGTCACCTGCGCAGCAGGGGTTTGTCCGCCCATATAGCAAATGCGCAATATTCTAACCCTCTCACGGCTATATTTTATCGGCGTCTGAAAACATCGAGTTTAACGAAAATCATTTCGTATTTTCTCGTATTTTCAAAAAACCAGACACCAGTTTTATGAGCAAAACCGGACGGTCTTAATTTATACAAGAAAAAAATGGCCTGCCCACTCCTATAAGAAATCCATGACGCCGATAAAAAGCATCAGATACTAATCTCATCCTGTATAAGCTACACTAATAACCTCTTCGGCGGTTGTTAAACCAGCCAATGCTTTATTTACACCACTTTCAAGTAAACCACCATATCCTCTTTTACGTGATGCCTCTCTTATCTGCTGCTCGCTGCTATTGGCAACTATCAGTTCTCTTATTTCTTCATCTATAACCAAAAACTCAAATATGGGTAACCTGCCCAAACAACCTGTCCCACCACAGGCTGAACAGCCTTTGCCATGATAGAAGACCGGATTCTTGGTCTTCTTGGGATCAATTTTCAAGCGCTTAAGGGCCTCCTCACTTAAGGTTACAGGTTCTTTGCAGTGTTCACAGATTTTTCTGACCAATCGCTGGGCTACTATCAAATTCAGCGACGAAGCCAACAGATATCGCTCAATGCCCATATAGAGCAATCTGCTTATCGCACTTGGAGCATCATTGGTATGAAACGTGCTCAAAACAAGATGGCCCGTCAAAGATGCCTTTATTGCAATTTCGACTGTTTCCTTGTCCCTAATCTCACCTATTAGAATTATATCCGGGTCCTGTCTTAAAATTGCTCGCAGGCACTTTGCGAAATCGAGCTCAATTTCCGGCTTAATCTGAATCTGGTTAATTCCCCCAAGACGATATTCGACGGGGTCCTCAACCGTTGTAATATTTTTCGTCGGGTCCTTGACATAATTCAAAGCAGAATACAGGGTGGTACTTTTACCACTGCCCGTCGGTCCTGTTACAATCATTATCCCATGCGGCCTCGCCAACATCTCCTTAAACTCTTCGAGAAGTCCAGGCTCAAGTCCAAGCTGCCCCAAATCGTGCTTTACGGCCGAGGCATCCAATATTCGCATAACAACTTTTTCGCCATATATAGTGGGAATTACCGAGACTCGAACGTCTATATGCCGGCCGGATGTCTTCATTTTGAATCGGCCATCCTGGGGAAGCCTGCGTTCGGCAATATCCATTCTCGCAATAATCTTAATTCGGGCAATTACCGCCGCCTGCATTTTTTTGGCCGGAGGTACCATATCACGGAGTACACCATCAATTCGCATACGAACCATCATTGTTTTTTCCTGCGGTTCTATATGTACATCACTTGCCCTGCTCTTGACCGCCTGGCTCATGAGCAGGTCAACAAATCGAATCACAGGTGCTTTATTTGCTTCCTCCTCGCCGCTGGTGTCCTGGTCCTCGGCTTCTTCAGCAAGTATTCCTTCCTCGTCACCTTCACCCTCTACCAGAGTGCGAAGCTGTTGTTCTTCAAGATCCGAACCGTGATAAATCAACTCTATGGCCCTGTTTATTTCACGAGGAGAACTAATTGTCGGCTTTATCTGGCGCTTAATTTTCAGCGTAACCGTATCTAAAGCGACAACATTAAGCGGATCAGCCATGACAACGACAACTTTGTCATCAACCTCACTTATAGCGACAAGACAAAATCGCTTGGCGATACTCTCGGGCAACATCCGAGCGATATCCATATCAATCTTGTTCATCTTGCTGGAATCGCCCAGGCGGACGTATTCCATAGAGAGGTGCTCAGCCAAAGCAAGAGTAACATCCTCGTGATTGAGTTTCTCAAGCCGGAGTAGTATCTCACCCAGACGCCCACCCTGCTTGCTTTGCTCATCCAGAACTTTTTCTAATTCTTCATGGGTCAACAGACCTTTAGAAACAAGCAATTCGCCAAAAGGTAGAGTAGCTTGCGCTTCAGGAATCTTGGAGATGGTTTTTGCTGAGGCCATCAGATTACTATTACCTCCACTTCAAATTCGTCTTCTATCTCAGTAAACAGCAGTTTTTGATTTAGATACAAACAACTCCCTTAATCCTACCTTCACAGATAGAGTAGTTTTCGGACAATCCGCAGAGCTAATTTACCTCTATCTTGTAACTCAATGATATAAGACGTAGAACTTCCCTGCATTTATACAGAATGCTACAACCTTGACACATAATTAAACCCTTGTTAATAAGGGTATTAAGGCAGTAGCAAGCCATAAGTAAGGTCGGTTTCCACAGACTATATGGGTAAAAAAAGTGTGCTGCTTTTGTAAATCCGGTTATGGTTTATAGGACAATTCGGTAACCCTGTTTTATCAGAGACAAAACTTCCGTTTCAGCTTCGATACAACCAATACAACCCTCACAATTATAATCACAAGCACAACATTCTGCGTTGCTTAGCCCTCCATTTTTATTGACATAATTCAACGTCCTTAGACAATCGCCGGGCAGATTTCCTGCCGGTTATATAATTTCTAAAGGGCTTTGTACTAAAATCCTTGACGAAACGGCAGGAACCATTAATATCTGTACCAATTGGAATAATGTTCTCAGGTAAGTGTTAAAATAGTAATCCCGCGGATGTGGCGGAATTGGCAGACGCGCAGGCTTCAGGTGCCTGTGGGCTTCGGCTCGTGGAGGTTCGACTCCTCTCATCCGCATTTATTAGCTTTGTCGGCAACAACCGGCGATTTTAAGCCTTTTGCTGAGTTTTTGACAGACTTCGCTTCTTCTGTAAGGCTAAAGAACACCTAGCAGGAACATATAACGTGTTTTCGAGACATATTCCTCATAGGTTCTGTCCCGTATGAGAATGTTTTCTTCACGCTTCGCTCGCAAATATGAGAACAGAGCGTGCAGAATAGCTATATAGCAGTTGTGTGATGAGAAAGCCAACGATATGACCGCCAGATCATAAATCGTATATAGTGAATAAAGCGGATGACGAACAATTCCGTACAACAACTCTGTTTTGACACCTCGGTTTGCCGGCACAATGCCAAAAGACCGCCCAAGGTTGATAATGCAAATTGTTGATAGAAGCGCCGTTACGATCATTACTACGTATGCAGTCGGCATGATAAAGGGATAAATCGGTTTTGCCTGGCTTGCGTACAGGTATGTGATAAAGGTGCCACCTATGGCCGCAATCCAATCCCCAACATTTTTGGAAGTTAGTTTCGAGGGGCGCCTTAATAAAAAGACCAATGTAATACTCGTATTTCTAAACAGCAGGGCGATTAACAGTGTCACACACGTCCCGGTAGCCAGACGAATTATGATGCCGTAAATGTAGCAGGAGAAGAATGCTGCAACTGCAATGTTTACCAACCAGTGCATCAGGTCGGAGCGTTTGGTCCAGATTTTGAAATCAAAAAAATTAAGCATTGAATTATTGAATTAACAAACATTTCTCATACAAATTGCTCACCTGGCTTCCAGGCCCCTCTACAATATACTACGTCACTCATTTCTCAGATTCGCATTGAGACTTTTGGCGATTCTAACTCTGCCGATTGGTCCGTCTCCTGGCCCGTAGAGGTTCGACTCCACTGATCCGCAGTAAACCTGATTTAATATCCCGAAAACAGCCTTTTTGGCCTCATATCAAACATATATCACTCGATTTAACGAAATTCGTACGAATAGGTCGATAAATAAGAAATAAACGAATCTCCGTTTTCACGGGGACAGGCGATAAGTTCGCTTAGCTTGCTTGTTAAGAGCGCTATGCTTGAAATTTTACAAGATTTAGAATACGCCCTTGGCGGAACAGTACGGCTCAGCCCTGTAGTCTTGGTCGGGCCGGGGTTGGTTTTTGTTATAGCCGGGTTATTTATTTGGCTCGGCGGACTGGGCTTTAGAAAAATTTTAGTTGCTGTCGCAGGAGCAATTACCGGGGGTATTTGTGGCTTTTTTGCAATCGGCCAAAATATCATCTCGGCTGCGTTCACGGCGGCTCTTGCTGCAGCACTCGCAATGCTGTTTGAAAGGATATTTATCACAATCCTTACAGCCGCATTGGCGACTTTGTTTGCCTTTATCGTTTTAGCAAGGCCCTATATTGAAAATTCACAACAGGAAACTGTGATAAGTCCTGGCGAAAGACCAGCTCAGGATGTTGCTCTTGATGTTCGCGAAAGTGCGGAAAAAACGAAAACCTGTATAATTGACGCCGGTCAAAAGGTAAAACACGCTTGTTTACAGATGCCTGTGTATAACTGGGCGATAATAATGGTGCTGATACTAATTTGTATAGTGGCGGGATTTTCGCTTTGGCAATTAGCCTCGGCTTTGTGCTTTTCGGCTCTGGGAACAGTTCTAATCTTCGCCGGGATGATTCTGCTGTTGTTTAATAAAGGTTCAATGCCTGTCAGTATCATCAGCAGCAGATCATCATTCTATATCGCCGTATTTGCGGCAATGATGGCTTTCGGAACAACTGAACAATTGTTACTTTGCAAACAACCAAAAACATCCCCCACTGTAAAAAGTCAAACGGGCGGAAATACACAAAAACCCAAACAAACAAAAAAAAGATGGTGGGGGACATAACCGGACAATGTTCCGGAAAAAAGTCCGACTTAAAAGAAGTTTTAAGGAGAAACAAATAATGGATTGCGTTACTATCCTTGCACAGGCGGTTGAAACTGCTTCCCCGGAAGCCGTAGAAGAAGCTGTAGTCCCAATAGAGTCCTTTTGGAATTATATAACTACTCTCAATCGGGCCGAAGCTGTAACTTTCATATCTTTCGGGGTGGTCTGTCTTATGTACGGCTGGCGTGTCTTCAAAATATTAGTCGTAATCTGCTTCGCCCTGCTTGGCGTGTTCGTTGGTGTATCAGTAACCGACAAAATCGTCGGCCTGAACAATCGGCTTGTAGGGGGGTTGGTAGGCATGGGCCTGTTTGGAATTCTTTCAATACCGCTGATGCGATGGGCTGTTAGTGTATTAGGGGCCATAGCCGGCGGAATACTCTCCTCCAGTATATGGTACGCTTCCGGATTGACCGAAAAATATATCTGGGCCGGGGCACTTATCGGCATGGTTGCCGGCGGTATGATCTCATTCATCGTTTTTAAGGTCGCCGTCATTCTCTTTTCAAGCCTCAGCGGCGCCAGTTTAATCGTGGTGGGCTCCCTGGCTATTCTATATATACATCCGGCAACATCAGCTCGATTGGAAGAAATAGTATTTACTAAAAAATGGTTTCTGCCCACGCTCCTGATAGCCCCTACATTAATAGGCCTCGTCCTGCAAAACAAATTCGTAAAAGACTCAAAAGACTGGGATATGTAGCACCAACACTTTTGCTTCGAGAGAAACTGTATGTCCACAAAGTTTAGAAGTGGGATAAGTAGATTTGTCAGTATAAAAATATCAGTATTGTTCCGAAGTAAGGCCAACGCCCTCGATTACAAGATGAAAATGTAGCAACAGATTCAATTATTCGCGGGAGCTGTGTTTGAACGGGGCAATTTAATAACGCTTGAAACTTCTATATATTTCGATTTTGCTCTGCCATTTATGGGAGTCAATCCCGGGTGCCACAGACTCGTTTGATTGCCACAATTTACGCAAACGCTTCCAAAGAAATCCAAACATTATTTTCATATCTCACCTCCATCCGAATTATTGTATCTATTATACTATAAAAGCTGTTTTTATGCCAGTAGAAAACCGCAGAATGCCCCCTTTCAATCCGTTATAGCGTGCTTATAAAGACAGCAAAACTTTTTATCGGCCTATGGCAAAATGTTTTTTTCGGCACCCTGCCTCCCCCCCCCACAGGATAAATGGGCTGCAAGCAATATACTCACAGCCCAAGGTGTAGGTAAACGGAGTACTTTTTTATTTTCTGCGTTTTCTTAATAAAGCCAAAGAACCAAAACCCAGCAGAGCAATTGTTGCCGGCTCCGGAATCGACATCGCGCCACTGAAACCATTGCCGCCGACATAACCACCGGCCAGCATCTCGGCAAAACTGCGATAGTTAGTCCCGCTACCGCCCTGCAGGGAAAGCTCAAAATCAAGTCCCTGAGTCTGCGTATAAAGAATACTGTTCAACGCGGCTGAACCAATCGCCTTGCCGGCATCGGTTATTACGATATCAGTAATATCTGTCATAAAAGCAGTATAACCCCCTGCTACCGTGCCGATAGTTTGCAGGTTCCCTGAACCAAGAGTGGCCGTCATGTAAAGCGCGCTCTTATCTGCGTTGGTAATCATGATGGTCGGGCTGCCTATTGGTTTGACATCATAGAAACTTCCGCTACCGCTTATTACAAGGGTGGGAATATAAACCAGAGAGCCGGTCAGAGTATCAGCGTTACTGCCCATCCCGGCATCGATGGTGATATTCTGATTAAAGCTCAGCGTGCTGGCTCCATCATATTCCCAGCTTCCGCCCGTGCTCGAATCAGGGCTGAATTCAATTGCCGGCGTTGCGAGCGCCGGCGCCCCGGCACAAACCAGCAATGTGAAAATTACTATTACTAACCTTTTCATTTTTTAACCCCTCAATACTAACTGTATATAATTAAATTTCTTACCGTTTTGCTTTTTTGCTGCGGATTACCCGCAACATCCCGAGTAGTTTTCTTAAGTCCGTTGAATTCACATTACTCCATTTATTCAGTAGCTATAGTCTCTTAAAAGCCCCCCCCCTTTCTGCCGGCCACTGCTACAGCCAACTTTTCACTTCTGGTTAGTCTTATTAACTGGTTGATATGAATCTTTTTTCCCCCCAAAATATATCGCTTCAGATTGCAGGCCATGAAAAAGGCCTGTTTTATCCCCCATTTTTTTATTTCGCTTATGTTCGGGTCTTTTTCCTCCGCAGCAGGCTGAATACGCCCCCTAAGCCGAGCAAAGCAATTGTCGCCGGTTCCGGTACCGCTGTAATATAGTCCTGTTGCCCATTATAAGAAAAGACTCGCAAGTCCGCTCTCGGTCCGGTGCCATCCAGAGAGTGCAGCATATTATTGGCCGCAACCGAATCAAGATAGTCGGCACGGAAACCACGAATTCCAGCAGTGCCATCCACTGTCACATCCCACCCTAACGAAGACGTTGGAAGGTCCTCGTGGACAATCTCCCATACGGCCGCACCAAAAGCTGCTGCCTTGGTGTTCTGTGCGTAAGTAAATGTGCCGCTGCCAACCCAGGACGGGTCGAAGTACCTGCCCCAAAGTTCCTGCAGATATTTGGCCTTGGAGGTGCCCATTGGGCCCCCTAAAAGAGTTGTCGGAACAGGCCCTTCCGCCGGCATAATTACATCGTATGTCAATGTGTTGCTTGACGTCAGTTCCGCCCATTCGATACAGAAGGCGCCGATCGGCCCGTCGGACCATATTTTTCCTTCATTTGTACCGTAGGTCTTATCGAGCATATAAACTCCGGCATACGAGGGAAGACCTTCGTAGCCGGCAGCCCAAACCTCTATTATGTCACTGGCACCATTACCCGTTTTGGCTATATCCACCGTGCCAAGAGGGGTGGCTTTTGTTGCTGACGGCAAAAACATAACAACCGCCGCAAAGAAAACCACTGACAGCTTTAACAACTTCATCATTTCTCTCCCCAAATTAAATCTCTTCTCACATCTCTTTGCTGTAAACTACCCACAGCAGCGTTTCATTTCACAGAGCCCCACCATACTGGTCCTGGTATATGGACATCTGTATATTCTTCGCTTTTTACAACTGACCGCCTGTTAAAGCAAAACCGGTATCCGAATCTGCTTTATTCAGGTACATCAATCAATTTAACCTGGGTGCTCAATTGAGGAAATTCGAGTACCCCCCATTTCGATTTTGATCACCCCCCGGAAACTACTTATTACAAAGGTAAGTTTATCCTATTTGCCCGCAAAAGTCAAGAGTTTTCAGGAGCAATACCCTCTTACAGCTTAATTTTCCCCGCTACACCCCATTGCCCGGTTAAAAACAAAATAGTTTTAGGACCTTGCAGACATTAGGCGCACAATTATTTCCGGATTTTTTACGTTAAAATCGAGTTGTTAAGATCAATAAAAAAAGCTTTTCGGCACGAAGGGACATTCGAAATTCTGATAATACACAGACCGTAGAAAGGAATATATGGAAATGCTCGATTTGGCAGCAAAATGGATGTGAGTAACAAAAAAAAATGGGGCTGACCGTGTGGAGACCAGCCCCCCAAATAGAAGAAAGGAGTAGTATTATGTTCGCAATGACACGAGCAACCGCTTTAAATCATATATTCAAGATAGATACAGACGCATAACCTAAAAACTATATCGGACTTTTCCGCCTGTTGTCTCTCTCGATTACGCTTGCTCTATATATATTATACTCGATATTTGATTAAATGCAAAATCCAATTTCTTAAAATACCATGTTCACGTGAATAGAAATCAGGCATTTTTTGATATGGATACATACGTTCCAACAAGCGTGATGAAAACACTTTTTGATCTTAAACAATGACTATGTTTGACAGGAGATTATGGGACCATTCGAGCGATTCGTTTATAAACTTTCCCAAATAACCCGGTCCCTGATTCCCCTTGAGCAGATCTCATTTCCATTCAACGACGGCATAGATATAATCTACGGATGTTTTTCTCTTGGCAACATCATCATTGTTTTTGACGCGGAACTGAAGGGAATTCACCTTTTCGGGTGTGTCCACAAAACTCGTAACGTCCCATAAATCCGTTGACTCGTTTGTTTCTCCTGAGTACACAGGAGCATTTATTGACGCCCAAACCATCGGATTATCAGGCCAGCCTGTGCCGGCTGTCCATTGCAATTTACCCTCAGGAAATTCTTCCTGCTCAAAGTGCTCCACATAAACGACAACAGATGATATTTTGGCCCCTTCCGGAATATATACGTTCGAAAAATCATAGGATGTATATAAACCAGAGTCGGTTTCCCGCCGATGGTTGTCACTGGCCTGGACAACAATGCTTTTGTCTGCTACTGATAATATCTTCCTGCCGGTTTCGGCCGGCTTTTCTGTTTCGCTGCTCGGGGCAACTTCAACAGGTATATCTGCCAGGCTAACGTTGATGGTAAATGGTTGAGTATTCGAAGCCGGAGTGCTGCTGCCATCAGCAACCCTTACCGCTACTTCATTAGCCCCCGTTTGCGTATTGGCCGGTGTCCATTTTATCAAACCGGTTGCTGTATCTATGGTCATACCCATTGGTTCGATGACTAAAGAATAAGCCAGCGTATCTACTATATCCGGGTCGGTTGCATCCACATCATAATTATATTCCTTGCCCACTGCAGCTTTGGTTACTGGTGTTGAGGTAAATGTTGGTGCATCATTGACTGCCTCGACCTTAACCCTGACCGCGGCAGCATCGGTTCCACCTTTGCCATCACTTACAGTGTAAGTAAACGCATCGTCGCCGTAAAAGTTCTCCTTGGGGGTATAGCTCAGCGTTTTATCGCCGTTAATAGCAACAGAACCGTTCTTGCCCTGAGTAACAGATGCTACCTTAAGCGGGTCCTTTTCCACGTCGGTGTCATTCGTGAGCACATCAATCGATGATACTTTTTTATCCTCCATTGTTGTCGCACTGTCATCCCTGGCAGTCGGCCTGTCATTAACCGCCTTGACTGTTATTAACGCTGTTGCAACGGCGCTTTCTGCCGTCTTGTCACTAACCTTGTAGGTAAAGCTGTCTGAGCCGCTGAAATTCGCCTTTGGCGTATAGCTCAACTTTGGTGATTTCCCTGCTATCCCTTTCAAGCTGCCTTGAGCTGGCCCTTTTACCACAATGTAGGTCAGTAAATCTCCATCGGGATCATTTCCCGTTAAGCTAATCGAAACAGATTTGTCTTCCTGTGTCATTACACTGCTGTTATTGGCTGTTGGTGCATCATTGACGGGTTTAACAGTAATTGACACGGTTGCAGTTTTGCTGTCCGCCCTCTTGTCGCTGGTCTTGAAGGTAAGGCTGTCTGAGCCATTGAAATTTGCATTTGGTGAATATATCAGCCTTGGCGCTCTCCCTTTTAATATCCCATGGGATGGACCGGTTACAACACGATAGGTTATCACATCCCCGTCGTCATCGCCGCCCGCTAAGGTAATCGATATCGACTCATCTTCCTGCGTCGTTGCACTATCGCTATATGCCATCGGGGGGTCATTGGCCGCAGTAATCGTGATTAACACGGTCGCAACAGCGCTGTTGAGTTTGTTGTCGTTGGCCTTGAAGGTAAAGCTGTCAGACCCGCTGAAATTTGCCTTTGGTGTATATATCAACTTGGGTGCTGTCCCGCTTAAACTCCCATGGGACGGTCCTTTTACAACACTGTAGCTCAAGGAATCTCCGTCGAGGTCATTGCCCGTCAAGCGAATCGATACAGACTTGTCCTCCAGAGTACTCACACTATTATTATTGGCAGTCGGCGCATCGTTGACCTCTTTGATCCTAACATTCACAGTAGCTTTATCAGTTCCGCCTTTGCCGTCACAAACGGTATAGGTGAAAGAATCGTTGCCGTTAAAATTAGCCTTGGGGGTATAGCTAAGTGTGTTATCTGTGTTAATATCAACCGAACCGTTTTTGCCCTGAGTAAAAGCAGTCACGCTGAGCGAGTCGCTATCCTTGTCGGTATCGTTCGTCAGAACATCAATTACCGATATCGGCGAGTCTTCCCTGGTGCTTACTTTGTCATCCTGAGCGTTCGGTTTATCATTGGCCGCCATTACTGTGATTGAAATAGTCGCGGCATTACTGTCCGCTGTTTTATCGTTGACCTTGAAAGTAAAGCTGTCTGTCCCGCTGAAATCCGCATTCGGAGTATAGCGGATGCTTGGCGCTGTACCGCTCAGTTTCCCATTGGACGGATTTGTTACAATAGTATAAGTCAGCTCATCTTCGTTGGCATCATAGCCTTCCAGAGTAATCGATAGCGATGAATCCTCATCTGTCGCCACATTGTCGTCCTTAGCTACCGGCGGGCTTTCCTTGAACATCGTACCGGCATAACCGGCTGTCGGGGCGTCGTTGACCGGAAGCAACTTGATTGACACGGTCGCCTCGGCGCTGTCCGTTGTCCCGTCATTGACCTTGAAGGTAAAGCTGTCCGAGCCGTTGAAATTCTCACTTGGTGTATAAGACAGGTTCGGCCCTGTTCCGCTCAAATCACCGTCAGATGGGCCCTTTACAACACTGTAAATCAACGTATCCCCATCAAGGTCACAACCAGATAAGGTAATCGATACCAGCGTATCCTCCTGCGTGGTTACACAGATATCATCAACCGTTGGCGGGTCGTTCACCGCCGTTACTACGATGATCACCGTCTCTGGAACACTGTCCACAGTAGCATCGTTAATAACGAAGGTAAAGCTATCCGCCCCGTTAAAATTAGGCTGGGGCGTATAAGTCAGCTTCGGCGCCGTCCCGCTCAGACGCCCATGTGATGGACCTGTTACAACATTATAAGTCAGCACATCACCATCCGGGTCGTTACCAATTAAAGTGATAGACACCGGCGTATCCTCTTCCGTCATCACGCCTTCACCTTCAGCCGGACCGGCACTAATAGCCGAGATACTAAGTAATACAACCAGACAGAGCACACCTCTTACAACCTTTGTCACCAACATAATTAATCCTCCGAATGAAGTTTAATGATCCTGCAAAAAGACATATCCTTAAAAAATATGCCTGGCATTTGTGAAACAGAAAACAAACACACCATGTTTTGTTTATGCTCCTCCGTAAAATGTTGAACACTTCCTAATACGTCCAGATGCTTATATTACAATTCCTTATTGGCTCATTATTGCTGTGACTTCTCCTCACATTGGTATTTTACAGAAGCCCTAAATTATGAACCCGAAATAAGCTACACAAGTTTACATTTGCATTTTCTGGTATGCAAGTATTTTTTTTGATAAATATTACCTATTTTAACTTTGCAAAATCCTGCATCTTCGTTATGTCCTGTAATAAATAGACTTACCGCTATTCGCCCCAACTTAAAATTGCTTGTTTTTTTACACATCGCATAAATTTCCCATTTTAACACGATGCGTAATCAAACAGTATAAAATGATGTTATACAAACACTTATACTGATAACGCTGCAATTAGAAGAAAGAAGCCGGCAGTAATCCACTATGCAAGTACTTTTGTGGATTCCCGCTCTTGCGTGGAAGGATAATGTGAATCGGTCAGTTTGAACTCACCACCAAACTCATTAAAATCGTATGTTATCTCGTTTCTCTCGTAATCCGGTGAAATGGTCTTTTTTCGCTTCGAATTTGCGTAATACCTGATGATGTTTACTTTGGCAGACGGGAAGAAATATTGGAAAAGCGAAAACAGTTGAAAGCCAAATTAATTCTTGAAAAGAAAAGAATTAACTGTAAAATCATTGAAACCGGAACAGAAATAGTCTCCTAATTTAAAGGCTAATTTGTCTCATTGTTGCTGAAAATGTACACTTGAACCACCTGCTGATGAGGAACAAAAGTCTGAAGCGAAGAGCAGTAAAATTAACGTGAAAGTTGATTAGGGAAAGTTGAGGAAGATGAAAAGCGAAAAAATAAAACGCTCAGGAGACCCTGGCTCTGTATCAAAGTGTGAAGATTCATGTGCAGGAACGTTAGCAGATGTCGGCAAAAAAACAACCGGCACTGTTGCCGGCGGTCTGGCTGGTGCGAAGCATTTACCGGCCCGACCGGTTGATGAAGAACCTGATATCGATTCAGACGAACAAAATGAATCTGTTTGCGAACCCGAACTGGAAACTCAAAGGCAGTGTTCTGAAGATGATGAATCGACCGATATAGTTACCAGTCTGGAAGCTAATTTTGCCAAGGCCCGGAATCTCTTCGTTAAGATGCAGGAACATACAGAAAAAATAAAATCAGAACTTTCAGCACAAATCTCTGATCTTCAGACTCGAAAGGATTCTCTCATTTATGAACTGGAACAAACTACAAAAGAGGTTAATGATTCTAAAAGCAGAGAAGCTACATTGAGGGCACGGGTTGCTGTATTAGAATCAGAACTTGAAGCGGCAAAGGGTAAATCAGAACAAACCAGCAATCCTGTGGTACACGCTAACCCTAAATTATTGACGGATTCTGAAGTTGGCCAGGCAGGTCAGGAATTTCAGTTGTACAAACAAAGGCAGGATGAAATAACAGGGACGGTTGAGCAAAATCAGGAGATTTCTAAAAAAATCAACTATCCTGAAGGTGACGTAAAAGTTGAAAAGACAATTGATGTACAACAACCCCCACCGTTAGTGGATGTACCTGACGTTTCTGTGCTGGAAGATGTTGATATCACCGAAACTGAACAGGTTGAGTTGTTTCAGCAGCAGGAAGTTGAGCCTCCAATTGAAATAACGTCTATTCAGTCGGATGAACAAGAACAAGCGGAAACTGAAATAGAGGAGTTTATACCGACAACAGGCATGACAGCAGCCTCCGTTGTACCTGATGTGACGTTAGAAGAAGTGAAAACCGCTGATTTTTCTTCTGTTACAGAAAAGATACTCTTTTTCAAGGCTTTATCTGATATAAAAAATCAGGAGGAAGCAATTCGTATAAATGCGGTAAAAACAATGGGCGGAATACACCATAAATTTTCGCTTAAAACTCTCGTTGTCCAATTGACAATCGAGCCCAAAATACAAATACGGATCGAGTGCATTAAGGCCCTGGCAGCACTGAATATGAAAGAAGGTATATGGGTAATCGAGCGGGCTTTGACCGAACAGACAGTTTCGGTTCGCTTAGCTGCTGTAAGGGGTTTATATCGCTTAGCAGGTGCGGAAAGTGCTCCGGCACTGGTACGAATGCTTTGTGATGAGAACGCAGATGTTCGCCGAAGGACGACCACCTGTATTCGCTGGTTGGGACAGGAAGACCTTGCTATAGAGTTGGTTCCACTGCTAGATGATACCAATATTTCAGTCAGACGTGCTGCGGTTGAGGCAATGGGTAATCTGCGTAGCAGAAAAGTAATCCTCGGCCTTATTAGACATTTGAACGATCCTGACAGAAGAATACGCCGGGCAATTAATGCTGCTCTGGTAGCAATCACCGGCAAGAAGATGTGCAGGACGTTTCCAATAGATGAACAATCATTTCGGTATCTGGTTGCACGATGGCAACAATGGTGGAAGGATGAATCTAAAGTACTCTTTTGAATCTAATAGAGACAGGGACCGCCACGAACATCGCTGCTGTCATAGGCAGATGATTTACAATTTGTGCATGGGATAATGCCAAGAAATGGATTGCGAGCCATCGTTAAGATGGCGATAATATGGATTTTGCTTATAAGGCAGCGGTGTTCGGGGATATGGTTGGCGACCCATTTAAGGATGTTTCGGGCTCGGCTATGAATATACTTATCAAGCTTATGGTTACTATTTCCCTGGTATTCTGTTCAATCCTTTGTTCGGTATGAAAAGGAATTACTATGAGTTTTACAGATATATGTTGTAATGTTGCCGATTATATGGGCCGGCTTGCAGGTAAGAGTCATAATGCGCTGTCGTCAACCCAGACAAAGCTGAAAAACTCAACTCAGGCTCTGAATCCGAAGAAACTACCGGAGAAGATTCGCAACGCCATTCTCAGGAAGCTCTCGCAAACGCTATACAGACAGGCTGAATTAATGATGGGCAAACTTTCAGAGCGAATGGAAACAATAGATGAGGTAGCAAGGCCTTTTTATGAAAAAGTTAATGCCTTGATTGCCCAAGGTCCCGTCAGCGAAGCACAGTTATGGCAAGCTATGAATTCAATTGAAGCTGCCGAGAAACTGAGCAAAGAGGAAAAGGTTTTATTAGTAACCATATTCGGACAAATTACCGGTGTCCGGAAACCAAAATTTGTCAATGCTACCGTTGTCGAAGAATACAGTTCAGCTAAACCTAAATCCAAACCTCGATTAGAAGCCGGCACAAATCGTTAAACCATAAACTAACAGTCATTTCACCGTTAACTGCCGGCGTTGCAAAGGGATATATCAGCATTAAAATCTGGTCGGTTGTATATCGTTGTCTGCATCAAACCTGTGTCTTTTTGCGGTTGCAGCTCCTGCAAAAACCAAATATTTCCATCCTGTGTCTTTGTTATACCCCGTAATAAATAGACTTACCGCTATTCGCCCCAACTTAAAATTGCTTTATTTTTAACACAGAACGCAAATACCTCATCTTAACACATGGCATAATCAATCCGTACAAAATGCTACGGTTGTGGTACAATAAAGGATAAATAAATTCGGCAGATGTGACGTTTTGTCACAACCGATTCAGGTGTCAAGGAACGTCAGGTCTTCACGAATAGCGTACTTGACCATTTCGGCTATGCTTTCGACATTAAGCTTCTGCACCGGCTTTTAACATTTCTACAACAAAGCTTTTCCTGGGATACATCGAAAGCGCGACAATCTTAACATCGGAAATATCATTAATAATCCTTCTCGCAGCATCAATACCGTCCATAACGATGACATCCGGTTTAAGCTCATGTGCAAGCTTCACCGCCGTTCTGCCATCTCCGGCTTCACCCACTACTTCCATACCGGCCTCGTTGTTGAGAATTCTGGCAACTTCCTGCAAATGCGATTTTTTGGCCTTATAGTGTCGAAATGGAAGGACTAAAAATAAGCTCAACCTAACATGTACTGTGTTCAGACAATATCCATTAGAATTCCAGCGAAGTCAGCCCCTCTCGAAGGGCGTATTTTGTTAGCTCAGCTACACCGGACATATTGAGCTTGCTCATAATCTGGCGGCGATTAGCATCTGCGGTCTTGGAGCTTATGTGTAGTATGCGCGCTATTTCTTTGATTGTCTTGCCCTCTGCCACAAGCTGTGCGATTTGGCGCTCCCGGCTTGTGAGTTTAGGTTTTGCAGTAGATTCATTTTTTCGGGACTTGCATACATAATCGTCGATGACTACATTTGTTATTCGAGGGCTCAGATAATATCCGTCTTGCATCACTTGTTCCAAAGCTCTAATCAGTTCATCAAAGAGATATGATTTGAGGACGTATGCCGATGCTCCTACTTCAAGGGCCTCCATCACAATGTGTTTATCAGAGTGCATCGATAATGCTATTACCTTGATATTTTTGTTTTCTTGAAGAATAAGGCGAGTTGCCTCCATACCATTCAACGTAGGCATACTGATATCCATAAGTACCACATCCGGGCAAAGTTCCTTTGCAAGTTCAACCGCTATACGTCCATCTTCTGCTTCACCAATAACTTCCATATCGGATTGATGCTCAATCAAAGATTTTAATCCCTGCCTGACAATCCCATGGTCATCAGCGATTAGTATTCTCATTCTCATATCTCCTTTCAGGAAGCCGTGACATCGGGCTCCAGAGGGACAGCAATTGTAACACGAGTTCCCTGGCCAGATTTAGACTTGATATCAAAACTGCCGCCTAAGTACTCCAGTCTCTCCTTCACATTGAACAGGCCAAATCCACCTTTCTCCTTGTCCGGAGATTTAAGTCCTGATAGCTCAAATCCGACACCATCGTCATCAACAATAACCTGCACTCTATGGTCGGACTTGTCAATACAAACTTTAACTTTATTCGCATTTGCATGCTTAACCACATTCGTTAGTAGCTCTCGAACAGCTTGAAACAGGACTATAGACATATCCTGGCCAAGCTTGAGTTTACGTATTTTGGATTTTAACTCAGACTTGATTCCGCTTTTTTGCATCATTCGTCCGGTAAGCAGCGACTCCACAGCGGCCGTAAATCCAACTTCATACAGCACAGGATTACTGAGGTCGAACGCCAACGAACGTGTATCCTGCATTGCCTGGTTTACTAATTCACAGGCATGGCGCAACGATGCCGATACATCAGGTTCTGATACTATTTCATTCATTGACTGGAGTTCCAATTTAACCAAAGCCAGTTTCTGGCCTATGTCGTCATGCACCCCCGTCGCAATTCGCCGCCTCTCACGTTCTTCAGCCAGCAGCAGTTCAGAAGCAAGCGACTTCAACTGCCTCTGGTACTCGATAAGCTTTTTCCGTGCTTTTTTGCGCTCGGTGATCTCAACATAGGCGGTTTGTATGGCCGGGTGGCCCCGGTATTCAATCCTGCTTGCATAAATCTCCACCCAGCAGGTGCTGCCGTCTTTTCGTATCCAACGAAACTCATAACGAGGAGACACCGGTTTGCCGGCGAGTCGGTCTCGATGCCTTGTCCAGACTAACTCGCGGTCATCAGGATGCACCATCGACTGGAGTTGTTCTGGAGAGGCGGCCAATAAATCCTCCTTGCTATAGCCTGTGGTTGAGGAGAAAGCCTTGTTAAGGAATACCATCCGCCCATCCTGGACGATTGCCAGTCCCTGAAGGGAGTTGTCAACCAGGCTATGATACGCTTCTTCCAGGTGCTTTCGCTCGGTGATGTCAGTTACAACACCAAGGATAGCCGTCCGTCCTTCATACTGGATTAGTTTACATGAGTTGATTGCGTCTATTCTTTCACCAGCTTTATTTATAATTGTATATTCGTATGGCTGAATCTCCAGGCCCTTCGAATGTTTACTGAAATTCTCCTTTATCAAGTCCAGTGATTCCGGCGCAATCATAGTAAGAAAGTTAAAATCAGCAGAGCAAAGCTCCTCTCTCTTGTATCCTGTTATTTCTTCGCATATTTTATTGGCATACACTATTCTGCCGGATTTGTTTATAAAAATCATATTGGGAGACTGCTCGGCAAGACTCCTGAACGTCTCCTCCGACTCTTTAATCGCTTCCTCCGCTTGCTTGCGTTCGGTAATATCTCTGACTATAGCCTGAATAAATGCCGTGCCGGAAAGTTCCAGCCGATTCAAGGAAACCTCTGCCTCGAAAACATCACCGTTATATTTGTTATGTCTCCATTCAAAGAACTGGGATTGTCCCTGCATAGCCAATTGGATCTTCTCCATCGCCTTTTCTTTGGATTTACGGCCGTCAGGTTGGAACTCAGGGGAATAAGGGTCATAAGGCGTTTTACCTATAATCTGCTCAGGCGTGCAGCCGAACATTTCTAAAGTTTTAGGATTACACTCGACGAATTTGTCGGCCTCCACAAGAAATATAGCATCATTCGCATTCTCAAATAATGCACGGTATCGCGTCTCAGCGTCGTGCACTGGTTGCTCCATTTTGTCATGCATGGTAATACCTCAGTTGACGTGCTCCAATTTCCCCTTGTTTGTGTGCTGTTCTTTATCCTGTTCAATGCGTTTCTTTCTGTTTTTTCCGATGTTACGCATTTTTTTACCTCTTTCAGACTATTTTAGTTTTACCGGCGAGCATGTGGTCACAACAGAGATGAGACTTGAGGCTTTTTAGTTTTACTTCCATGATACGACTCACATAGTTGTCCACTATATTTCTTTAACAAATTATAGTTTGGAAGTAAACAGAAATATTGAGTAAGGATTTTAGAAACGGCTCAGAGATTTGGCAGAGTTGACAATTTAGCCTGCCTTGCCAGGATAAACCCCTGCTGAAGACAAGAAAGTGTAATGTATTGCCCTTCTATAGCCAACGATCAGTCCTTACACAATCATCACTGGAATTCCTGCGGTAGATTTTGTTCTTGCAGAATCGCCCCCGCAACCTTATAATTCCCACTTCGTCGTGCTGTAGAAAGTTCGACTTTACGGTTAGCCCCCCAATAACCTGGGGGATTCTTTTAGAACATTAAAATATGTTTGAATCATTAACTGAAAAATTTAACTCCGTTTTCCGGTCGCTGGCAGGCCGGGGGCGGATTACCGAAGCCAATGTCTCGGATGCTATGCGGGATGTACGCAAAGCCCTCCTCGAAGCAGACGTCAGCTACAACGTCGTAAAGAAGTTCTGCAAAGACGTCACACAGGCGGCCATGGGTGCCGATGTAATAAAAAGTCTTCATCCGAGCCAGGTCATGGTAAAAATCGTAAGCGATGAGTTGACAAAATTGATGGGGCCTGTCGATACCCGCATCTATTTCGTCTCGCCCGGGCCTACCGTAATAATGCTGGCCGGCCTCCAGGGTTGCGGCAAGACAACCACCGCGGCAAAACTCGCAAAATACCTCGTCGCAAAGGGCAAAAAACCTCTCTTGGTCGCAAACGACCTCCAGAGACCGGCCGCTATCGAGCAGTTGATTATCCTCGGTCAACAGATAGACGTTGACGTTTACAGCGAAGACAGCAAAAACGCCGTAAAAATCGCCAAAAACTCTCTCAAGCATGCCAAAGAACACGGCCACAACGTCGTAATAATAGACACCGCAGGCCGGCTGCACATCGATCAGGAAATGATGACCGAAGTCGCAAACGTCGCAAAGACCGTCAACCCACACCAGATATATCTTGTCTGCGACGCTATGACTGGTCAGGACGCCGTCACTTCAGCCAAAGAGTTTAACGAACGCCTCGAACTGGACGGAGTAATCCTCACAAAACTCGACGGTGATGCACGCGGCGGAGCGGCACTAAGCGTAAAAGCCGTTACCGGAAAACCCATCAAGTTCATCGGCATAGGCGAAAAGCTCGAAAAGCTCGAAGAATTTCATCCCGACCGCATGGCAAGCAGAATTCTCGGTATGGGCGATGTCGTAACGCTCGTCGAAAAAGCCCAGGAACATTTCGATGTCGAAGAGGCCGAGAAGCTGCAAAAGAAAATGGCAAAAGGCAGCTTCGGTTTCGATGATTTCCTAAAGCAGATGCAGGCCGTCAAAAAGATGGGCGGCATTAAGGATATGATGAAAATGATGCCCGGAATGGGCGGGCAGCTCAAAGACGTTGACCTCGACGGTGTCGAACTCAAACAAACCGAAGCGATTGTCTATTCGATGACACCCTCCGAACGCCGCGACCCGGATATTATAGACTCCTCAAGACGAAGACGCGTCGCCGCAGGCGCCGGCGTGGCGGTTAACGACGTCTCCAGCCTCGTAAAGACATTCAAACGCAGCCGCGATATGATGAAAGCAATCAGCGGCGGAAGCTTCGGCGGCCTAAAAAGCCTGATGTCCGGCGGCTTAAATATGGGCGCTCTGAATCAGATGATGAGCGGCGGGAAAAAAATAAAGCAGCGCTCAAAAAGAAAAAAGGTCATCAGGCGAAGAGGAAAAATCAAGAAACGATAAAGTTTAGTTGTCATTCCCGCGCAAGGCTGTCACCCCTGCAAAAACAAGGGACATATTCCTCTGATTTCTTGAAATTTGCTAATGGGAAAAAACCATTATGAATAAAAGCTTAAACCGTCGTAATTTTCTAAAGATTGCCAGCGCAACGGCCCTCGGTGCCGTACTGGCCGGCTGTACGAATGAATTCCTCCAAAGTGGAAACAGCCAGGCTGATAAGCCTAACTTCATTATCATTTTCTGTGACGATTTGGGCTATGGCGACCTCGGCTGTTTCGGCTCGAAGAAACACAGAACACCGAACATCGACCGGATGGCTGATGAAGGAATGCGTTTTACGAGTTTCTATGTTACCAGCGGCGTCTGTACACCCTCCCGGTCGAGCCTGATGACAGGTTGCTATCCCCGCCGTGTTAACATGCATCAGGACAGCGACAACCTGTGTGTCCTGTTCCCCGTCGGCAAAAAGGGACTCAATCCGAATGAAATCACTATTGCTGAAGTGCTAAAGTCACGGGGCTACGCCACAGCGTGTGTTGGCAAGTGGCATTTAGGTGACCAGCCGCAATTCCTGCCCACAAGCCAGGGTTTCGATTACTACTACGGCATCCCCTACAGCAATGATATGGGCGCAAGAAAAAACTCCAACCGCCCCCCCCTGCCATTACTGCAAAACAAAAAAGTCATCGAGGCACCCGTCAACCAGAATACCATTACAAAACGTTACACCCAGCAGGTGATAAAATTTATCACGTCTAATAAGGATAAACCATTCTTCGTTTACCTGCCGCACACAATGCCGCACAACCCAGTCCATTCCAGCGATAACTTCCGCGGCAAATCCGCCAACGACGGCTACGGCGACTGCGTGGAAGAAATTGACTTCTCCACAGGACAGATTCTCCAAACGCTAAAGAACCTGAACATCGATGACCGCACTCTCGTTGTCTTCACATCCGACAACGGCGCAGCTCAGCGATGGGGCGGAAGCAATCTTCCGCTTTCCGGATTCAAAGGCAGTACTGCCGAAGGCGGGATGCGCGAGCCGGCCATTATGCGATGGCCGGGCAAAATCCCCGCAGGAAAAACCTGCAACGAATTAGCCTCGACACTGGATATAATGCCGACATTAGCAAAACTGGCTGGCACAAAGGCCCCAACCGACCGCATCATCGACGGCAAAAACATCTGGCCGCTTATGACTGGCAAAAGAGGTACAAAATCGCCGCATAAGGTATTCTATTATTACCAGATGGACCAATTGCAGGCCGTACGCTCCGGAAAATGGAAATTGCATCTGCCGTTCAAGATGAAAAAACGAAACTGGGGAAAAGGGATACCAGATACACCCCTTAATTTGTATAATCTTCAAGCCGACATCGCCGAAACAAATAATGTCGCGGACCAGCATCCTGATGTGGTTAAGCGTCTTTTCGCCCTGGCTGAAATGGCACGCCGGGACCTCGGCGACGTCGATCGCAAAGGCACAGGCCAGCGACCGGCCGGCCTTGTTGTAACACCGAAGCCTTTGTCGTTCTCATCGAAATAGAACATAGGTAAGAGTAACAGGAAAATAAATGACGATAAAAAATAAAATGTCAATTGAGCAATATCTCGTAAAAGTTGCCCGCTTTTCCGATAACGAATTCGGCAAACTGATAAGAAACCAGTTCAAGGACACCGAAGGCAGCAGTGAGCTGGGTATGTTGGCTGCACCCACCCATGAGGAACTGGAACAATTGAAAAAAGCGGTGGCGATAATGACCCCGACTGAAAAACAAAACGCCGACAGTCTGACTGACGAACAAACGCAGAGAATCGCCGACGACGCCAAAATTGACCCGGCAAACTTCGCGATCTTCATAAACGGTTACGCCTTATGTCGCAAAAGTCTTTCGATGCCCAAATAAGGCAGAAATCCGCAAAAATCAAAATTTCGCTAAAATACACTTGGATTTCCCGGGGAAATGGTGTAGATTACTAAATTACATTTTTTTAAATTGTAAACGCGTTCCGTGATTTGCACAGATTCAGACCACGGAAATTGATTATATATTAATGAAAGGAAGAAATTATGTCAGTAAAGTTAAGAATGACCAGGATCGGCAGGCGGCACAGGCCCTTCTTTAGAATCAATGCGGTCGAATCCCGCACACCGCGAGATGGCAGAATTCTCGAAAAGCTCGGTCATTACGACCCGATTGAAAAAGACCAGGCCAAACAGATTGTCCTCAATAAGGAGCGTGCAGAGTTTTGGCTCAGTAAAGGGGCAATACCCTCAGATACGGTCTCGCAAATCCTGCTTCGACAGGGTATTAAACATAAATACGCCGAAGATCAAGCTGCGCGACAGGCAAAAGCCAGGTCAATAGCCAGCGCCAAAGGCAAGCTGTTCAACAAGGCTCAAAAGATTGCCGTCCAAAAAGAAGCTGAAGCAAAAGCAAACGCTGAAACTGAGGCAATAGCCAAAGCCGAAGCTGAAGTAAAAGCAAAAGCCGAAGCTGAGACAAAAGCAAAAGCAGATGCCGAGGCAAAAGTAAAAGCTGAAGCCGAAGCAAAAGTCAAGGCTGAAGAAGCAAAAGCCAAGGCCGAGGCCGAAGCTAAAGCTGATGAAGAAAAAGCCAAAGTCGAGGCCGAAGCAAAAGCAAAGGCTGAAGCCGAAGAAAAAGCCAGGGCCAAAGAAGAAAAAGTCGAAGCCAAAGAAGCCAAGACCGAAGAAAAGGCTGCTGCAAAAGAGGTTAAGGCCCATGAAAAGATATATAAAGAGGCCGAAGCCAAGGTTGAAAAAGAAAACGCCAAAGAAGAAAAAGCTGCTGTAAAAGAGGCCAAGGCTGAAGAAAAGGCCGCCGCAAAAGAAGAAAAGGCAGAAGAAAAAGCTGGCGATAAAGAAGCCGAAGCAAAAGAAGAATAGAAACCATATTTAGCCCCCCAATTTATTCATTGGAGGGCTGTTTTATCCTCGCGCCTGCCCTGAGTGCAAGCGAATGGTCGAAGGATTTTGCATGGGGTTTTTGACCTGAAGTCCAATGAGAATAGATGTTCTTACGCTTTTTCCCCGGATGTTTGAATCGCCCTTGAGTTGCTCGATATTAAACAGGGCACAGGAGGCGTCCCTGGTCGAAATAGCCCTCACTGACATTCGGGACTTCGCCGCTGACAGTTACAGAAAGGTTGATGATAAACCTTATGGCGGCGGCCCGGGTATGGTCATGATGCCAGGTGCGGTTTTCGACTGCTTCGAGCACGTCCAGAAATTATCACCCGACAAAGGCCGCACCATCCTCCTTACCCCACAGGGCCAGAAATTCGACCAGAAAAAAGCCGCCGAACTAAGCGCCGAAAAACGCCTTATTTTAATCGCCGGAAAATATGAAGGATTCGATGAGCGAATTCGTATCGGCCTCGACGCCGAGCAAATATCGATTGGAGATTATGTCTTAAACGGCGGCGAACTGGCCGCTATGGTAATCATCGATGCGGTTGTAAGATTATTACCCGGCGCCCTCGGCGATGAGGACTCAGCGAAAGATGATTCATTCAGCGAAGGCCTCTTAGAATACCCGCAATACACAAGGCCGGAGGTTTTTCGTGATATGAAGGTCCCCGATATCCTCCTAAGCGGCGACCACGCAAAAATCGCCGAATGGCGCAAACAGCGATCCCTCGAACGAACAAAAAAATGGCGACCGGACTTACTTCAGAACAATAAAGATAAAAAGTAGAGTATTCTGCGCACACCCTTTCTGGCCAACAACTTTTATTACCCTTGATCCCAGACATAAACACCGGTTTCCACAAGCAGCCAATATTCATCCATATGATTGAAATCCGATGGAGGAATTACCATATCCTCCATACCTATCTCCACACCCCAATGAAAAAAGCCCCCGCCCCATACGATCCTAACTTTAGGATTACCATTATCATCCGTGTAAAGATCAACACTAGGAGGTTTTAATACTTTCAACGATTTGGGCCATTCATCCCGAGGCAATCGAACGCCAGACTCATCATAATCTTCTTTATCAAGTGTTCTCATCCAATCTCTTATAGCTTTAATATCAGCCTTGCTTCTTATGCGGTCCCTGAAACCATAAGTGAATGGATTAGTAGGAGGACGTATGCCATATTCCCTTGGAATAAAGTAATGTTCGATAAATAATACTACAACCACTATAGATATGCCAATTTGAGCAATGATTAAAAGTTTTTTCTTGCCGCTGTGTTCCCTCCGGTCTCGAAAGAACCTTCCAATACCTGTAACAAAACAGCAAATAAGAAATATAAATGCTATCGGATAAAACATACAAGCAAGAGTTAAAGGATAGTTTAATCTGCCACACAGATAAGGGAATCCTCCCAAAGGAACAAGAACTATTAATATAATGGGTAATACAAGAAAAATTACTTTCGACTCTTTCCAGTTCCTTGCAGGCTTTCTTTCTTCTGTTTCTGCCATCTCTATATTCTCATTTTTATCCATACCTCATTGACTCTCCAAGCTCGCTATATAAAAAGAACTTAAAAGCTATAAACCCATAGGCTGCTCAAATCCTCTGCGAGATTTTCACTTTCTTTCTTGATATCTCGTCCTTTTGCTTTTATATCTATAATAGACCAAAAGGAAGTCCCGAAGTCAATGCTATATAAAACAATAGGGAGAGCAAAATGGACAATATTCACTCCGTCAGAAACTCGAAAGTAAGCAGGCGTCAATTTCTATCTCTCGCAGCGGGCGGCTCCATAGCCGCGGCGATATCTTTAACCGGCTGCGACCGAAATCTTGCCGAACGCCGCACCGCCGCAAAAAAACAGCCGAACATAATCTTCTTACTGACCGACGACCATCGGGCCGATGCCATGGGCTGCGCCGGCAACTTCATAATCCAGACGCCTAATATGGACGACCTGGCGGAAAACGGCGTAAGGTTCACAAACGCCTTTGTCACCACCTCTATCTGCGCATCCAGCCGGGCCAGCATCTTCACCGGCCAGTGGACCAGCCGTCACGGCATCAAAGGCTTCGGCACGCATTTCTCCGAAGAAGCACTTGCCCAAACTTACCCTTTGCTCTTAAGTCAGGCCGGATACCGAACCGGCTTTATAGGAAAGTACGGCGTCGGGCCTAAAAAAGACCTGCCCATCGACAAATACGACTACTGGAAGGGCTTCCCCGGCCAGGGCAAATACGAAAACAAAGATGAAAACGGAAACTACAAACACCTCACGCAGATTATGGGCGAGCAGGCGATTGAGTTCCTGCAGGGCTGCTCAGAAGACCGGCCGTTCTGCCTGTCCGTTAGTTTCAAGGCCCCTCACGTCCAGGACAGCGACCCGCGTCAGTTCATTTACGACCGCGCTTACTCCGATCTGTACAAGGATGACGCCATTCCGGCACCCGAGACGGCCCATCCTCGCTATTTCGACGCCCTGCCCGAATTCCTGCGAAACTCAGAAGCACGCAGGCGCTGGGAGAAGCGTTTCCCGAACAACGAAAAATTCCAGGAATCCGTCAGGAGCTACTACCGCCTTATCACAGGCGTCGATATCGTCATCGGGAAAATCCGCGATCGGCTGAAACAGCTCAGCCTTGACGATAACACAGTCATAATACTCATCGGCGACAATGGCTTCTATCTCGGCGACTACGGCCTGGCAGGAAAATGGTTCCCGCATGAGATGTCTATCCGCGTTCCCCTTCTCGTTTACGACCCCAGAGCAAACAGCAAACACCGCAGCCTCACTCTCGACCAGATGGCGCTCAATGTGGACATCGCCCCGACCATCCTGGAGCTTGCCCACCTCAAAGCCCCGCGGCAAATGCAGGGTCGAAGCCTTGTGCCCCTGCTAAAAGGCAGAAAGCCGCGATGGCGGAGCGAATTCTTCTACGAGCATCCATTCGAGCACAAAACCATCGCCAAAAGCGAGGCCCTGCGCACCAAGCGCTTCAAATACGCCAGATATATTGACTACGATTACGAGGAGCTTTACGACCTGGAAAACGATCCGGCCGAAACAATAAACCTCGCAAAAGACGATAAATATCAAAGGACTTTAACATACCTGCGAAGACGCTGTAATCAGCTTGCCAAAAAGGCCAAAGGCGGCTTATAAAAAACAGAAAAGGGTAACAATGTATCGACGTCAATTTCTTCGTTCAGCAGCCGGCGGCACTGCCGCAGCAATGTTACATTTGGCTGGCTGTAAAAGTGCGCCTGCCGGAAACAGAAAAACTGCAAAGCAGCCAAATATATTATTTATCATGGTCGATGACCTCGGTCCCGAGTGGTTAAGCTGCTACGGCGGCCAGGAAATGAAAACCCCCAACATCGATATGCTCGCCAAAGGAGGAATGCGCTTTACTAACGCCTATTCGATGCCTCAGTGCACACCCACCCGCGCTACGCTGCTGACCGGTCAATACCCATTCCGCCACGGCTGGTGCAATCACTGGGACGTACCCCGCTGGGGGGCCGGCTGCCATTTCGACCACAAACACAACTTCTCTTTTGCGCGTGTGCTAAAAAAAGCCGGCTATGTAACCGCCGCCGCAGGCAAATGGCAGATTAACGACTTCCGTGTCCAGCCGGATACTATGCAGCAGCACGGCTTCGACGAGCACTGCATCTGGACAGGCTATGAATCACAAAACCCGCCCAGTGCAAAACGCTACTGGGATCCTTACATCAACACCAAGCAGGGCAGCAAAACATATAAAGGCAGATTCGGCACCGACGTGTTTGTGGATTTCCTGATTGACTTTATGAAACGCCGCAAGAACGAGCCGATGATGCTGTACTTCCCTATGGCACTGACACACGGGCCCCTTGTAACCACACCACAAGATCCCGATGCCGAAGGCAAAATGGAGCAGTTCAAAGCGATGGTTCGCTACACCGACCTTGCCGTTGGCCGGCTCATCAAAACACTGGACGAGCTTAACATTCGCGAGAACACAATCGTGTTCTTCACAACCGACAACGGCACAAGCAAGGGTATCAGCGCACGGATGAACGGCCGTCTCGTCAGAGGCGGCAAAGCCTCTCTCGGCGAACCCGGACCCGGAGCCCCCTTCATCGTCAACTGTCCCGGCCTCGTACCCGCCGGTATTGTCACAAATGCCCTGACCGACTTCACCGACATGATGCCCACTTTCGCCGAATTAGCCTCTGCCAAACTGCCGAAAGGCGTTGTTATTGACGGCCATTCAATCGCAAAGCTCATCCTCGGTAAGACAAACGATTCACCCCGGAACTGGATTATGGCTATGGGCTTTGGCGCCGCCAGACTTACCGCAGAAGGCGTTACGCCCAAAATGAAATTCACCGACCGCGTCGTCCGCGATAAACAATATAAACTCTGGGTATTGGACGGCAAAAGCGCCAAATTATTCGACCTGTTGGCCGACCCGGGCGAGACAAACAACCTCATCGACAGCAAAGCCCCAGAGATCATCGCCGCACGAAGAAAACTCGAGGCCGTCGTACGTTCCTTCCCCGCTGAGGACGCCAGACCAAAATACGACCCGACACCACCTCAGCCCTGGGACAAAAAACCGGAATAATATTAATATATCAAGTGAATAAAAATGAACTGTCCAAAGTGTGGTAAAGAAAATCCGGAACATTTTTGTAATTCTTGCAACTCACCCTTGACGCCGCCTCTAACTGTTACGAACACAGTAAAGATCAGAATAAGCAGAATCGCAATAGCATCATTTGTCTGTGCACTTTTTGCTTTTGCATGTTTTGTGCCGGGCTTGGTCTCAGCGCTGGATCCACGGATTTTGAGTCCAAAATCTGATTTCGTGAGCAGCATCGCTTGCATTAGTGTCTTGATCGGTGGCATTGCATTTCTTCTCGGAGTTATTGCCTTAAGCCTGATAGGATCAAGCGGTGGTTGCGTGACCGGCTACGGCTTCGGAGCAATCGGTGCGGTGATTCCTCCGATTTTGTTCTTTGTGCTCTTTTGTTTTAATATCGGTGGCAGATGGTATGCAACTATTTCACACCGAATGGTCTGTGGAATAAATCTCTCAGGTATCGGTAAATCAATGCTAATATACAGCAATGATTATGATGATGAGTTCCCACGCGCAGGCGGTGTGAACGGACAATGGGTGGCTCGCACACCCTGGTGGGCTGCGGATAATAGCAGGGATGCATACGGCCTGAGCGATGCAAATGGCACTAATGGTCGAGCAAGCATTTCAGCAAGCTTGTACCTGCTCGTCAAATATGCTGAGGTAACTCCAAAATCATTCGTTTGTAAAGAAGAATATGGAACTACTGAATTCAATCCCGCCGACTACGGTGTAACCGAAAGAAGCCTTATCGACCTCTGGGACTTTGGCCCAGAGCCAAGAAAACACTGCAGCTTCTCTTATCATATGCCCTACGGCCCCTACCCTTTGACAACATCGTGCGAACCCGGTATGGCCGTGGCAGCCGACCCGAATCCATGGATAATGTCACCTGCTGCAAAGCCGAAAAATATAGCCGACTTCGACCCGGATGGTGATAGAGAAAAAATCAAAGCTGGAAATGCTATTACTCACGAAGGAAACGGGCAAAACGTATTGTTTATGGATAGCCATGTAAGTTTTGAAAAAAATTCTTTCTGCGGCATTAACGACGACAATATCTATACTTATTGGAACGAACAGGATATTCGTCGTGGCACTGTCCCCGTGCTCGGTAGCCAACCCGTAGATAGACTGGATTCAATGCTGGTAAATGATCCGGCAATACCACGTTAGGAAGTTTAAATAATAGAAGAAAAGGATTTTAAAAATGAAAAATATAAACCGACGCGAATTCCTGTATCGTACAGCCGGATGCGCCGCAGCAGCGGCTATGTCTTTAGCTGGCTGCAAAACCAAACCTGTCGAAAAGATCTCAACACAAAAACACCCGAATATCATTTTTATCATGGCCGATGATTTAGGCTATGGTGACCTTGGTTGTTACGGTCAGAAGGAAATAAAAACGCCCAACATCGACCGGCTTGCCGCCGAGGGCACGCGCTTTACCGATTGCTATGCAGGCTCCACCGTTTGCGCGCCGTCTCGCAGTGTCCTGATGACGGGCCAGCACACAGGCCATACCCGCGTCCGCAATAACATGGGCAAGATAGGAGGCACCCTCGTTCTGGACAACGGCTCACCACAAAGACGTGTCCCGCTTGAACTCCAGGACATCACCGTCGCCGAAGTGCTCAAACAAGCCGGCTATGCAACCGGTATAACAGGCAAATGGGGTCTCGGCGAACCGGACAACAACGGCGTCCCCAACAAGCAGGGCTTCGATGAATGGTTCGGCTACCTGAACCAAAGGCGTGCGCATACCTACTATCCGCCCTACCTTTGGCACAACGAACAAAAGCAAATCTTAGAAGGTAACGCAGACGGCAGGCGAGAAAAATATTCTCACGACATGTTCACGGATTTTTCCCTCGATTTTATTCAGCGCCACAGTCGCGGGCCTTTCTTCCTCTATCTGCCATATACCATCCCGCACGCAAAATATGAAATCCAGAGCACATATCCCTACACAAACAAATCCTGGCCGGCCGACGCAAAAGTACACGCCGCTATGATTACACGAATGGATGGCGACATAGGCCGCATTATGACATTGCTGAAGAACCTGACAATTGATAACGATACGCTCGTGTTCTTCTGTTCGGACAATGGGGCCGCTAAACGCTGGGACGGCATTTTCGACAGCTCCGGCCCGCTGCGCGGAAACAAAAGCGATTTATTCGAAGGCGGCATCCGCACACCTATGATTGCCCGATGGCCCGGCAAAGTCGCTCCCGGTCAAACCAGCAGCGCCGTCTGGTATTTTGCCGACCTGATGCCAACACTTGCCGAACTGGCTGGCGTCAGACCGCCTTCGAGCATCGACGGTATTAGTATTCTGCCAACCCTGCTCGGCAAACCACAGAGAACAGATGATCGTTTTCTGTACTGGGAATTTCTTACGAATAATTTTCAGCAGGCAGTTCGCTGGCGCAACTACAAGGCCTTTCGTCCGGAACCGGACAAGCCGCTGGAACTGTACGATTTGAATAAAGATATCGCCGAAGAGCACAACATCGCTGCCGAAAATCCCGATGTAATCGCCAAATTCGAGGCTTATCTGAAAACCGCCCGCACCTATTCGTCAAACTGGCCCATTTAATCAGGCCGGAAGAAAAAAAACGGATGAATAGCTGCCAGTCTCGAATCTGATCATATTTGGTGCCTGAACGCCCAAAAACTACATTTTTTCAAAAAAGTGCTTGTCTTTAAGCCAAAGACGGCTATACTAATGCGATTGTATTAATTATGAGTGTTCATGTGCGCTTGTGCTTTTTTGCTCTTGTGCACTTTTTAATTAGGAGATAAACCCGTGAAAACAGAAATATTGGATGCGGTTGAAAGCAAAAGTTTGAAGAAAAAAATACCGCACTTCGAAATAGGCGATATTGTAGATGTCCACTGCCGTATAAAAGAGGGCGACAAAGAGCGAACCCAGATATTTACCGGGACCGTAATCGCCCGCAAGGGCCGCGGCGTTAACGAAACCTTCATGGTCAGGCGCATGGTCGGTAACGAGGGTGTCGAAAGAATCTTCCCGCTTCATTCGCCCAACGTCCTTAACGTCAGGGCCATCCGAAGCGGCAAAACAAGACGGGCAAAACTTTATTACCTCCGCAAGAGAACCGGCAAATCCGTCAGGCTCCCTCAGCGGCACAGCACGCACACCGTCTCAAAATAATAGTACTGCGGCCCCCATACTTGTCTTGCCTGTCCCGTCTGTCTCGTCGTAGCTTTAGCGAAGATGGAAGTTTATCGAAGGCAAAACGCTCGAAGATTTTATCTGGGGAGTTCTATTTAATATGTTGGGTATGGTATTAAACAAGCGAAAGCTGCTGGCCGACCGCGAATTGCTCGGTCGATGGGGCGAAAAACACTGCCGCGGATTCCTCAAACGAAAAGGCCTAAAAACACTCACACGCAACTTCTCCTGCAAAACCGGCGAAATCGACCTGATTATGGTCGATACCGACAGGACCATCGTCTTCATCGAGGTCAAAACCAGGGCGGACGAAACCTTCAACTCGGTCGAATCTTCTATCACGGCCCCCAAGAAAGCCAGATTAGTCAGGACCGCCCGTTATTTTCTCGCAACCCACAAAATCGACGACAGACCTTTTCGCTTTGACGTTGTTGCAATAGTCCTTGGCCAAAAAGGCTCCCCACAGATTAGACATTACCAAAACGCTTTCGTACCGTAGAAACAATGGAACTGATTGATACACATTGCCATTTAACGTTTGAACAGTTGGCCGATGACATTGAGGCCGTTATCGCTCGAAGTCTCGCCGCGTGCGTTACCGGCTGGCTCACCGTCGGCACCGACCCGCAGCAAAACTGTAAAGCCGTTGAGCTTGCCGGGAAATTCGAAAACATGTACGCCGCCGTTGGAATCCATCCGCACGAAGCAAAAGATGTAACCGCCGAAACGCTAACAGAATTGAAAGAGCTTGCCCAAAACGAAAAAGTCGTAGCCCTCGGCGAGACAGGCCTGGATTTTCACTATAACTTTTCAAGCCAATCCGACCAGAAGCGGGCCTTCACTGCCCAGTTAAAAATCGCCAAAGAATTGAATCTGCCCGTAATCATTCATTGCAGAGAGGCTTTTGATGAAACGATGGAGATTTTAGACCAATACGGCCGCAGTATAAGAGGCGTGGTTTTTCATTGTTTCAGCGGCTCGGCCGAGCAGGCAAAGATTGTTCTCGATTATGGCTTTTATGTTTCGTTCACCGGCGTAGTTACCTTCAAAAACGCCGACCTTATCCGCAAGGCCGCCAACATTGTACCAGTAGATAGATTAATGCTCGAAACCGACTGCCCCTATATGTCACCTGTACCGATGCGAAAGCAAAAGATAAACGAGCCTGCCCTTATGATTAACACCGCCAAATATCTGGCCGAACTAAAGCAGATGGACTTAACCGATTTCGCCAATGTCGTAACCACCACCAGCAAAAACTTCTTCGACCTGCCCTGAGCACCGTCGAAGGGCCTGCCCTGACCGAGCTTCCCAATCGCCGTCATTCCAGGCGCAGCAAAAAAGCCGGCCCCGAGTTAATCGGAGCCGACTTTAATAAGCAGTAAAGACAGCCGCCTTTTTCCGGCCTATTGACCTGCGGCCTTGTCTCCTTATTCTCCGGCAGTTTCGTCCAATAGCTTGAGCCTGTCATCAATCGCTTTCAGTTTCCTTCGCATCTCGATATCGTTGATCATAGCCCCAAGCTTGTTCATTATGGCATCGACAGCACCGTTCCAGTGTGTCCAGTCGGGCCCCATCATACTGGCGCCCATCCGCCACCTGCGGCCGTCATGGTGCCAGATAAGATAATGCATAATTTCGGGCGTCTCATCCAGAGGATTGTCTCTGCTGATAAGCCCCTCTGTGTACGCTTGTTCGAGCAGAGCATCCGTTTTCTCCCAAACCTTGTTGTAGTCCTCTACGACCTTATCAAACTCAACAAAGTAGCCGTCGGCCCATGTCGATGAGTGGCACTGAAAGCATACAAGTCTCATCTTATTTCGGCCGCTCTGGGCCTTGTCCGGGTCAGGTACTCTTTCAGCAACCATATCGACCTCTTCAGGCCCTTTCCACTGAGGAACCGATTTCTTCGGTTGCAGTTCCCAATAGAGTCGTTCCCCAACCTCATGAGTCGTATCAACTACATCTCCGAATCCGCTCATATGACAGGTCGCACAGGTAGGCGCATCAATGTCCGCAGGACCCCACTGTCCTGATGGCGAATCCCAGTTCCATGATTCGCCGCTTGCTCCGTACATGTTTCCATGTTTCGATTCTTCATAGATTTCATGCTGCGGATGGTCCGGCCCGAGATGGCACTGACCGCAGGTCTCCGGCTTACGGGCCTCCGCAACACTATAGCCGTGTCTTGTGTGGCAGGAGCTGCATGAGCCGAGGCTTCCATCGGGATTGACCCTGCCTACACCCGTGTTGGGCCAGCCCTGTAGTTCGCCGCCAGGATCGGCTATAACGAAACTCCCGTGACATTGAATACATCCGAGATTCACATTATTGTGATGATAATTCGGATCATCAAGAAGCCCTATCCTTTCCAGTATCCCGCTGTCTGGAAACAATGGTGTCAGCGCCGTCTTTGCCATACCCTCAGGATCAAGCAGCCTGGCCGTCTCCTGGCTGAATGGATCAAGCCCTTCTGCTCGTGCCTTGAGGTAATATGGTTTCAGAGGACCCATAAAAGTACTCCAGGCATGTTTGCTTCTTGAGAACTCCTCGGCCTCCTTCGCATGACACTCTTTACAGTATTCAGGAGACGGAACCGCCGTGATTTGAGTGCCGAAATGAAAGTGAGTGGACGGATCGCCCTCTTTGCCCAAATGGCAGGTTTCACATTCTACCCCTTCACTGCTGTGCTTACTGTCCTCCCACAGCTCGACTATGCCGGGTGACGAGAATTCATGGCATCCGAGACATACGTCAGCTTTCGCTTCCTTCACGGCCGATACCCCGGGAAATAATCCAAGCATCATTAACACTATCAAAAGGAAAAATACCTTCTTCATTTTAGAGTCCTCCAAATAATTTACCCTGCTCCAGGTCTTAACAACCGACGGCATTAGTACCTATTCCTTGCGTCCGCCTTCACTTATACTAAACACTACCATTTTACTCGTAATTTGTCTGATATAGGGCAAAAAATTGCTGTTCTTCAGTTTTTTCGTGATAAAACGCAAAAAATAGCAGAAATGAAATATAAAATAAGAAAATAGTAACAACATTAAAAGCCGACTTTTCCCTAATTTGGGAACTACATACGAACATAAATACGCATTTTTATAAAATAATCCTAAGCGCAGCAGATAAGAAGTCAACTTTCCCTGATTTAAGAATTATGCTTTTCGCCGGAGAATGTGTTTTTATAAAATCATTCAATAGTCGAACAAATCGATGCGACTTCACAGTTTATCCTGCAAAATAATATTGTTCATTTCACGGCCAAACGACGGAATTCTGCTCTTATGCCTTATGCTCTTATGCACTTTTTTTCCTTGCACTCACCCACACCTCAATCGTAACATACCATAGACTGCGGGTGTGTCTTAAGCTCTTAGGAATACGAAAGTATGCCGTTTATAACTATTTTTGGCTAAATAAGTAAGACAACAACTGCTGCCAGTATCTTAAATCAGGAAAGGAAAGAATAATGAATGATGAGAACCGTCCCGGTGGTTTGACGGCCCTTGCAGTAATTAATTTCATTTTTTCCGGCTTGAGTTTGGTTGTTCTTCTTGGCTGGATAATTATCTTACTCGTAATCATTGGAATAATATCAACTGATCATATGAATGCTAATCAAAAGGCCCAAATGGAGGCCTTTGAAAATCTGGGAATCCCTGCATTTATTCTTATCTTTGTCCTTTCTCTCGTATCTGGCTTGCTTTTACTCCTGTCCGGAATAGGTTATTTGAAACAGAAAAAGTTCCTGGGGCGGACTCTCGGCAACATCTACGCCGTCATTGATATTATCAACAGCGTTATCATCATAATAATGTTCGAGCCTGAAATTGGAGGCGGCTTCGATATCAAGACCATGATCGGCTTGATTTATCCGGCACTTACACTTATTCTGCTCAACACTACCTTTAAGGAGGACCTGACCAACTAATGCCGGATTATTCTCTCGGTATCTTTATAGTTGCCAGTCCACGACAAATGAATCTGAAAACAATAAATTTCGCCCACATTCGCCTTATCAGTCTTTACTGGAGCCGGTACGTCGTACGAAGCGGCTCGGGTCTGGTCTATCTTATGATTGCACTGGTCTTCGGCCTTTCCGTAGCCCATATAATAATAATGCCTGTAGAGCGATTAATGGCCCTGCAAAAAAAGCAAATGGGCCAGGCAAATCCCCAGCTTATCAGGAAGACAATTATCGATATAGGCCAGCCGATTATCCAGTTTGTCCTGGGAATAAAATCATTTGAACAAGTCACCAAAGAAGCTGTATCACCTCAGCTCCGCCTTCAGAATGGTAATTCAAATGACGCACAATCCGACAACAACACATCTGGCTTCGACCCCTGGACGGATTTTCTTATTGAGAAAAAGCCCGCTCTGTTATCAGTGATTTTTCTTATACTGATATTCGGTATGCCTTTTGTGATTTCCTTTCTGGCTTTCAACCAAATCAGCGGGGATGTTCAGAACCATGGCCTGCGATACCTGCTCCTGAGAACCGAACGGTGCAACATCTTTTTCGGCCGTTTTATCGGGACCGTCCTTTTTTCAACCGCCGTTATGGCAATTATCATCGCTACCATTACTTTTTATCTCGGCATGAAGACCAGACTCTATCCCGCTCCTGACCTGGCAATTTGGGCCGTGCAGGGCTTTCTGGCACTGGCGATTCTTATGGTACCCTATATCTCTGTTTGTTCGCTGATTTCCGCATCAGTAAACTCTCCGTTCCTCTCTCTGGTCATGGCTAAAGTGGCTATCGCCGGTGTACTGCTTATGGCAATCCTCGGCAGCTTTGCATGGAAACCCGCCAAATATCTCTTGTATGCCCTGCCCTGGGGATGGCAAAATAATCTGCTCCATCCGATCCCGGCCCATTGGCTCGGTGCGGTGTTTGCGTCTCTGGCCTATACGGCTTTCTTTCTAACACTGGGTTATATCCGATTTGAAACGCGTGATCTTTAGGTTTAAAATGACGAACGTTGTCTCCATAAAAGAATTATCAAAAAGATTCGGACGCATTCAGGCCCTTAACAAGGTGTCCTTCGATATCCCGTCAAATTCCATTTTTGGCCTGCTCGGGCCAAACGGCGCCGGAAAAACCACTCTTTTTTCCATTATCGCCGACTTCCTCAAGGCCGATGCCGGCACGGTCGAAGTACTCGGCATCGATACCCGATACATTTCCCGCCTTCAGGGACGTCTTAGTATCCTGCCACAGGATGCGCAGTTCCAGCGCAATGTCCCCATCCTTGACCAGCTCGTTTTTTTTCGCCTTCTTGCCGGCCGCACAAAGAAACAAGCCAACGAAGAGGTCATACACAGCCTTGAACTGGTCGGCTTGAAATCGGTTGCTAAAAGACGCGTCGGCAGTTTATCTCACGGCATGGTCAAACGCCTCGGTATTGCTCAGGCCTTTCTGGGCAGCCCCGAAGTTATCCTTCTCGATGAACCAACCGCCGGCCTCGACCCGGCTAGTGCCCGGCAGATTCGAGACCTCGTTAAGCAACTGCAGCAACACGCGACTATCGTAGTCAGCTCCCACAATCTGGACGAGGTTCAGGAACTATGCGACCATGTGGCTATTTTGGACCACGGCAATCTGGTTCTGGCCGGTTCCGTTGACAAAATTACTCGCGCCGACCGCGAATATAATCTGTCCCTCTCACGCCCACTGAAAGAAAGCGAGATCGAAAAGCTGACCTCGATTGAAGGCGTCCGCAGCATAAAAATGCTTTCTATTCCCACCGCAAGCCAGAGCAACAAATCGACAGACTATTTAGTAATACTTAACCTGTCCGCCGACCATCTCGATCAGGATGCGGTTATTGCCCCTGTTCTGCGAACTCTTTTGGATATGTCCATCGCCCCGCGAAAACTTACCGAAGGCCGCAGCCTGGAAACTCAATTCCTCGAAGTAACCGGCGCCCAATCGGATAGTCCTTAATTCTGAATTCTCCAACTGTCATTCCAAGGGCAGCGAAGCGGAGCCGAAGGACCTCACAGTTTATCCAGCAAGATAGTTTCGTAACGTGGCGGCTTGCTCGCCGTGGCGGAATCCGTCCAGCTACGGCGTAAGCCTGCGCCGAGACGAACCGCAGCCCACTATTTTTTAGCACTCTTCTTCTGGCGCTTAAAATCTACCGTAAAATTAGGGTAATCGGAAAGTTCGCCGGAGCTGTACATCTCGTGCATTTCCCACTTCATTGTGTTGGCATCAACTTTAGAGTGGGCAAAACCCATTTTGTTGGTCTGCCAGTCGGTCCCGGTGTGTTCGTGTTTAAGCACGGCCTTGTTGCCATCGGCTTCCCATATTCCTTTGCCGGTCCCACCTTGATTATCAACAGTTATCTGTACGATCTGGTCTTCGGCTGGCTTGTAAAAGATCATTGCCCGGTACTCGTTATCAGCAAATTTAAGCAGCATCGTCATAAGATGCTTATCAAGCTCCCATTTATAAACCAGCTCAATTTTGTCGCCCTCGTCGCTCGTGGCCTCCCAATTGCCTATCATCCAATCGAAGCCGCCTTCTGATACAAGATCACCCAGCTTCTGCTGAGCACTTGCACCGGATGTTGTGATAAAGATAATGGCCGACACAAACAGGAAAATGTTTCTTCGTCTTGAGGTTTTTGCCTTATTCATTGTGGTTTACTCCTCTCGTTAAAAATTTACATTTAGATTGCTTAGACACACGGCTAAGTCTCCTCTGTTATTACTAAGATACACGATTCGTTGCGATATTCCCAGAATTTCTTTCCAATATCTTACCTCATGTATCAAGTATCGGGTAATTTTCAATCAAAGCAACAGGCTTTGGGATAGAAGGCAGAATTTACGTCTGATGTAGGTTTACGATTGAGTTATAGATAAATGTTATGAATTGAATTAAGCGGAAGTTTTTTCGAACAGCGCATAAGCAGCCAGCAATCCGCGCATCACGTCTGTGACGGTAGCTATTCCAAGAATATTTTTATTCTCATCTATCACCGGCACACAGCTTATCTTCTTCTCATGCAGCATTTTCACCACTTCATGGAAGCCGCAGTCTGGTTGAACGTGGATCACGTCCCGATTCATAATGCGATAGACCTGTTGATGTGTGACCGGCTCGTACGGCTCAACATCAAACAGATCGGCCCGAAATACCTCCGACTTCGCTTTGCGCTGACCCTTGCGATATGGAAGAAGACGAAGAACGTCCCTGTCGGAGATTATACCTACCAGTTTCTTTTGCCTGTCCACGACCGGCACGTGTCTGAATTTACCCTTCTGCATCAACTTCATTACCTTGTCCAGGTTATCATGCTCATCCAGAGAGACAACTTCCTCAGTCATAATATCTTTAACCGTTCCGAGAACTGATGAAAGCGCCCAGATCGCCTCGTCTGAATTCCCTGCCAACAAGTCAACAAATCTTCTTCTCGGTTCTGTTTTTGTCTTCTCCTCGTATAGATGCCCAATTGCGTGCAGTCTGACAAAGAGCCTTAAAACATCTGTCGCCGTAACTATACCAACCAGGTCATTCTCAAACAAAACGGGAACCGAATCAACGTGATTTTCGACCATCAGGGTAGTTGCATACTGTATCGGGCTCTCAGGTGATGCGCACTTAGGTTTTCTCGTAACGATTTGTACCAGAAGCTGCTGCAGCGCATTTATGTCCGAATTCGCCTGGCCGATTTTCTCCAGATATGGCGATATTTGACGAAAAACATCTCTTTGAGAAACAATACCCACAAAGTGTGATTTGGTATCTTTTTCCGTCACAATATCCACGACAGGAATATGACGAATTTTATTCTCTGTCATAATATCAAGGCACGTCCCTATCGTATCATCCAGGGTAAGCGTTTTTACCTCATAAGTCATAATGTCCTTGACGGCACGAACCATGTGGCACAAGATATCTTTAGTATTACACTTATCATTTATAATGTCGATTAGTTTCGATTGATGTTTTGCCATCCTGTTTTCCTCTCGGCGTATGACTAAGCGTTCTATGTTTACCGGCCGATATGATATAACGAGCCCATTTAACAAATAAGTTGCTGTAACTGACTCAAATCACACGTTATATCGGCATAGAATATGAGGGCCTTTAATGTCGATTTATCGGAATTCCCCATTGAGGATATTCCTTATTTTACTTGTTAAAAGCCTGTTTTTTCTGCCCGATAAGGAAATATTTTGGCATTAGAATTGTTATTTCTTATGTTTTATACGATATCCTTTAATACGCCAAAACAAAACCTATTTTAATCTAATTATGAGGAGGAATTATGGAGCCTGATGTAAATTCAGAAAAATGGTCACCGCCATCCGAAAATCAAGTCCGGCCCAACACAAGCTCACAGCCTGAAACAAAGCCCTTTTTCGAGCAGGAATGTCTTCAGCAGACCTGGCTGAATGTTAAGCTGGCAACCTGGATCAAAGGTCTCATTGTTGTCGCTGTTTTGATTGCCCTTGCTGCTTACGTTACTCCCAAGCTTAGTACGGCACAATCACTCAGGCAGCAAAAAAAAACCGAATTCAATGAATACCAATTCGAAGAAGGTAGTTGGATTGACTCTAATGAGTGTTATCAGGACTAAAAACTCCGTTTCGCGCTAAAAAAGCCGGACGATTTCATATATGACCCTCAAAATCCTCTTTTGGGGGGTTTTTTATTTACCCTGCCAATCCATGTAATTCTCATGTGGGAACCTGTAGGTTCTGTCTTTGAGAATAATCCCAAAAATAATTTTGGGCATAATTTGGCATTCTAATTTTTATTTCCTATGTTTTACATAAGTGTTTTTAAGGCGTTAAAATCAATTTTATTAACTTTTTTTGAGGAGGAATTATGGAACCTGAAATGAACGAGAATTTTGGACAGCCGTACGGTAGTCAAAGCCAGCCGGGCTCTAGCCCGCAGCCGGAACAGGAGTCCACTGGGCAGCAGAATGGTCTCCAGCAGACATTTCTGAATCTTAAGCTGTCAACCTGGATCAAATGTGTCGTTATCAGCATTATTTTGTCTGTGGCTGCTGTTTTTATAGCCCCTGAGTTCTCAACAGCTCAGTCCGGACAGCCAGGGCAGACAGTACAGCCAAGTCAGCAAGAGACCTTCAATTCATACTGTGAATATGAAGAAGATATGTATGATTACTCTCAATACGACGAAGGTTGGAACGATGACTACTCTGAGTACCAGGAAGATTCGTCTTATGACTACGAGGATAACTGGTCTGATGATTATGGATATGAGTCACAGAATGATTGGGAAGATAGCTGGTCTGAAGATAGCTGGTCTGATGACTATGAAACCGAAGACGATTGGTCTTATGAGACTGAAGATAATTGGTCTGACGATTATGAGACCGAGGAAGATTGGTCTTATGATTATGAATCAGAAGACGATTGGTCTGACGATTATGAGGACGATTATGAGTACCAGGAAAATACGTATGAGTATGATTACTACTATGACGACTAAAATCTTCGCTTCGGACTAAATGCGAGGAAACTTCGCACCTTACCCCCAAAATACTCTTTTGGGGGTTTTTTTATTGTGTGCCCGGCAGGGCACATAGTATAATCATTCTAATGCTTGAAAAATCAAAATGCCTATCAATTGCCTATTAGTTACACGCACGACAGTTTTCGGAAGAATCAACATAGATGTTCCAGGAGATAATCATGAAGCGAAGCCCGAATACCTTCCCGCGCACAATACAGCAAGCCCATCACGGTGGGGACGGGGCGAAGCTACGATCCTTCACTCGCTTGGCTCTGGCAGCCATCTCACTAATATTTTCAAGTGTCGCGGCCACTGCTTTGGCTGAAGACTGGCCAATGTGGCGATGCGATGCGGCCCGGAGTGCTCGGACTTCGCAGACCTTACCTGAATCGTTGCATCTTTCTTGGGTGCGTCAGTTTCAGAAACTTAAACCGGCTTTTCGGACGAAGCGGATTCAGTTCGATGCTGGTTATGAACCGGTCGTGTTGGATAAAAATATGTTCATCGCTTCGTCGCTCAACGACAGTGTGACAGCCCTGGATATCGACACCGGCCGGCAGAAGTGGCGGTTTTACACCAACGGCCCTGTGCGGTTCGCTCCGGTCGCATGGAAGGATCGCATCTTCATTGGATCGGATGACGGGCACTTGTACTGTCTGGCGGCCAAAGACGGTCGATTGCTCTGGAAGTTCCGTGCGGTACCGTCCGGACGGAATATCTTAGGCAATGGACGCCTGATTTCGGTTTGGCCTGTCCGAGGCGGACCTGTCTTGCATAACGGAAAGATTTACTTCGCGGCGGGTGTATGGCCGTTCGAGGGTGCGTTCCTCTATTCGCTCGATGCCGAAACCGGACGAGTCGTCTGGTTGAATGATGACTGCGGCTACGTTTATGGCCAACATCCGCACGGCGCCGAATCGCTTGGGGGCGTGACACCACAAGGCTATTTGGTCGTTAGCGGCAACGAGCTAATCGTGCCGTGTGGTCAGGCGGTCCCCGCTCATTTCGACGTGCGCTCCGGTAAGCTATTGTCCTTTGTGTTACCCAGGCCAGGACGTCTGCCGGGCGGCTGGTTCACCTCGGCGGACATCCGACGTGGCATAGTTGTGCCGGACGCCAACATCAACCGAGATCTCCACGAGGACAAGATCTATCAAGGCCCGGGAGAACCGGACGTTCGAACGACAATCCTTATTGCAGAGCAAAAGTTCCATTTCGGCGACGGTTTTCCTGGTGTCGAAGGTGAGATTCACACGATGCTCGTCGCCGATGGAAAGCTGTTCGTGGTGACTTTGGATGGTGAACTCTACTGCTTTGGGCCGAGAAAGCCGAAGGCCGTTGCGCGTTATCCACTGAAGGTCAAAACACTTCCCACGGAATCCGGCAACTTATCTCGTTTCGGAAAACAGGTCCTTGATGCCGTTGACCATCGCCATGGCTACGCACTTGTGTTGGGGATTGCTGAGAACGGCCTGCTGGAAACACTTGTCGCGCAAACCGAACTTTACGTAATTGTAGTCGATCCGGATGAAGTCAGGATCGACCGTCTCCGGAAACAATTCGACGCTGCCGGTCTGTACGGCAAACGCGTTTCGTTTCAAGTTGGCGGGCCAGGCAAGATCGAGTTTCCACCGTACATGGCAAGTGTCGTCGTCATCAACGACGCCCATTGGTTGGTAGCCACAGATGCTAACAAGATCGGAATGTCCAGCTTCGACGTTTTACGACCGTACGGCGGCACGGCCTGTCTGAATCTGTCGGACGACGACCACGCTCGGCTGGTCGATGTAAACCGGGACGCCGGAAGCTTCGAGATTGAGCGGACGACGGGTATGACCGTTGTTCGTCGTCAGGGACCGCTGCCAGGCGCTGTAAACTACACAGGCGGCTGGTCAAGCCGTGACGAGAGAGTCAAAGCACCCTTGGCTGTTCTTTGGTTCGACGACACGCTGGGGCATTTCAAGCGGTCGCCGCAGCCAATGTTTGTCGATGGCGTGATGGTTTCGTACCCGAAAGATTGGATGGCCCGCCACCGTGAAGGCAAGCAGGTGCCCTACACATTACTACCTCCCGTGCTGAGCGACGTGTACACGGGCCGGGTACTGGCACCGAAGGAACGACTGAGCACCGACCTCGAGTTTCCTCATCGCGATCGCCTGGCAATTCAGCCAAATCAGTATCGCCCCCCTTACCAGCTGGATGATTGGAATCCGGGAGAACCAAACGCCGGCAGTCGCGTTAACCCGCTCACGGGAGAGATCGAGCCGCGGGCATTTCCCAAGAGCTATGGCTGCGACGGAGGAGTTGATTACGGCTACTTATATACGATGCGATCGGGAACAGCGGCGTTCTACGACAAGCGGCTCGAAAGTGGCACGTGCTACATCAGCGGCCCGAGATCAGGATGCACGAACAGCATCATTCCTGCGTGTGGTTTACTGAATGTTCCCTACTTCTACGAAGGCTGCACCTGCAGCTATCCGTTACCCGCAGGGCTGGCTTTAGTACCGATGCCGCCCGAGTACGAACAATGGGCCGCCTGGGGACCGTCGATGCCAACCGACATCGTGCGAGTGGGCGTCAACTTCGGGGCGCCGGGCGACCGAATGACAGAAGCGGGAACACTGTGGCTGGACTACCCAAGTCGAGGTGGCCCGTCGCCGGAATTGAAGATCGAGGTCGAACCGTCATCAGCCGAGTTCTACTACCGTCATTCGCTTTGGATCAAAGGTGGATCAGGTTGGCCCTGGGTTGCCGCCTCTGGAGTGAAGGGAGCCTCGGCAATCACGATACGGGATTTGCGATCGACGACTTACACCGTTCGCCTCTACTTTGCCGAACCCAATCACGATGATCCGGGAAAGCGACGATTTGACATCGCCATGAACGGTCGCACCGTGGCCGAGAACTTCGATATCGCCAAAGCCGCAGGCGGTCGCATGCGGGCCATTGCCCTAAAATTCGATAATGTCGAAATCGACGGCTCATTAAAAATCAAACTCGAACCACGGCAGGGCAAACCGATTCTCAGTGGCGTCGAAATCGTGGCTGTGGAGCAGTGATTCTGTTCGCAAACCGCTCTTCCTTTGACTATATGGGCCTGCCTTAAGTAATTTACACAGACTTTTATTGATTATTCTGTGACTCTAAGATATAATCATCCGGTTGTGTTTACGCGGATCAACTAACGTTAATTTACGTTGGAAGAGGTGGAAACTATGACAGGTATGCGGCGTCTTTTTTTTTCTTTGGCGTTGGCGGCGTTTTTTTTCGCAGGCTGTGAAACAAATCAACAACTCCGTCACTTCGACAAGCCGACGGCACGAATCGTAGATCTTAAATTTCAGGATGTCCAGTTAGACTACGCCACACTGCTGTTTGAAATCGAAGTTGATAATCCTTATCCGGCCGATTTGCCCTTGGTGAGCTTAAACTACAGCCTTACGAGCGGAGGTAATACATTTCTAACGGCAGTCGCCGCCCATGCGGCTGCCATAGCCCCGAACTCAAAAGAATTGATTTCACTGCCGGACGAAGTGATATATGCACGTTTGCTGAAATCATTGAACTGCAAACCCGGTTCTACAATTCCTTATAGAACAGAGTTACAATTGTGGGTTGATGCCCCTGATTTGGGGCAAATCAAACTGCCTTTGAGACGCGAAGGCCTGCTGTCGCTGCCTGAAGAAGTAGAGGTTACCGTCGAAGGCCGGATATACAATTCTCTGGATGTGATGTTTGTTCCCACTCCGCAGGATGTAGTTGACAAAATGCTTCAGTTGGCGAAGCTCAAAAAAGATGATTTAGTTTATGATCTGGGCTGTGGCGATGGGCGAATCCCGGTCACTGCCGCCAGGAAATACGGTTGCAAAGCTGTAGGATACGACCTTGACCCAGAGCGAGTAAAAGAATCCCTGGAAAATGTAAAGAAGAACAAGGTCGAGCATCTGGTTACAATTGAGCAGAAGGACATCTTCACACTCGACCTTAGCGAAGCGGATGTAGTCACTCTTTACCTGCTTCCTGCCCTTAATGTTAAGCTCATCCCGCAGTTGGAAAAACTCAAACCCGGCTCACGAATCCTCTCGCACAGTTTTGATATGAAAGGCGTAAAACCGGACAAAGTCGTCAGGCTCACTTCTTCCTTTGACAATATCGAGCATAAGATATATTTATGGACAACGCCTCTGAAAAAAATAGATAATCAATGATATATTTATGGCCGTGAAGCTTGCCCTCGATTCCGAACAGGCTTACCGGTGGGCTAAACAACCAGCCGGGACATATTTTCATTGAACTTTAGAAAGCAAATCACTATAATAATATGTAGAAAGGGAGATTTGCATTATGAAGGCACTTGATACCAGAATGTTTAAACTTATATTGGCGGTGCTGGTATTGATGTTTGTAATTTGGCTGATGTCAGTGTTGCAATGTGAGATGGCTCCTCCCGCTTATTGACAGGCAATACGAAGTCCGAAACCGGCCCGTGGAATGAAACTTACACACCATTTTCACGATTGTCTGTCTGCATCGATTCCTCACAACCAACCACTGCTTATACATTCGTTACTCCTGCCGGTCAGGCAGATTTTCTATCTCCATACGGGCGTTTTCGATATTCACACCCAGATTAGCCAGAACCTGCGATGCTATACCTTCGCTTACCCGAAGGAGGCCCAGCAAAATGTGTTCGGTGCCGATGTATTCATGGTCAAGGTTCCGCGCCTCTTCGATAGCGTACTCTATAACCTTTATGGCGTTTTGCGTTTGCGTGATTTTGCCCTCGGCGACTTCATCCTTGCCACCCTTGAGTTTGAACAGCTCTTCTACTTCAGGAAGCATCTTATCTATATCAACGCCCAGATTCTTCAGAACCGCAGCGCCTGTTCCGCCGCCTTCTTTAACCAGACCAAGAAAGATATGTTCGGTCCCAATCCTGTTCGGCACAAGGATTGCGGTGTTCTTTATGGTGGGAGAATTGCCCAATATTATTTTTCACAGA
>VRUK01000033.1 GCA_019456195.1 Planctomycetota bacterium | reverse complement strand
CCGCGAGATGTAGCTCTTGGCTGGAGAGCGGGAAGAGAGGCGGCTACGCACGATGTTTACTTTAGCTCTGACGAGCAGGCCGTGATGGATGATACTGCTCCCGTCGAGACCGTGATCGAGGCCGGCTATGGCCCCTTATCCCTGGATTTGGGTAAGACTTACTACTGGAAGATTAACGAGGTCAATGAGGCCGAGGTCATAACTACCTGGGGAAGCAATATCTGGAGCTTTACTACAGTTGACTTCCTTATTGTTGATGATTTTGAGAGCTACAATGACATTAATGAAGGTGAACCGGGCAGCAACAGGATATATCTTGCCTGGCTTGACGGATTCGACAATCCCGCTGCAAACGGTTCCGTCGTTGGTCATGCCAATCCCCCCCTTGCAGAGCAGACTATTGTTAACAGCGGTTCTCAATCGATGCCGTTCGCATACGATAATGCTGTTGGTAAATCTGAGGCGACCTTGACCTTGACTTCCAATCGTGACTGGACCGTTAAAGGTGTCAGCAATTTGACAGTTTGGTACCAAGGCGACCCGGCTAATGCTGCTGAGACGATGTATGTTATATTAAACGGTAGCGCTAGTGTCGATAACAATAATCCTGATGCGGCGCAGGCGGCCGGCTGGACCGAGTGGAATATCCCCTTGCAGGCATTTGCCGACCAGGGCGTGAACCTTTCCAATGTAACTTCGATTACTCTTGGTCTTAGATCGGGTACCGGCGGATCGGGTATGTTATACATCGACGATATTCGTCTGTATCCACCTGCACCGTAAGCAATAAGTTACAATTATAAATAACAGATTTTTAAAAGGGCCTATACTTAATCTTGTATAGGCCCTGCTATTTTTCGTCAAGCCAGGTTGGGCCTTTGGATATATCAACCTTTAGCGGCACATCGAGCTTGATAGCGTTAATCATTTGCTCTTCTATCCATTTTGCATGGTTGTCGGCGTCGGCTGCGGGCAGTTCGAAAACCAGCTCATCATGAATTTGGAGGGTCATGCGAACGGGTAATTGTTCTGCTTCGATTTCTTGCTGAATGGTTATCATTGCTACTTTAATTAAATCTGCGGCAGAGCCCTGAATAACAGTGTTGACTGCGAGCCGCTCAGCTTGCGAACGTTTGCCTGCGTTTTTGCTGGACAGGTTCTGGATATTTCGCCGGCGGTGCAAAATTGTCTCTGCGTAGCCGGTCTGCCTGGCAAGGGCGATGCAGTCGTCCATAAATTTTCGGATTGAGCTGTAGCGGGTGAAATAGTCTTCTATGAATTTTTTGGCTTCGCCCTGGCTTATACCAATAGTACGCGAAAGTCCGAATGCACCCTGGCCGTAGATGATACCGAAATTCACGGCTTTGCAGCGCGATCGCATTTCGCTGGTTACGTCTTCAATCGCACAATCGTAAATCTGCGATGCGACGAAACGATGAATGTCCCTGTCGTCGGCGAAGGCGGCCATCATGGCCCGGTCCTTTGAAAAATGAGCCAGGAGGCGAAGCTCGATTTGTGAATAATCACAGCTTAAGATGCAATCAGATTCTTTTTCAGTGATAAAAGCGCCGCGGATTTTTCGGCCAAGCTCTGTACGAATCGGAATGTTTTGAAGATTCGGATTACTTGAGCTAAGCCGGCCTGTTGAAGTTATTGTCTGGTTGAATGAGGCGTGAAGACGGTTTGTTCTTGGGTTTATCAGCAAGCCGAGTTTTTCTACGTAAGTATTCTGCAGTTTGCTTAAAGTTCGGTATTGGAGAATTAAATCGGCAATTGGGTGCTGAATGCGCAGTTGTTCGAGTACAGCCGCATCAGTGCTTCGGCTGGCCTTGCCTGTGCGGAGAGAAGTCAGATTGAGTCTGTCGAAGAGAATTTCGGCGAGTTGTTTCGGAGAGTCGATATTAAAGACCGAGCCGGATTGTTCGTAAATCTTCTCTGTGAGTTTTTCGAGCGCCTCGCTGATTTGACTCGACATATTTCTCAGCAGTGCCGTGTCCAGTGATACGCCGTTGTGTTCCATCGTTGCCAGGACCGAGACCAGGGGCATTTCGAGTTCTTCGAATAATTTTTTAAGCTGAGGCTCTTTATCAAGGCGGGCTTTTAGGTAGATATAAAGCTGGAAGGTTATATCGGCATCTTCGGCGGCATATTCACATGCGGCGGTGGTATCGACCATATCGAAAGTTAGCTGGTTTTTGCCTTTGCCTATGAGGTCCGAGATTGGGAGGCAGTCATAATTGAGGAAATCTGCGGCCATGTTGTTCATCGAATGGCTTCGGGCAGGGTCGAGACAATAAGAAGCGACCATAGTATCGAAGTGGATTCCTTTGACAGGCAGGCTCGAGTTTTCGAGGACGTGCATATCATATTTTATGTTCTGGCCGATTTTATTTATGTTTTTGTCCGCCAGTATAGGCGCGAGTTTTTGGCGAACCATTTTTATATCAAGATGTTTTGAGCCGAGCGGGGCCTTAATGGGAAGATAGAAAGCCTTGTTTGCCTGCCAGGAAAAACTGATTCCGACCAGGTCGGCCCGCATGGCGTTAATAGAAGTTGTTTCAGTATCGATGGCGAATAATTTTTGCTCTTTCAGTTCGGAAACAAATTTGTCAAATTTTTCTTCTGTGTCGATTAACTGGTATTCGTGTTCGACAGTCTTCATTGAAGCGGGTTGATCGGCATTTATTAATGACCGCTCATTAACATTCGCGGCTCTGTTGGTTTGCTCGATATCGGCCAGACCTAATTGTAAGAGAAGGCGGGTGAATCCAAGCTCGGTGAATAGCCGGGTCAGCTCTGGTTCGTTGAACTTTTTCAGGGCCAGATCTCTGTAGTCAAGCGGAATCGGAACATTGCAATCGATAGTTGCCAGCTCTTTGCTCAGGGCGGCTTTGTCTTTGAAATTTCGGAGGTTGTCGCCGCGTTTGCCTTTTATTTCATCGACGTGCTCGTAAAGATTATCAATTGAGCCGTACTTTTGTATCCAGGTAAGAGCGGTTTTGGGGCCGACATCGGGTATGCCTGGTATGTTGTCTGCTGTGTCGCCCTGAAGAGCGAGGCAGTCGATGAACTGGTGCGGCGATATTCCCATATCACTTTGCATTGTCTGTGGATTAGTAACATTACTTGTTTTGATATCGTAGATACAGGTATGCTCATCGAGAAGCTGAAGCATATCCTTATCTTTGGAGCATATATACGAATCGATATTTTCTGCGCCGGCTTTTTTCGTTAATGTTCCGATTATATCATCGGCCTCAAAGCCGCCTATTCGGAGGATGGGGATGTTCATCGCGTTTAGAATCTGCTCAATCCGGTCTATCTGAGCGGGCATATCGTCCGGCATCGGCTTGCGGTGGGCTTTGTATTCGGGGTAGATATCGTTGCGGAAGGTTTTTTCTTTGCTGTCCATAGCCACAACGAGCATGTCCGGCTTTTGCCGCTGGATTAGGCCTATCATGGCCGTTGTGAAGATGAGCGTGGTTTGAGTCGGCTCACCAGACGGACTGGTCATGGTTTGCATCCGGGCGTAATATGCGGCGTAAATATGCGCGTGGCCGTCAATTATGTAAAGGGTTTTTGCCATTTGAGCCACTGTACGGATTGGCAGGTCTGATGTCAAGGGCGGCTTAAGGGATAGTTTTGAGTTTTGAGGATTTAGTTTTGAGTTGCGGAGAATCATTCGACTTTGCTCAGATTCTGTTTCATTGGCGTAGTAACCGAACGACTGGTGTCGAGTATTAATCGACAAACGTAACGGTATGCTTTGCCTTTTAAATTGGCTTTGAATTGGGTTTGTTTTGGCTTTAATTGGGTTTGAATTGGGTTTGTTTTTGGCTTTATTGGGTTTGAATTGGGTTTGTTTTGTCTGAATAACCAATTGTCCAATTTTGCATATCTCATTGTTACATAAGTATTTATGTTGATTTTGGCCTACTTGACTTTGGCTTTGTTTTGCATAAAAAGGGCTGATTTGTAGAGAGTTCTCTACAGTTGTAGAGGGAATCTCGAATTCGTATCGCGTATCTCGTGAAGCGTATCTCGTATTTTGAAAGTATAGTTTCATATGTTTACCATGTCTTATATGAGGCTATAAAAGTGGCGCCTCTATAATTAGACGAGTGTGCAGTTTTGAGCCGAAAAATATCTCATTTTTCGATGCTTGATTCTTGTAACTCAATGTTTAGAAAGGAGATAAAAAATTATGAAATTTTAGACTTTTGTTTTTAAGAGTGAGCGTTTTTGACTGAAAAACTGTCGCTATATCACCTATCTTAACGCCAAAATAAAGCACAAGACACCAGACTGACAGCTACATTAGAAAATGCTTCGCTATCAAACGGGATGAACCACATTAGAAAACCAAAGTATATTTCTAACGGGACAAGTTTTTTCCTTGAAAGTTCCACATCGATAGTTTAAGTATTCTTTAGATTAAGCAAGCAAGGCACCCTGGAGTTTAGGTTTGAGATTAGACTGTCAGTAGCAAAAGTGAGTATTATACGGAAGCTGTATCATGAAGTTAGTGATATTTAGAATATGAGAGAATATTTAACGGGTAAATTGGCGTCGCATATTTGTTTCTACTAATCCCAAGAAAGGAATGCAAAATGAAACATGTCAAATGGCTATTAATCTGTCTAATTTCAGTCAGTCTTTTTTGTTCCGGATGTAAGAAAGATAGTTCAGAGCCGGAAGAGCCAAATGCACAAGTGACATCATCACAGGATGAGGCTACAACGTAGAAGGAATTCCTGTCAGATCCAGATGCCGTGATCTGCGAGCTTTAGAACACCACAATCTCCAGGCTCGATATTTCAAAGAACCACCGGCCGTCCTTTGTCCGCAGGATGGAGCGGGGAAGGTGTGTGTATGCCCATTAGAAGATGGAATGCAGGACACAGAACAGCCCTGCTGTCACGTCTGACCATGATTACTTAAAAAAGCAAGGATCGGTGGATTTTATTGATTTTTTTGGGCTTGGTTTGCGTCTTTTTTAATAGTGGACGTGAGAGTGTATCGTTTGTTAGACTGACTTTTTCGAGAGCAGGTATAAGTGAGACACAGGTACACAAAATAAGGGACGCGAAATGAGAGAATTAACTAACAAAATTATGAAAAGTATATTTAGAATAGCTATATGCAGTATTGGTGGAGTTCTTTCTATAATAGGCATTTTATCAGGCTCGTATGCTTTAGTTCAGATTCCTGACGGTGCGTCAAAATACATGCCTTGTGTTGTCACGGCTCTATTGACATTGCCAGCCGGCTTATATTTTTGTTATTTGGTAATAAAGCCGAACCTTTATTTGGTTAAATCTCGTAAGATGTCAAAAGAAGAAAAAGTTATTGAAAATATTAAAAAATATATGAGACACAGAAAAAGTCAAATAGGAGCGTTGACTTTTATACTAATCCTTTATGTTTTTTTTCTAATATGGCTCTTAATGATGGATAACAAATTTAGTAAAACGATAACGTCGGAAGACATCAGATTACTAAAATTTGTTAAGATTCTTTTATATGAATGGCACTTTTCCATATTTACTGGTCTTTTGATAGGTACACTTATTATTGAAATTTCAGGTATTAACAGGGACAAACACAGGCTGACTGTTAATATGTGGGAGAGGATTCAGGAACTGGAAAGCGAAGTAAAAGAATTGAAGGCTCCTACGCAGGTGGATGGTTAAGCTATCAATGAGCCGAATATTAGATAAAACAGTATGTCCGGTTAGATTTGTAATAAAATACTTCACTATTTTCTTGTAAATTTCTTATCGATAGTTTAGTTATTATTTAGATAAACGAGCGAGCGGGACATCCTGGATTTTTGATGCTATACGGAAACCATATAACCAGTAATTAGTGGGATGAAAAAATGGGTATTTTTGTAATAATGTCAAGATACTTTTGGTTAATTGCAATCGCCGTCACAGGAATAAACGCTTATTTAATAAAATTTCGTTCGACAAAATATATCAGGGAAAATCCTGAACTTTCTGATGGTTATAAGAAACTTGTTACGGGTTATTTTATTTTGTTGAATATTCCATGGGTGGTAATGGGAGTCGGATGCATTATAGGTAAGGTCCCTTCATTATGGCACTTCTTTAAACCTCGAGATGGAAATCCATATGTTTTGGCATGGTTCGGGTCAGTTTTTATTTTGTGGATCCTATATACTATCTGGTTATTTTTCAAAGGTGGTACTGTGATGCTATCAAAACACCCTGGAGTATTTGGAGAAATAACAAATCCCACATTAATAAAGCTATTTTCGCTTTTAATGATAGCAGGCGGAATATTTGGTTTTGTTTTTATGTGGATAATAGATATTCCAATACCAAAATTTCAATAACTCCTAATTTAGTGGATGTAGTATAGTCCACCGTTTAGTTTTTCATTGTACGTAAACGATATCTTGAGTAGTTGGTGATATTGAAAATATAAGAGAAAGGAAAGCAAAATGAAACATGTCAAATTGCTATTAATCTGTCTGATTGCAGTCGGGCTTTTTTGTACCGGATGTAAGAAAGATAGTTCAACGCCGGAAGAGCCAAATGCGCAAGTGACATCATCACAGGATGAGGCTACAACGTAGAAGTAATTTCTGTCAGATCCAGATGCCGTGATCTGCGAGCTTTAGAACACCACAATCTCCAGGCTCGATATTTCGAAGAACCGCCGGCCGTCCTTTGTCCGCAGGATGGAGCGGGGAAGGTGTGTGTACGCCCATTAGAAGATGGAATGCAGGACACAGAACCGTCCTACTGTCACGTCTGACCATGCTTACTTAAAAAAGCAGGAATCGAGGGATTTGATTGATTTTTTTGTCCTGATATGCGTCTTTTTTATTAGTGGACGAGAGAGTATGTTGTTTGGTAGATTAGATATGTGAGAGAGCAGATATAATGAGTATTTCGGAGGTTGAGAGCAAATTTGCTGCATATTTCCCATAATTGCTTTGGTGGCTTTCTGGGCCCTTTTGATTCGCCTTTGGGTATTGGGTGATTTCAGGATACCATTAGTTTTCATTGGGCTTTGGCTGCTTTGACTCTTCGTTTTGACATGGCTCGGGAATGGGTATTTTTTTATGGGCTTTGAGGCTATTCTTGCTCTTGTGCTTTTGGTCATAAACGGGTACAAAGGATTCTTATAAACAGCCGGGAAATCAGAGATGCTGCTTCAGTTAATGTTCTTCATCAACGATTGTGCTCAAGAAAAAGTTTCGTGTCAATGGCAATAGAGACTTATATGGGAATGATATAAGGAGTAGTTTGAATGCGGAACTATCATAAACAATTGATTCTGTTTTTCATAGCTTGTGTTATTTCAGGGGTAACATGGGTGATTATCGACAGGAGGCTTATAACCAGGGAGTATGCTCAACTTTTCTGGTTTGTTTTTGCTCCGGTTTCAGCCTCATACGTTTCGGTGTCTCTGAAAATCATAGCCGAGCTTCCTTCAATCATCACGAAGACCTTAATGGTTGTTGTCGCTGCACTTGGCTGGTATTGCCCGCTGGCACTTATTGCAATGCGGAAAATTCCAATATCAAAAAGACATAAGATATTTTGTGTCGTTGGCTTTATTCTTATTTGGATACTTCCGTTATTGGGCTATATTGCATCGAAGAGTGAGTAAAATGGCAAGGAGAAATGGGTATGAATAAATGGTATATTAATACAATTTGTTGCTTAATTTTAGTTGTGAGTTTGGCATTTACAGGGCAGGAGAGTGCATTCGGTGGTGGGCTTCGGAAATTAGATTCGACATCAGGCGGGTATAAGTTAGTTTGGTCGGATGAGTTTAATGGATATGGCCGGCCTGAGGCGAAGAAGTGGACATACGAGAGAGGATTCGTACGGAACAGGGAGCTTCAGTGGTATCAGCCGGAGAATGCGCGGTGTGAAAACGGCCTGCTTGTCATTGAGGGGCGGCGAGAACGCAAAGCCAATCCCCGTTATAAGACGGACAGCAGGAACGAGAGAGAAAGAAGAGAATATGCCGAGTACACGTCCGCAAGTCTGACGACGAGGGGTTTGCATAAATGGCAGTACGGGCGGTTTGAAATGCGAGGGCGGATTGATACTCGCAGTGGTCTGTGGCCGGCTTTTTGGACTTTGGGGGCTGAGGGGAGGTGGCCGAGTAATGGCGAGATTGATATTATGGAGTATTACCGGGGGATGCTTTTGGCAAACGCGGCCTGGGGGACGGAGAAGCGATGGGTGGCTAAGTGGGATGATTTACGCAAGCCTATAAAGGATTTTAAGGATCCGGGCTGGTCCGGGAAGTTTCATATATGGCGGATGGACTGGGATGCGGACAGTATAAAACTCTATATTGATAATATACTTCTGAATACGATTGATCTTAAGGAGACATTTAATAAGGACAAGGAGGGTAAGAATCCGTTCCGTCAGCCGCACTATATCATTCTGAATCTTGCCATTGGCGGGACGAATGGAGGGGATCCATCGAAGACGAATTTTCCGGCAAGATTTGAGGTGGATTATGTTCGGATATATCAAAAAGAACCTTAGAAGGCGGTTGCTATAGGGTGGAAATAAGGATGAGATATTTGCAGGTATTTTTATGTTGAAACTGCATAAAAGAGGTTATAATTAAGCGTTATGAAGCAGGTATATATAGCAGACGATCCTACTGAGGCACATCTTGTGAAGGGAATACTGGAGCAGTATGGAATCTCGTGTGAGATTCGCGGGGAGGCTCTATGGGGTGCACGCGGGCAGTTGCCTCTTACAAGTGAAACACTTCCTACTATCTGGATAATAGATGATAGTAGGTTTGAGGAAGCTGCGGAACTTGCCGAGAGATTTAAGAATGGAACGTTAACATCAGGCTCCGGTACAGACTGGAAATGTCCTGAGTGCGGTGAGGAAGTTGAGGGGCAATTTACAGAATGCTGGCAATGCGGAGCGAATCGGCCCGAGGAAACACAAATATACGAAAGCTGGGCAGGCGGAGCAATTGAGAACGCCCCACTGTCACCATTAAGCCGGTCGGTAATCGAAGCATATCTCAAATCGACAGAAATAATCGATTGGCAGCATCCTGAGATTATTTCGAAAGCCAGGGAACTTGCAGTCGGCGTAGAAAAACCCATTGATGTTGCACGGTCGTGCTTCGAATGGGTCAGAGACGAAATCAAACATATCGGTGATTACGATATTCAAACAGTAGCTTGCTCAGCGAGTGAGGTGCTCAGGGCGGGTTCGGGTATTTGCTATGCCAAGAGTCATCTCTTAGCGGCGCTGCTGAGGGCCAATTCCATACCGGCGGGTTTCTGTTATCAGAGATTAAACCTGGATATCGATAGTAGTATGTCTTTTTGTCTGCATGGGCTCAATACTGTTTATCTTGAGGAATATGGCTGGTACAGGATTGACGCGAGGGGGAACAGGGAAGGTGTGAATGCTCAGTTTACGCCGCCACGGGAGCAGTTGGCATTTGGGACTCAAATCGAAGGTGAAGCGGATTTGCCGGAGATATGGCCAGAGCCTCTTGATATAATAGTCGAAACTTTGAGAAGATATAAAACCAAAGACCAATTATGGGATAATCTGCCTGATATCCAGATCATATAAATTATGGGAATTTGTTACTATAAATGAGAGGACGTGGAAATGATCAGTCGGTCGATGTTCCAGATAGATTGTACTGATGTGATTCCGGAATGTGGTTTTGAATGTGCCAAGTGTGTGCAGGAGATAGGGTCGTCATTGACGGGGATGAAAGGTGTCGGAAAATTTTATACCGATGGTGAAGGGGTAACCGTCGAGTATGATGCTGAGACGGTGACGGCCGAGCAACTTAAAGATGTATTGGAAGGACTGCCCTCGTTCTACGAGAGCCACTTTGTTCCGAGTATCGTGTGATTACTGCCAGTGCTTCATTAACCTGTCAAAAAGCCGGGGATAGTGAGAGGATTGTATGTATTCGCGTGTGACAGAAAGGTTAGTTTGTTCGAGAAAGGGAATTTGCTTTGAAAGATGCCGGTTGGGTTGAAAGACTTTTCAGCAGTGTCGATAATATGGATACGGAAGCTTTTCTGGATTTTCTTGAAGACGATGCAAGCTTTCGATTCGGCAGTGAGGATGCGGTGACAGGCAAAGAAGCGATACGCGAGACTATCGAGGGCTTCTTTGCGAGTATAAAGGGCTTAAGGCATGAAATTTTGGAAACCTGGTTCGAAGGCGAAACGGTTATTTGCCAGGGAGAAGTAACGTACACGAGGGCAAATGATAGCAATATTACGATTCCCTTTGTGAATATTTTGGGAATGGGGGGAAATCGCATCAGAGAATACTTAGTCTATATTGATATCAAGCCGCTGTATTCTCCTGCTTCCTAAGTGGAATATTTAGGAAATATCAGTTATATCGTTGTCGAAAAAGCCTTCAAGTGACGTTTTAAGATTAGGAGGACAATCACTAATGCGATTATTAACTACCTCATTTTTAGTTCTTTTATCTTTAGGCAGTCAGATTGCACATTGCAGCGAAGAACCAGATAATCCTATTATCATCAGGCTAAAAGATACGGATATTGCAAAACGCTATATCAAAATGCTTGATCGTGATATCGGCGGAGCGCTTAAATCTTTCGATTCGCAGAGAGGGCTTCTTAATGTGCATATTCCTGATGACGGAGTTATTTCTGATGCGGCAGTTGAAAGGTTGTCGATAGTCGAGAAGAAAAAAATAGCAGAAGAGCCCAAATATGTCTGGTCATATAGCCAATCCCGCAGTACAGCGCAATTAGCAGGTGCACTTGCTTATGCCTATTCAATGAAGCAATCACGATATTACCAATCCCCTGTTATTATCACTTATATCAAGAGTATATTTTCAGCTTTTGCTGATAAACAGGTTGAATCGGGCGAGTTTGTTTTCTCTCCTATCCATTACTGCACGGTATTTGGAACTCATGAGATGGCCTGGCGACTGGAGCCGCTCATTTGCGCTTTTGAAATCGTTAAATCTGAGTTTTCCTCGGACGAACGGAATTCATATCGATTAGTTCTCGAACGTGCAATGGAATTTTTATATACGCATGAAAACAGCTCTCTTTCCAACAGAGGGATTGTATGGTGCGGGGTTATGAGTTTGTGTTACCGATTTACTGGCGAGGAGAAATATCTGGATGCGGCGAATCGTGTCTTTTATTGGGTGGGACGACTTTTTAAGTATGACGGCGAGATTCGTGAGGGTACCGGGCCTGATATCGGATATTCCACTGTCTCGCTGCAATATCTTTTTCTTTACAGAATTATGAGTGGCAATAAATCTCTTGATCCGATTCTTATCAGAAGCCTAAACTGGTACAGGCGGCTATTTACATCCCGTGCGATACCGCTGGAAGGAATGACAACACGTCAATGGCATGCCAATGGTTCTGTCGTATCGAACGTAATGGGGCCGCTCATGTTTTATGCTGAGAGGGATAGCTCATTTGCTCAAACCGCTAAGCACTATCTTGAAGCACTTGAAAAACTGCCTGGAGGATTCACCTTGTCACACGGCGGCGCATATTTTCTACGCGGCGCACAATACGGCGATATCTCTAATATGCCGGATCATGTTCAGAACAAACCATACGCTGAACTTTACACGAGTGATCATTCGCAATATTTCCTGTATGGTAATAATTATCAAACCGCCGTTACTCTGCGCGGACGTAAACCTCTGAAAGGAATGCAGACATGGAGTTACAAAGGGCAGCGGCCGTTAATTTTCCCTACTCGGACAAGTCAGTCACATGCAATGGGGATTGGGTTTGATTCAAATCTGATGGACGTGCCGTGGGATGTTTTTCCTGAACCATATCGATTGAGCATGCTGAGAGACAATACCGATGTTTTGATCTCGGCTACAGGCAGGCTGTGTACGGCATATCTTTTTGCGAAGGACATAACGGTTGTGGTTTATCATCCCCAAAGTGGTGAAATGACAGTTGAATGGGTGAGCAAGATTCCCGTCTGTGCTGAAATAGATCGAGTTACAGATGATAAAATTCTGTTCAAGAACTCAGATGCCCGGATTATTTTTGACCAAACGACATCGTCAATCATAAGAAAGAAAGATGTAATCAAATATCGCTTTGTATCAAATAAAGAATATTGCTGGTTTGCGTTCGCAGGGCCAAAATCAAATGCCCAGGTTCAACCAATCGGCCAGGGACTTATTTCAGTTATCATTGAGGATGCCGGGGTGACTACGAAAGCCGTACTGAATATGTCAGCAGAACCGATAACCCTAAATGTCGATTCGTTAAATTTACGTGATGTGAAGCAGCTTCTACCATACGAAGCGAAATTAATTAAACCTTCCGGTGATAAATGATTGAGGTATTAAGTAAGAATATTTGAATTTACAATGATGAGGACTCAGCCCCCTGCTTTGATATGAAAGCAGGAGGGATTAACCCGCAAGATCGCAGGAATTATTTAAACTTGTGCTTGACAATGGCCGATTGTTGTGATATAGAGTGTTTGTGATCGATTAACGAGTTTATCAGGGTATGGATATTATGAGTAGAAACATAAACGTTATGATTATGATAATTATTGCGGAGAAGCTCAAGCTGCCCTGAGAAAGCTAAAATAACAAGTATTTACAGCCTTCCAGAGCAGCTAACTCTGGAAGGCTTTTTTTGTCGACTTTTTAAACATTGCTTGAAAGGTTCTATTATGGACAAAGCAGCAGAAAAAACGTGGTATGAGCAGGATGGATTCTGGAAGATAATTGAGCCAGCACTATTTAACAGCGAACGTATGCAGTCGGCAGGACAAGAAGTTGAGAAGATTCTGTGAGCCGGATGCTTTCGATGCCGTGATAAATGTTTTTACGTCGTTCGGCTATTTCGAAGATGCGGCGGACGATAAGGAGGGTACTCGAAAACGTATATGAGTCGCTTAAAGAAGAAGGCGAATTATTAATAGAAATTATGGGAAAAGAAGTGCTGGCGCGAATCTTTCAGGAAAAAAGGTGGTGGGAAGAAGACGGTGTGATAATTTTAGAAGAATCAAAGCTCAGCGAAGACTGGAGCTCGGTAGAGAGCCGCTGGATTACAATCAGAGACGACAGGCGGGATGATTTTCGATTTTCTCTAAGGCTTTACTCGGCTGCTCAGCTTAGTGAACTGCTTAAAAGCTGTGGATTCGGACAGGTGAGAGTCTATGGGGATTTGAGCGGCTCGCCATATAACCAGACGGCTAAAAGACTGGTTATAGTGGCGCATAAGTAAATCAAAAACAGGCTGTATGCTTGACAAAGGCTGCTGAGGTTTTATAATAATGGGTTTGATATTATTTTAAGGATTTGTTGATGTCGGATAAAGATAAGAAAAGTAAGGGTTATCGAGATACGCTGAATCTGCCCAAGACGGGTTTTTCGATGAAGGCGAATTTGATTCAGCGAGAGCCTCAGTTGCGTAAGAAATGGGCGAAGGAGAATATTTACGGCAAAATCAGAGCGGCCCGCAAGGGTGCGCCTTTGTATATACTTCACGATGGGCCGCCTTACGCCAACGGCGATATTCATATGGGACACGTCATAAACAAGGTTCTTAAAGACCTTGTTGTCAAGTATAAGACCATGGCTGGCTTTGATGCACCTTATAAACCGGGCTGGGATTGTCACGGCCTGCCCATCGAGTTGAAAGCGGTAACCGAACTCGGTGAGAAGGTGCGCGAGAAGAGCAAATTAGATATTCGGAAGGACTGTTTCAAATATGCTCGAAAGTACGTTAGATTGCAGAGCAAGCAATTTCAGCAATTGGGAATATTCGGCGATTTCGAGAATCCTTATCTTACATTTAAGCCCACATACGAAGCGGGGATTCTGGAAGTATTCGCTATGCTGGTCGAGAAGGGGTTGGTTTATAAGCAATTGAAGCCGATTCACTGGTCGATTGGGTGCGAGACGGCTCTTGCTGAGGCGGAGCTTGAATATAAGGACATTTCGTCGCCGAGTATCTATGTGAATTTTCCGGCCGCTAATGAAAGTATTGGGCGATTAGTCGAGCTTGGTCTGGTTGAACAGGGTCAGGACGAGAGTACGAAGGTCTGCTTTATGATATGGACGACTACGCCGTGGACTCTGGCGGCGAATCTGGCTATTGCGGTGCATCCTAATCTCGAATATACGACGCTGACTTATGAAAAGGACGGCGAGAAGTTTGTCTCGTTAGTGGCAAACGAGCGCATCGAGGCGGTAGTCGCGGCGGGCGCTATAAGTGAAGAACAGTATAGCATCGGCGAAAAATCGGTCAGAGGCAGCGAACTCGAAGGGCTTCGCTACGAGCATCCGTTCGTGGAAAAAAATCCCACGGACAAAGATGCTTATATGGTCATACCGGCGCTATACGTAACGACCGAAGACGGGACGGGGCTTGTTCATACTGCGCCGGGGCACGGAGTTGAGGACTATATGTCGGGGCAAAAATATGGCCTGGCTATTTATTCGCCGGTGATGGACGACGGGGGATATGACGATACGGCGCCGGAGTGGCTACAGGGGCAAAACGTTCTGGAAGTTGAAAGCATTGTTAACAACCACTTGAGGGAAAAGAAGCTGCTTTTCGCCGAGGGTGAGATTATGCACAGTTACCCGCATTGCTGGCGGAGTAAGATGCCGGTGATTTTCAGGGCGACAGAGCAATGGTTCATCGGTGTCGATAAAGAGCTGCCTGATTCGGGTAAAAGCCTGCGTAATATGGCTCTTGAGAGTGTTAAAGATGTTAAATGGATTCCCGGATGGGGCGAAAAGCGGATCACTGGGATGCTTGAATCGCGGCCTGACTGGTGCATTAGCAGACAGAGAAGCTGGGGCCTTCCGATTCCTGTCTTTTTTAACTCGCAAGGGAGCACTTTAATAACAAAAGAATCGGTCTCGGCTGTGGCCGGGTATATTGCAAAGAAAGGCTCGGACAGTTGGTTTTCGGATTCACCTGAGACGATTTTAGGTGAGGATTTTGAGTTGCCTGAGGGATTTACATTTGATGACTTGCAGAAGGAAGAGAACATTTTCGATGTCTGGTTCGAATCGGGCTGTAGCTGGTACAGTGTGTGTGTTAAAGAGGAGGGCTGGGAAGTGCCGGTGGATTTGTATCTTGAAGGCTCGGACCAGCATCGGGGATGGTTTCAACTGTCACTTCTGCCGGGTATTGGAGCGACGGGCAGATCGCCGTTCAAGAGCGTTCTGACGCACGGCTTTACGGTTGATGAGAAGGGAATGAAGCAGTCGAAATCGCTGGGTAATTATGTTAATGCTCAGGAAGAAATTGAAAAGTATGGTTCGGATATTCTGCGGCTGTGGGTTTCGAGTGTGAATTATCAGGAAGATGTAAGGTGTAACGATGAGATAATCGGGCGGACGCAGGATGCTTACAGGAAAATCAGGAATACGATGCGATACCTGTTCGGCAATATCAACGATTTCGATCCGAATGCCAACAGTGTTCCCTACGCTGAGATGTTCGAGATAGACAAGTGGGCGATGCAGCAATTGCAAAAGCTGATAGCGAGTGTAACCGAGGCTTATGATAGCTTTGTATTCCACAGGGTATTTTCGCTTGTTTATAACTTCTGTACAGTCGAGATGAGCAGTATCTATATGGATGTGCTCAAGGACAGGATGTACTGCGATACGGCGGACAGCCTTTCGCGGCGGAGCGCCCAGACGGCGATGTACAGCATATTAGATTGCATGATTCGCATGTTGGGGCCGATATTGGTGCATACCGCCGAGGAGGCGTGGGATGCTATGGAGTTCAAGAGCCAGGATGTCGAAAGTGTTCATCTGGCCGATATGCCGAAGGTGGATGATTCGATTGATTTTCAGAGCGACGAGCCGCGGTGGCAAAAACTGATGGGGCTGCGCGATGATGTTTTGCGGGTTCTGGAAGGCTTGAGGCAGGAGAAAAAGATTGCAAGCAATCAGCAGGCGTGCGTGACGATATGCTGTGATGATGAAGATGCGGCATTCTTGAATGAGTTTGGGCTTGATCAGTTTGCGGCGCTTTGTATCGTCAGTGAGGTCAAGATAGTAAAAACGACGGGTGAGACTACGATAGCAGCGGAAAAGAGCAGCTATACTAAATGCGAGCGTTGCTGGAACTATTGGACGAGTGTAGGGGCCGATGGTGAACAACCTGATTTGTGCGAGCGATGTGTAAGCGTCGTGCGCGGTGCGTGATGCGTATTGCGAAAAGACTCAAGAGTCAAGACAGTTGTTCGCAGACTTTTTGATAGACTTCATCGACGGTTATCGTATCGACGTTGTGTTTCGGGTCGCGGCTTTTTATTTTATGGCCTCTGCTGAATGGTTCGCGGGCCACGAGGCATTCAATTCTTTTGTAGGGAGCTATTCTGGCGGGGTTGGACCAACTGAACATAAGGACCAGTGGTGTGCTCAGGGCAGCGGCGATGTGGCCGGGGCCGGTGTCGTTGCTTACTACAAGTCTGGCGTTTTTCAGTAAAACCACAAGCTCGCTTAGAGTAGTTTTACCGGCAATGTTTGCAACAGGGACGTTGGAGAGGTCTTTTAACTTTTCAATAAGAGGAGCTTCGCCAGTATCACCAGTTGCAACGACGGGTAATTTGTGATGTGATGAAATTCTCTCTGCCAATTTTGCAAAGCGCTCGACGGGCCAGCGTTTGTCTTCGTGGGCGGAACCGGGGATGAAAACCACATAATTATCCGGTGAAACATAGTGACTTTTCAAAAGCCTGCCAACCGAATCGGCGGCCTCTGGGTGCTGCGGTAAAACAAACTGCACATCAAGCTCGGAGGCGCCGGCGGCCTTGATTATCTTTAAGTAATAGTCAACGAGATGGATACAATCCTTAGTCTGGGTGATTTTGTGCGTGTAAAAGAGGTAAGCGAATTCTCTGGCGCTCGCTATTCCGAAACGTTTTTTACAGCCCGAAAGCCAGGCGAGAGATGCTGTTCTGAAAAGGCCCTGAAAGTCGATTACGGCGTCGAATTCTGCATGGCGGAGCCGGTTGATAAGCGAAAGGAGGCTTCCGGATGCGCCGGGATGGTACCATGCCTTGCCGAGAAACTTACGGTCGAAAGGGATGATCTCTGTCAGGTGAGGATGGTTTTCGAGAATTGGTGCAAACTCGGGGCGAATAAGCCAGCTAATTTTAGCATCCGGAAAACTTTTTCGTAAGGCCGTCAGGGCCGGCAAGGCCAGGACTATATCGCCCAGTGAGCTTGGTTTTATTATCAGGATGTTTTTGAGACCGTCGGTCATAATCTCGTATATCGTATTGTGAGTTTTATATATTTTTCAGTTTCGTAAGGAACATATATTTCGGAGCGATTGTAAATGATGGAACGGTTAGATGCAATTGGTTTTGTTATGATGAATTGTTTGTGCAGAAATTGTTTTCAATTTGCTAAATATTCTCTGAGCAGAAACAAGAAAAAAGCCCACCGCCGGATACGGTGGGCTTGGAATTTAGGTGCGGAAAAAGATTAGTCTTTAACCACTGACATCAACGCAAACCATATCGCCGTTGGCGTTACGGGTGTAAATTTTGCCGTTTGCGAGTATGGGGGTTGTCCAGCATTTAGACCTGGGAAGGATTTGTGCTCTTGAAATTATATCGAACTTTTCGGGATCAGCATTGGCGATTGCCAACTCGCCTTTGTCACTGATGATTATCATCCTTCCGTCGGCACTCATCATCAAAGCGCCTTTTCCAAGGCTGCCTTCCGTCCATTTAATACTCCCATCCTTGAAATCCAGACAGGTTAGTTTTGTTTCGTCGAAGCCATAGAGGTATCCTTTCCAGTACATCGAGCAGTTCATCTGGTTTCGCATATTCTTGTTCTTCCAGAGGGTCTCGACGTTTGAGCCGTTTACCTTATATTTTGCACAGCCGTAGTTATATCCGTTCGAGACGAACACCTCGTTGCCGACAATAATCGGGTCGGCGGCACTGACCTTATGCTTGTTCTCAAAAAAGGATTTCCAAAGCAATTTGCCGTCGCTGATTCTTACTCCCATAATATGAGAAGCTCCGAAAATAGCGACGCATTTCTGGCCTTCCATAGTGTAGGGTACTGGTGTGGCATAACCACAGATGCCTTTGCCATTGTCCCAGATAGCATTGCCATTGGTCTTGTTAAGGGCAACGCCTGCATCGCCGAGGTTTAGTATCAGCATATTACCAACGACAAGGGGCGAGCCGGAAAAGTGCCATGTTGGCAGCTTAAAGCCGAGGTCTTTGTTCATATTCTTCTGCCAGGTCACCGAGCCAGTAGCGGCATCAAGACAGAACAGGTGTCCCATCTTGCTTATGCTATATACGACTTTGCCATCGACAATGGGGGTTGACAGTGTGCCGCCCTCATAGTACTTCGGCTCCAGGGGGCACGAATAGGTGTGCTTCCAAATTTCTTTGCCGGTATTGGCATCGAAGCAGAAGACAGTATCCTGATTGGCATTCGGGCCGCTCTTGCCGGAGTTGCCCATCGCATATACGCGGCCGTCGCTTATTGTCATCGTAGAAAAGCCAATGCCGATTGATTTTTTCCATAGCTGGGTAGGTCCAGTGGCCGGGAAATCGGCGACCCAGTCGGTTTCGCTGGTAATACCATTGTGTTGAGGGCCTCTATAAATCGGCCAGTCGGCCCCGTGGACAACAACGCTGTTTGCGAACAAAACAACTGCTACAGAGATGATAGTGAATGTTGAGATTCTTCTGCTGCTTGTGGACATCTTCAATTCCTCCAAAAGACAAAATATTTTACATGGTTTAGCCTATTGTTTGTTGCCCGGCGACGTCTCCGAACACATATTTTATACATAATATCAAGCTTTTCTCGTAAGTTCAAGTTTTAACTATACGCCATGAATGACCAAAATGTTCGTCGGTTTAAATTGATGCCTCCTCTTGTATTACCGTATCGGGTTATGATATAATTATTCAAGAGATGCCGGCATAACCTATTCTCGCTTGAATAAGAGAAAGAGAACCGTGATGCAGAAAAGAAACGGCTTTACACTAATAGAGCTTTTGGTGGTGATTGCCATTATCGCGATGCTGATGGCGATCTTGATGCCGGCGCTACAGCGGGTAAAAAAACAGGCTCAAGCGGTTGCCTGTCAGTCAAATCTCCACCAATGGGCAAGTTCTGCGATGATGTATGCCACAGAACACGATGGCAAAGTATGGACTATTTCGCAGGGACTTGGAGAATGGATGGAAGTATTACACCCATATTACGCAGATGTAGATAAAATTCGCTGCTGTCCAGCAGCGACAAGGCCCTGTCAAGACACTGACGGCACGGAAAGTCGCGGCAGTGTTGATACCATGTGGGGTCGTAAAGGCGAACAAACTGAGTGGGGAGGAAGAGAAAGAGGATATTGGGGCAGCTATGGACATAGTAGATGGGTTCAGCAGCGTCTGTCCTCGGCAGATACCCGACATTGGGAGAGGTTTTCTGTGAAAGGTGCGCATAATGTCCCGCTCTTTGCCGATAGTGCTTTTACACATGCTCTGCCCCTGCATACGAACCCCATTCCGCCAAAACCCTTGATTTTTTTTTCTGACATCCCGGTAGATGCGGGCGGCTGTCAAATATGGCGTTTCTGCATCGACCGACACAGTGGAATGACAAACATCTGTTTTTTGGACAGTTCGGTTCGAAAAATACCCCTATATAATTTGTGGGACTTGAAATGGCATCGCGAGTGGATACGACAGGGTTATACTAAAGCAGATATTCCCTGGTTAAAGTAAAGGCTTTTAGTACACGGAAGAATGGCTGTAGTGATGCAGATTTTCCAGTATGAAAGGCGCAGGATAATGCGCAGACAAAAAGGTTTCACGTTGATAGAGCTTTTGGTTGTGATTGCCATTATCGCCTTGTTGATGGCGATATTAATGCCCGCCCTTCAGCGAGTGAAAAAACAGGCCAAGGCGGTTGCGTGTCAGTCCAATCTTCATCAGTGGGCGGTTGCATTCGGGATGTATGCCGGAGAGAACGATGGATATTTCTGGAGCGGCAATTATAACCGGGGTGGATGGGAGTATTATGCATGGGTAGGGCCACTTCGACCTTACTATAGTGATGAAGCAAAAATTCGTTTCTGCCCGACGGCTGTAAAACTACGAGAAGATGTAGCAAGGGACCCGTTTGCGGCGTGGGGGCCTGTTGAGCAGACAGGTGACCAATCGGGCAGCTATGGTATGAATAACTGGCTTTGTAATCCGGAGGCGGATGTGGAGTTTATACATGGGCGGGAGGCTACTATAGATAACTGGCGGAATGCATATATCGATGGTGCGGCCAATATACCGATGCTTCTGGACTGCGCTTTTGTCGAGAGTAAGCCGTACGATTTCGATACGCCTCCGGATTATGATGGTGATATATCAACGTATTTAGTGAGCGCTTTACAAATGAAGCGTTTCTGCATGAACCGGCACGGTGAGTATTCAAACGGAATTTTTCTGGATTTATCAGTCCGAAAGATTGGGCTTAAGCAGTTGTGGACGTTTAAGTGGCATAGAAGCTTCAATATAAACGGCATTTGGACTATAGCAGGCGGTGTTCAGCCTTCCGATTGGCCGGAGTGGATGAGAAACTTTCGGGATTATTAAAAAAGACCCCTCCCTTAGGATCGGGGTTTTGAATAAAGTGGTTACGGCCTTTTTTTCGTTAGACATATCTTCGTTCAAACCATAAGATAATTCCAAATAACGCGGTATCCCGGACAACGTTCGCACATTATGAACATAAAAGGCAAATATATTTACGACTGGCCCAGGCCGATGGTTACTGTCGATGCGACTGTCTTTACCCATTCCGGCGGGAAAATTAGAGTTCTGCTTATCAAACGTGGAAATGAGCCGTTCAAAGGCAAGTGGGCTGTGCCGGGCGGATTCGTTAATATGGACGAGGAATTAGAGGATGCGGTTGTAAGAGAATTGGCCGAAGAGACGGGGGTGACAGGAGTTCGATTAGAACAGATGCGTACCTTCGGTACTGTAGGACGTGACCCGAGAGGCAGGCAGATTACAGTTGTATATATAGGTATTGCGAAAGAAGAACAAACGAAGGTAAGGGCCGGGGATGATGCGGACCAGGCACAGTGGTTCGATATAGATGAACTGCCGGAAGATTTGGCGTTCGACCATAATGATGTGATTAGGTTTGCTGTTGGAAAATTAAAAAATGGATGAAAACGTTGATATGACGGTTGATTTTGCGGGGATTCGATTGGCGAATCCGGTGTGGACGGCTTCGGGGACGTGCGGGTATGCCGATGAGCTGGCTGATTTTATGGATGTCAACTGTCTCGGGGGATTTACTACAAAAAGCATTACAGCCAAGCCAAGAAAAGGCAATGCGACACCGAGGATTGTCGAGACGGATTCGGGGATGCTGAACGCGATTGGACTGGCAAATATCGGATTAGATAAATTTATCGAAGAGAAACTGCCTGTTCTCGAAAAGATGAGTGCCGCTGTTTTTGTAAATGTGGCTGGCCAGACCATCGATGAATATGCAGCTGTTGTGCAGCGGTTGAGCGGTGAAAAAGCGATAGCGGGGTTCGAATTGAATATCAGTTGTCCCAACGTCAAAAAAGGCGGGATAAGTTTTGGAACAGAGCCCGGGCAGGTAAAAGAAATTACTTCAGCAGTGAAAGAAGCTGCCGGTGAGAAGGTTTTGATGGTGAAGCTGTCCCCGGCGGTTACGGACATCAGTGTAATAGCACGGGCTGCTGTTGAAGGGGGAGCAGATGCGCTTAGTCTAATCAATACGTTTACGGCGATGGTGATTGATATTGAAAGCCGCAGGCCTGTTTTAGGCAATCGGACCGGCGGACTTTCAGGCCCGGCAATAAAGCCGATAGCGGTATATCTTATCAATAAAATCTATAATGAAGTTACTAAAGACAGCGGAATACCGATTCTGGGGATGGGGGGAATCAGGACGGCTTCGGATGCTGTTGAATTTATTATCGCGGGTGCGTCGTCGGTGGCAGTGGGAACGGCGAATTTTATTGAGCCGGATTGCGCGTGGAAAATCGTCGAGGGAATAAAGAAATATTGCGCCCGCAATAATATCACAACAATCACAGAATTAATCGGTACGCTTTCGCAGGAGTAACAATTATGACAGGAGAGAGGCGTCGAACCAAAAGAGCAGCTATTACAGTTTTTGTCATGGTTGTATTGTTTAATTGTGCTCTGACTATAGCAAATGCCGCTGATATCAATTCAATGACCCTGGAACAGGCCAGGCAGAGAGTGCCTGAGCGTGAAATACCTAAATTCTGGGTAGGTGACGTTGGGAGCCTGGAAGCTCGTTTTAAAAAGCTGACAGTCGGCATGGTTGATACGATTGCGATATCTCCGGGAGGCAGGCCGGTACATCTGGTTACTTACGGCCGAAAAGAGAAGGTCGAACATAAAGCTAATTTCAATTCCGCTATCGGGGCCAGAGAACCACAGGCTTATATGGATAAAGCCGCGAGGAAGAAGCCTGTAATCCTTTTTGTCGGGCCGGTGCACGGGGCCGAGGTTGAAGCTTTGACGGGTTTAGTCAACTTTATAAAGGTAATGGAAACCGGGAAAGACCTGCGGGGGAGGAACCAGAGAAAACTTAGAGCGCTCGGCAGGCGGTGCCGGTTGCTGATTATTCCGGATGGTAATCCCGATGGTATTGCTCGTTTCGAGCCGCGTAGTCTTTGCAGTATGGAGGGTATCGACCTTAGATTCTGGGGACAGGGTACGTGGAGTGACGATACATTTTGCGGCTGGCCTCAGAGCAAACGTCAGCATCCGATGGTCGGTGACAACGTCGGTTTTTTGGGATGCTATTTCAACGACAAAGGAATTAATCCGATGCACGATGAGTTTTTCGACCCGATGGGGCCTGAAGCACCGGCTATTTTGAAAGTCGCCAAAGAAGAAGGGCCTGACCTGGCTGTTTCATTTCACAGCCATGAGTCGAAGCCGGCTATATTGCGGCCTGCTTTCGTAACTACAGAAATCCAGGAGGATATTCGTTCGTTAGCCAAGCGGTATTACGCCCTTCTTGGCGAACATGATTTACCTTACAGCGGCCTATTCAAGGTTGAGCCGGAAGGCGGTAAATATCCTAAGCCCTTTAACCTGACCAGCGCTATGTACCACATAAGCGGGGCAAGCCCGTTTACCTTCGAATGTCCTCACGGGCTTAAGGACGGCTGTCAGGTAAATTTCGAGCAGATACTTGATATTCAGCTTTTACTTTATGAGGAGATGATGCGGTATGAAATCGAAAAGAAGAAATCTTAGGTGCTATTCCAGCAAAGCCATAACAAAAGGATGTTTGGCTTGCATTTTGATGTTATTGGTTGTGCCGGGTACCTCAACAGGGCAGGAACTAAAGTTGGATGAACGCCCTGCCGAGCCGGGTGAATGGGGTTACCGCCCCGCCGCCGGTTCGGTGTCTCGGGTCAATCCCCCGAGTTTTAGCTGGCGTCCGCAACGGGGTTTGACTTGGGAGGTTGTATGCTCAGGTAATCAGCCTTTTGCAAATATTAGTTTTCACTGGAAAGATATCGAATTCAATGTTTATTGTCCGTCGGAGACTTTTCCATCTGGTTCTTATACCTGGAAATATCGGGGCAAGGACAGCAAAGGGCGATACACGAACTGGAGCCGGGGGCGAACGTTCACTATTGCCGAAGATGCGGCAAAGATGCCTCTGCCGGAGCGCAAGGATTTGATTGTGCGGATACCGAAAAGCCATCCGCGTCTTTTTATGCGTCCTGAGAACGTCGGGCGTTTGCGGGAACTGGCACGGGGCAAGATGAAGAATGAGTATGACAAGCTTGTCAGTGATTGTGAAAGGATTATGGCCAGGCCGCCTGCGACTCAAGAGCCTCAGAAGTATCCGAAAGATATAGTTCGCGGCAGCGATGCCTGGCGGAAGATTTGGTGGGGTAACCGGACATATACAACTAAGGCACTTAACAGCGCCGCTACGCTGGCATTTACACGATTGATTGGCGGGCAGGAAAAGTATGGTCTTGAGGCCAGACGCATATTGCTGGAATGTGCCAAGTGGGACCCGAAGGGAAGCACGGGATACCGATACAATGACGAGGCGGGTATGCCTTATAATTATTACTTTTCGCGCACATATACTTTTGTTAATGACCTGCTGAGCGAGCAGGAGAAGATAATCTGTCGTAAGGTGATGAAAGTTCGCGGGGATGAGATGTATGAACATCTTTGTCCGCGGCATCTTTGGCGGCCATACGGCAGTCACGCGAACCGGGCTTGGCATTTCTTAGGTGAAGTTGGGGTTGCATTTCTTGGTGAGGTTGAAGGGGCCGAGGACTGGGTGTGGTTTGCCATGAATATTTTTTACAATGTGTATCCTGTCTGGAGCGATGACGATGGCGGCTGGCATGAAGGTACTTCCTACTGGTCGAGCTATCAGAACCGTTTTACATGGTGGGCGGATGTGATGCGTGAAGCTATGGGTATTAACGCTTATGATAAGCCTTACTTTTCGAAGGTCGGATATTATCCTATTTACCTTGTACCCCCGGGCAAGAAAGGGGGCGGCTTCGGTGACCTGACTGCTAATAAGAGAGCGGAAAGTTATATGCCAATAATGAGCACATTTTCGGCGCAGGCACAAAACGGACATTGGCAACGGTATGTTGAGCAGCTTGGCGGTCCTGCGAATTCTGGAGGTTATATCGGTTTTATTCGCGGCGAACTTCCTGAGGTGCGAGCTATACCGTTTGATGAGCTTCCAGAATCACGATTATTCGAAGGTACGGGGCAGGCGTATCTCAATACTAATCTGACAGATGCGGGCAATAGCGTTCAGGTGGTTTTCAAGTCCAGTCCTTTCGGTACTCAATCACACGGCTACGAAGCAAATAATTCCTTTCTTTTGTGGGGTTATGGCAAGCGTCTGCTGATTCGCTCAGGTTACAGGGACAGCTACGGCAGCGATCATCATAAGAACTGGATGTGGAGCACACGCTCGGTCAACAATATTACTGTCAACGGGAAAGGTCAGGGCAGGCGTAGCTCCAAAGCCCAGGGTAAAATCGTTTCATTCAAGACAACGCCTTCAATTGATATAGTTGTTGGAGAGGCGGGAGATGCTTATGAACCCAAATTAGAGCGTTTTACGCGGAGCATTATTTTTGTCAAGCCGGAATTAGTAGTTGTTTATGACCGACTTGAAGCCAAAGAGCCCTCAACGTATGAATACTGGCTGCACGCTCTTAATAAGATTGATGTCGATGGTCAGCATAATGTCCGTGTTCGAAATGGAGATGCGGTTTGTGATATTGATTTTCTGGCGCCATCGTCTTTGACATTCATCCAGACGAACCAATATGATCCCAATCCCCGCCCGAGAATTACGCTGCGTGAATGGCATTTAACGGCGAAGACAGAAGATAAAAAAAGACAGATGGAATTCGTAACGCTTTATCGTACCCATCGAGTCAATGACAGGGTGTCTGATGAAGCAAGTCTTGAGCGGATTGAGGGAGGTTATTTGCTGGTGGCAAAACTAACCGATGGCGAGCTGTCAGCGATTCTTCCAACCTCCGACGATATCACTATGAAAGCAGACGGTCTTGAAAGCAAAGGGACAATCAAGTGCCGGCTGGAAAAAACAAGCGGGCAGGTTCAAATAGTGGGGCTTGATGAATAAGCTCAGAGGAGGCTTGCTTGACCTTTTGGCATGATTGAGGTATGTTAAGCGTACATTAAAACGTTTTTTTAAATTCCGAGAGAAGCTGAGCCAATTCCAAAAAGGAGCAGAATGATATGGCTAAAGATATGGAACAATTATACTCCGAGCGAATGAAGCGTTACATTACGGCGATGCGAAATGAAAAGCCGGATATGATACCGATTCGTCCGTTTGTTGCCGAGTTCACGGCTAAGTACGCCGGTTTTAGTTGCCAGGATGTTGCGCATGATTACAACAAGGCCTTCGAGGCTGCTGTGAAGTGCGCGAAGGATTTCGACTGGGACGCCGTTGTTCCGAACATGGTCTATGTCTGGACGGGTTTGGCGCAGGCCGCAGGTTTGCGTTACTACGGTATCCCCGGGATAGGCATCCCGCATACAGTCGGGTTTAACTATATCGAGCCGCCGGAAGGAGAGGCGTTCATGAAGGCGGATGAATACGATGCGTTGATCGACGATCCGACCGGCTTTCTCTACGAGACCTGGCTACCGCGCGTTTCCACGGAAGTCTGCAAGATTGGCGAGGCATCGACGAAGCGAAACAACCTGGCATTAGTTAAGAGCGGAATGGCCATGCTGCAATATTTCTACGCCTTTGGCCCGCAAATCGCCAGGCTGCGAACCGAATGCGGTACGGGGTCTGCTATTGCGGGCATCTTCAAAGCGCCGTTCGATATCATCGCCGACAAAATGCGAGGCTACCTGGGGCTGGTGGATGACATGTTTACGCAACCCAAGAAAGTGCTTAAGGCCTGCGAGGCGCTTATGCCGCACTTAGTCAACGTGGGGCTGACTACAGCCGACCCGAGTAATCAGGTCCCCATCGGCTACTGGATGCATCGTGGGTGCGTGCCTTTCTTCAACCCGAAACATTTCGAGTCCCATTACTGGCCCACACTCAAGCCCTGTATCGAGGAGTTCTGGAAGAACGGCCATCAGACGCTTTTTTATGCCGAGGGCAGGTGGAAGCATCACTTCGAGACTTTCCGTAATCTGCCCGATGCCAGCATTGTATTTCACTGCGACCAAGACGATATCTTCGAGGTCCATCGCAGCCTGCACGATAAGTTTGCTATCAGCGGCGGTATCCCGAATATGTTGTTGAGCTGGGGCACGCCTGAGGAAGTACGAGAGTTCTGCATGAGGGTCATTAAAGAAGTTGCCCAGGATGGTGGTTATATAATGGACGCAGGTGCCATTATGCAGGATGACACCAATATAGAGAATATGAAGGTGATGAATCAGGTGTGCCGTGAGCATGGTGTTTATTCATCAGGCAGCTATGAGATACCGACCGATACACCGCCATGCGACATACCGCCATCAGTAGAGTCACGCAAGAAAGTTAATGGTATGACAGGCCATCCAGAGCAGCCGGTGAAACCAGGTGTTTGTTTCCCATGGGAGCAGAGAGTCAAGGACCTGCCAGAAATTACCGGTGACAAGGCAATGGTCCAACAAATCTGGGAGGACATCGATGCCCTCGGATACACATATATCTGGCAGTGTCTGCTGTCGTTCTGAGTGTATATGAAAAATAATTGGAGGTTGTAGCATGAATCCGGGAGAGCATATCTCACGTCGCGGCTTTTTGAAAAAGTCCACAGGTTTTGCCGGGGCGGCAATAGCATTTCCATATATAGTTCCCTCATCAGCACTGGGTAAAGCAGGTAATGTAGCGCCGAGCAACAGGATTGCCATGGGCTGTATCGGTACGGGTAACCAGGGTTTCAATGATTTGAGAAGTTTTTTGAGGGACGAACGCGTACAGATTACGGCAGTGTGCGATGTGAACCGCCAGAGCAACGGATACTGGGACAACAAGATAGGCGGTCGTGAGCCGGCGAAGAGGTTAGTTGTAGAACACTATGGCCTTAAAGCGGAATCCGGAAGCTATAGAGGATGTACATCTTATGAAGATTTTCGCAGAGTTTTAGAGCGCGATGATATCGATGTGGTATTGCTGGCGCTTCCGGACCACTGGCATTCCATTGCTGTTATCGAGGCTGCAAAGGCAGGTAAGGACATCTATGGCGAAAAGCCTTTATCACTGACCATTCCGGAGGGACGGGCGATGAGCGATGCGGTGAAACGGTGCGGCCGGATTTTCCAGACGGGCAGTCAGCAGCGCTCGGACCATAATTTCAGGAGAGCGTGCGAATTAGTGCGAAACGGCCGGATTGGAAAGCTGCATACCGTCAGGTGCGGCCTGCCGGGCGGGACACCCGATATTTCAAAAAAAGGTCATCTTACAAAACCCAAGCCTGTGCCTGAAGGTTTTAACTACGACATGTGGTTAGGCCCGGCTCCTTATGCCCCCTACTGCCCTGCCCGCTGCCACGTTAATTTTCGCTGGCTGCTGGATTATTCCGGTGGGCAGGTTACGGACTGGGGAGGACACCACCCGGACATTGCACAATGGGGTATGGGGACGGAGAAAACAGGTCCCGTGGAAATAGTAAATGCCAAAGGCGTATTTGCCAAAGACGGTTTTTATAATACCGCGAAAGAATTCTATTTCGAGTGCATATACAAGAACGGCGTAAAATTAATTATCTCTAACAAGGATCGCGGCGGAGTAACGTTCGAGGGCACGGAAGGCCGGGTATGGGCGAATCGTGGACGTCACAATGCGGAGCCTAAGTCACTGCTTGACTCTGTCATCGGGCCGAACGAAATTCATCTGTATCAAAGCGATGACCATTCGCGGAACTTTATTGATTGCGTGATTTCACGACAGGAGACTGTCGCTCCGATTGAAACCGCTCACCGTTCCATTACCATTTCGCATCTCGGTAATATCGCAATGCGATTAGGGCGGGATTTGAAATGGGACCCGGACAAGGAGCAATTTGTCGACGACGAACAGGCCGAGCGGATGATGACGAGATCGATGAGAAGTCCGTGGCGATTGTAAATGATTATTGATTTTACTACGATAGAGGAGCGTTTTTATTATGAGGAAAGTTAATCGGCGGCAGTTTTTAAGAAGGGTAGTTGGTGTATCTGCGGGAGTGGTTGGTTTTCCTTATTTGGTACTGTCTTCTGCCCTTGGCAAGGCGGGGGCAGTTGCAGCCAGTGAGCGGATTACAATAGGCTTTATTGGTGTTGGTGGTCACGGCAGAGCGGTTAATCTGACGAACTTTCTGGGAAACGCAGATGCCCAGGCTGTTGCGGTTTGCGATGTTGAAACCAAACATAAGAATATAGCCCGTGATATGGTGAACAAGAAATACGGCAATAAGGATTGTGCGACTTACAAGGATTTCCGTAGAATTATCGAGCGGGATGATATCGACGCTGTAATGATATCGACGCCAGACCACTGGCATGTACCAATTTCAATAATGGCGGCCAAGGCGGGCAAGGATGTAGAGTGCGAGAAACCGACGCTGACCGTTGAGGAAGGCAGGATACTCTGTGAGACGATGAAGCGTTATAACCGTGTTTTTCAATGGTCAACGGAAGACAGGTCGGTTGATGTTTATCACCGTATGTGTGAGCTGGTTCGTAACGGGAGAATCGGTAAGGTGCACACTGTCCGGGTAGAGCTGCCGAGCGGGCCGGATACGCCCGGAGACCCTACACCTATGCCAGTGCCGGATGGCTTTGATTACGATATGTGGCTTGGCCCGGCGCCATACGCACCATATACCAAAGACCGCATTCACTGGAACTTTCGTTGGATACATGATTATTCGGGGGGGATGTTAACGGACTGGGGAGCGCATCTTCTCGACGGTGCTCAGTGGGGAAACGACAGCGAACATACCGGGCCGGTGTCGGTCGAAGGAAAAGGTGAATTCTGGCGGGACGGACTTTATAACAGCGCGAAAGATTTTAGAATCGAATATAAATATGCCAGCGGCGTCAGGCTGATAGTGACATCGGGTACTCCAAGCCTGCGGTTCGAAGGGTCGGATGGGTGGATAGGTAATCGCGGCTGGAGGGCGAAACTACAGGCCGAGCCTAAATCTATTCTGAAATCAGTGATTGGACCGAATGAGATACATCTTTATACATGTAAAGCCGGTGAGCAGCGGAATTTTCTCGATTCTGTGAAATCGCGTAAAGACTGTTATTTTCCGCCGGAGATAGGCCATCGGTGTTTTACAATCGCACACATCGGTAATATCTCAATGCTGTTGGGGCGAAAACTAAAATGGGACCCTGACAGGGAACGCTTTATAAACGATAAACAGGCCAATCGGATGTTGTCGCGGTTTATGCGAAGCCCATGGCGGTTGTGAGATTTATTATTGAATAAGGAGGAATTATGAAGATTCGAAACAAAAAGATTAAGTCAATTTTATTACTCGTATTGATTGTGTGTTTATTACCAGTAATAGATGTCGGAGCAAAAGAGAGCGGTAAAAGTGTTGTCCTAACTGGCAGGGATTTTTCTCAATGGCGTGATAGTACGGGGCAATGGCAAATTGCAGGCGATGTGTTTATGAAACCTGACAATAACCGGCTTCTGGGCATTAAGGCGGGCACGGGAGTAATTGTGAACGGACCAACCGGCAGGACGTCAAATCTTTTCAGTAAGGCGGAATTTGGTGATGTCAAAGCACATATTGAGTTTATGGTTCCCAAAGGTTCGAACTCCGGTGTGTATTTCAATGGGCGCTATGAGATTCAGGTTTTGGACAGTTGGGGTGTGAAGAAGCTAAAGCACGGCGACTGCGGCGGTATCTATCAGCGATGGGATGATAATAGAGAGACTAAGGGCTACGAAGGATATGCTCCGAGAGTCAATGCATCTCGGAAGCCCGGTCAATGGCAGACGTTCGATGTTATTTTCCGCGCGCCGCGATTTAACAGTAGAGGACAGAAGGTTTCGAATGCCAGATTCGAGAAGGTTGTTCATAACGGTACTGTTGTTCATGCGGACGTTGAGGTAAGCGGACCGACTCGTGCCAGCGCGTATAACGACGAAAAATCGACCGGACCGTTAATGCTGCAGGGTGACCATGGGCCTGTGGCGTATCGCAATATCCGGATAGAACCTGCAGGGCCGATTCCCTTCTTCGCGATGGATACCGCAACAAAAGACGATAAACACAAAACCGCAAAAGAGCAGGTGGGAATGGTCAAAGAGTTGGGTTATGCCGGAATCGGATGTACGGCAGGAAAAGGATTGTCTGAAATGGTCGAAGAGCTTGATAAGAACGACCTGAGAACGTTTGCGGTTTATCTCGGTGCGAATATCGACGCCGACCAGCCGAGTTACGGCCCTGAATTGAAAGAGGCAATCGAACTGCTAAAAGGGCGAAACTCACTTTTGTGGCTTTTCGTGCTAAGCAAAAAGCTCAAACCATCCACAGTTGAGGGTGATGCGCGTGCTGTGGAAGTTATCCGTGAGATTTCCGATATGGCGGCTGAGGCCGGATTGCGCGTCGCACTGTACCCACATACGGGTTTTTGGGTTGAGAAGGTAGAGGATGCGGTACGGGTGGCGAAGAAAGTTGACCGAAAGAACGTGGGAGTAACATTCAACCTGTGTCACTGGCTTAGGACCGAAGATGAAAAGAATATGAGATCGCTGATAACTTCAGCGATGCCGCATTTATTTGTTGTAAGCATCAATGGCGCCGACAGCGGAGGAAAGGACTGGAAACAACTGATTCAAACGCTGGACCGCGGCACATTTAACATTCGTCGATTCCTGAGAACGCTCAAGAGAGCCGGCTACACAGGCTCAATCGGATTTCAGGGTTACGGTATTGGCGGTGATGCCCATGATAATCTCAGGCGTACGATGGATGCATGGCTCAAATTAAACAAACAGATTCGATGACCGGTACCTGGTACCACAGATAAAAAAGAGCTGATAGTGTCTCAAGCTGTCATCTCTTTTAATTATTTTGAACATTTTGTCTCATAAGATTTCCTAACGTACCAGGGCCTGGATTTCCTCTGCGTTCAATGCCAATGGGTAAATGCGAATATCATCAATGAGGCCGGAGAAGAAACTACCCACGTCCAGATTCTTTCCGACACCAAAGTAAAGACCTCCATCTGAAGCTACAGGGCCCACCATGTCGGTATCCCCGGCAACCTCAACTCCATCAACATACAAGTGTCGCTGCAACCCATCAAGATCGTATACAAGGCCAACGTGGTGCCACTGACCATCAGTGACGACGAATTCCGATTCCAGTGGACCGTGCGGAAGCTCCATCAACGTGGTGATGAGTTTGCCGTTTGATGGGTCTGTGCCAAGCCATGTGCTTCCCAGTATAGTGCTGCGGCCAACAGTAACATCCGTTTGAGATACAATCACCTGCCCTGACGCACCTCCTTTGATCCAGGCAAATACACTAAACGGTCCATCCACAGGATTCAATGTAAAGTCGGTACTGATATAGTCATTGATACCATCGAATTGCAATGCCCCAGCTATCTTATCGTCGGCCGGTTGCCAGATCGGCTCACCATTGAGAGTTCCGTCTTTGTCTCTGACGCTGTCCTGAGCGATGGCGCCTTCTGACTCGTCAAGTTTCCAGTGTGCGACCATGCGATAGTCCTCAAACAAGTGCTCAGAAAGGACAATCAGGTCCTGGACATCTACTATACCGTCTCCAAAAGGTTCCGGGGCAATATCATATAACGGCTCGTCCGTGTGCCAGTGGTCAACCATCAAGCTTATGTCCGCACTATCGACAATTCCATCGCGGTTCAGATCAAACGGGCTGAGGACTTCGATGTAGAAATGTTCTTCCTGGTACACCCTTGCTCCACCTCTAATGCCCGGGACGGCAAATACGAGCTCGTAAATATCGACTGGTGTGCCGGATTCGATCAAAAGGTCGAAAGTATAAGTGATTGGGCTGAGAGAACCCGATATGCCGTTATTGGGGCTGAGGTTCTTTGTAAAGTAAGGCGGGTTGCTCACTTGCTGGCGAGTCCAGATATTGTCGGCGTCGTTGGCCGGGCTCCAGATGAGCAGGTTACTTGCGTTGTTTCGCTGAGCTGGTTTTTCAAAGTCCTTTATCTGGACGGCAAACCTGTTGTTGCCGTCGAGCACGCGGACCGAAAGGGTAACGACCTGGCCGGGGGCCACCTTGAAAGTTTTGAGGGGACCGCGAACGTTGCCATCGAGCTGAGTTCCCAGATTCGTGAGTGAATCCTCGGCTGTTACTTCCATTCTTCCTGTGACCATTGACGTGTGGCACTCAAAGCAATTGTTGTTACGGGTGGTTGCAAAACTCGGCCTGCCCTGGACTGTACCAGCCATGACAATGCTGAGAAGATTTACAATTAAAATGACCGATGCTGTTCGTAATTTCATAACTCTTCTCCTAACTTTAATCTACCTTCGTAATTCTACGGGTGTTAACCCGTAGATGGAAGTATCCGACGAAGTCGGACAGGCGTAGCCTGTACCGGAAAATGCTACAGGTGTAAACCCGTATTTATTTACTCTATTTACAACCGAAATTCGAAGAGGCACACTCTACGGATAATAATCTGACATTTCCCATATTAAAGGCATAGCTACGCCGCTAAGCATAACTTCCATATATAATATCAAACCTATCTCGGAAAGTCAAGATTTTCGACTTCATTTCGAGGATATTTCAGCCACAATAATCGCAAAAATAAGAATTTGGCAGCTGATCATCATTTCTTTGACCGGGCTGACAGAACTGTCCATATCAAGGATAATCTGTTTCAGTGAATTCCGCTGGTGTACTCGCTCCACCTGTTGGGTATTCCCTTTAATTATGGCCAAAAGTTAATCAAATCCATTCGATAAGCTCTATACTATCAAATCAATATCAAATGCGCCATCTTAATATGGAAAATCCGGACTTGTATGTATGGGGGAATTTCCTATAGCTAATATTGGAGAATATTGAAAGCTCTAAAGTTTTTAGTTTGGCGAGCAAAGTTCCATCACTGCCGGATCAACTCGAACCTCTCTATATGGTTGTGGTAGGATAGCTCATGAGGCCCGGTGCAGTCGCAAACGGTTCACCTCTAAATGATCACATTTCCATGATTTGACGCCTACAACTGTCCGGACAGCTCATTATCTACCAATTCAATAAATAAAATAGTGCATTTGGCATTATCTTTGGTAATATACGTTAATTAGAAGTGCGTATAAATCAGGATTATATTTTTTAGAAGAGATCAATACATTACAGATGGAAACACTTAAGCTATTGTGTGATTATTTTCCGACGGCGGTTTTTACCGGCAAGTGTCTTGTTTTCATAAGCGAGGACTGGCGCGTCGAGCTTACCGAGCATAAAGACAGTGATTTCAGCAAATCAGGCGATGACCCTCCTGTTATACGTGTCAGAATCTACAAGAGGGCGCTGGACGGCGAGCTTATCGGGGGCCATTACGAAGATTTTCAACTTGCCTCGCTGAATGAGCTTGCAGAGCAGGTTGAAAAGTATGTGCAACAGGCGATTGGCGCAAACCTTCGGGAAAACATTGAGTGATTCGGAAATTAACTCCGTGTAAAATGGATACATTCGCTTTTTATAGGCGAAGATCTGTCCGATTATTGAAATGGCTAATCCTGCGATTCAAGAAGTTGATGGCGGTGTTGTCTTTACAGCCAAGATTGTGCCCGGCAGCAGCGGGCCGACGCGATTTTGCGGGCTGCTTGACGGGATGGTGAAGGTCAAGGTTTCCGCGGCGCCGGAAAAAGGAAAAGCCAATAAATGCCTTTTAAAGTTTCTGGCCAAACAACTCGATGTAAAAAGAAATGCGATTAGTATAATCTCCGGTCAAACAAGCCCGGTCAAACACGTGCAGGTTTTGGACATTTCAGCCGATACGCTGATGGAAAAATTAGGTTTGAATAAACAGGACTTTTGTTAAAGCAAAGCCTTGAAATGACGGACGAATCAACTCTACTTTCACCCAGTGACAGTGAAGACCCGACAACACTAAGATATATGCTGAAGCTATCTGCGCCGATGGTGATAGCTACCATATCGTTTACCGTTATGCAGTTCGTTGACAGGTTTATGGTTTCGCGTCTCGGCACAGATGCTCTGGCGGCGATTTTGCCGGCCGGATATGTGAGCTTTCTTCCGGGTGGTTTTGCCATAGGCGCGATAACAAGCCTTAATACGTTCGTAAGCCAAAGTCTCGGCAGAGGCGACAAAAAGGACTGTTCGAATTATTTCTGGCAGTCTGTATATATGGGGCTTGTTTTTTTTACGGCTGTTGTGGCGATTATGTGGCCGACGGCGCCGTGGATATTCAAAGCGATGGGACACCCTCCGGCTGTGGTCGGGATGGAAGTGACATATCTTCGTATTATGCTTTATGCTCAGATCATGGCCGTGATTAACTGGTCGAGCGGGCAGTTCTTTATGGGTATCCATCGGCCTATTATTACGATGTGTGCATCGTTATGCGGGCAGGTGGTCAATGTGGCGGCCAACTACGTTTTGATTTTCGGTAAGTTCGGTTTTCCCAGGATGGGTATTGCGGGTGCGGGCTGGGGGACATTTATAGGCATAGGTATCGGGGCTGTTATAAATATTTCCGTGTTTTTAGGCGGCAATATAAACGCAACCTATAAGTCCAGAAGAACTTTAAATATTGATTTTGGTAAAATGTATGATTTGCTGAAGGTGGGACTACCGGCCGGCTTCGGCCTGATGGTTAATGTGGCATTCTGGGGCGTTATATTGTTCGGACTGGTCGGAAAATTCGGTACCGAAGCGCTGGCGGCGACAAGCGCCGTGCTTTCATATACCTCTCTTTCGATTATGCCGGTTGTTGGGATGGGTACGGCACTGACGGCGGCGGTTGGTAAAACGATAGGCCAGGGCAGAAAAGACATAGCGATTAAGCAGACCAGGGTATGTTTGAAGGTTGCGATGATTTATATGGGGCTTGTGGGAATTTGCTTTTTCGTATTCAGGAATCCCCTGATGGCTTTTTGGTCATCCGATGATAAAGTGGTTGATGTGGGTGTTAGAATTCTTATTTTTGCCGCCATATACCAGGCCTTTCATGCGGCACGTTCTATTTACAGCGGCTCGCTGCGAGGTGCGGGTGATACGGTTTGGCTGGCAATAATTTCGGCGGTCGGGGCGGTATTAATATTAGGACTTGGCGGCTGGCTCATAGCGAGGTTTTTCCCATCGCTTGGCGCTTTGGGGCCGTGGTCGGCTGCTACGGTCAGCATTATTGCGGTGGGATTAGCCAACCGCTGGAGATTTAAGAGCAAAAAGTGGATGAATATAGATTTATTCAAGCGCCGCGGCCCCAGCGTGCCGATTCAAAACGGAGCGGCAGTTGAATAGCATGATGTATATCGTTTCACGTTATCTATTAAATCAATTTTGAATTGGTTTGATTTTTATGTTGCGGACAGCTCCGCCTGTTTGCCAGGTTGCAATGCCGAGTGGTTGAGAGAGGTCCACTTCCGCCCGGATATCGATTTTTCGGCCGGTTATTTCGATGTTTACAATCTCTTCATCATCGAGCCAGGCTTCAATCCTGTCAGGGGTGACGCGCAAGCGGACGCGATACCATTTGTTGTCCTCAAACGAAGTAAAAGTTGTTGTCTCGTTGTTGGCGGCGTCATAGTAATCGATATTAGAGAGGCCGCAGAGACCGCCTCCCCAGCCGCCAAGAATTAATGAGCACGGATTTTCGGCAACGGGAAATGTCAGTCCACAGAAAAAGTCGCTTCCGCTGATGCGCATAGCTTCAAGGGTAATTTCGTAGTTCATTCGAATCAACGGGCCTTTCCAGTTAATGCCAGTCATATCGTTGCCCATTTCCATATAAATTGCGCCGTCTTTGACATAAACTTTGCCCTGGCCACCGAAATCGGTAATTGCCCACTGTCCGAGTGACTTTCCATCGAAAAGACTCATTTCCGCTTTTATTATCCCTTCCGAGGCATTGGGTTCGTTGGGCGAGGTTGGGGTCGATGTGGTTTTGCGGCGACATGCCCCCAAAGTGACGGCAAGAAGCAGAAGTATAGTACAAAACAGTTTTGACAGTGAGATGGGTCTTATAACATAGGTATGATGAAGTAAGTCATTGCTGATGATAGGATGTTTGTTATCCATAGTATTTCTCCTTTTATGAAAAATGCGTTGGGTAAAATTACTTAAAAAACGGATTATACAATAGATATTTGCACAAAGTAACCAGTTTTTCAGTATAATAATTACGGAAAACATGAAACAACATGGTTTTATATGACGATAAGATGTGTTGAGGTAAATACTTAACATTAGGGATACGTTTGGAAGTAAGGTGGGTTTGCACAACATAAAACATTGCTACAGCCAGGGAAACAACAGATGAAGAAGATTTACGCGGCAATAATTTGTATTTTAATTTTTTCGCCGATGGTGTTTGCACGCCGGCACGAGCCTTTGTCGAATGATAAAAAGTCGGGTCTATACGCAAAGTCGATTGAGCAAGTCCTTCGACTAAGGGAAGACGAAGTAGATTTAGCAACCGCTGCTTTAATTGTTTCTGAGCACTGGAGCGATATGGTATATGGCAGAAGATACCTTGAAACGCTCGATGATATGGCTCTGGAGATTCGCGATAGGCTCAGACGCAGAAGGCTGAAGGCGGACTATCGAGCAATTCCTGTGATAAACGAGTATTTGTTCAGCGAGCTGGGATTCAAATCGATTTCAGAGGCAAGTGACCCTCACGATTTGTTTTTACATACTGTTTTGGATAAAAAAGCCGGGTATTGCCTGAGTTTGTCCATTCTTTATTTATCATTAGGCGAGCGGCTTGGGCTTCCCCTTTACGGGGTGGTTGTGCCGGGGCACTTTTTTGTCAGGTACGACGACAATCAAATGCGATTTAATATTGAAACGACAAGCAAAGGCGGCAGTGCACCTGATGAACATTATATAAATAAATTTAAAGTGCCGCGAGGCAGCAACATCATCTATATGAAAAATCTGAATAAGATTCAGACGTTGGGTTGTTTCTTTAATAATCTTGGGAACAGCTACAACGCAGTAGGCAATCTGGATTCGGCCCTGCTGGCGCTCGAAAGAGCGGTCGAGACAAATCCGACGTTGTCAGAATCCCGAGCGAATTTAGGTAATATCTATCTGGCGAAGGGGCAGATGACTGATGCGATCAACCAATACCGGGAGGCACTGAGAATCAATCCTAACGATGCCAAGACACACAATAACATGGGAAATGCATACGTTCAACAAGACTGGCTGAACTATGCGGTTAACGAGTATCACCAGTCGCTCAGGCTGGACCCAGATTTCACAGATGCATATAAAAATCTTGCGATAGTGTACTGCAAACAGGAGAGATTTCAGCAGGCGATAATGCAACTGAGACAGGCGATGGCTTTGAAGCCGAAGAATGCTGAATGTTACAGCCAGTTAGGAAATGTTTTCCAGCAGATGGGCAATTATAATCAGGCGATATCCGAATACAACAAAGCCATAAAGATTAATTCACAGCTGGCCGAGGCATATTACGGTCTGGGAGTTTGTTATAACAAGCTGAATGTTGTTGATGAGGAAATCTGGGGATACAAGAGGGCCCTGGCGGTTCAGCCTGATATGTTGGCTGCTCGTGTAAATCTTGGAAATGCTTATTTCGGACAGAAGAAATACATCATGGCTATCGAGCAGTATAAAAAGGCAGTCCTGATACAGCCCGGTGAGGCTATGATTCATTATAATCTCGGTGCGGCTTATTCCAATAGTGAAAATTATAAGCAGGGAGTAGCTGCATATTTAACAGCGGTCGAGATTGATCCGGAGATCGGTGATGCGCATTACGGACTGGCTTTCGGATTTTATAATTTGAAGAAGTACGATTTGGCCTGGAAACATATTAAAATAGCCGAGGAGCTGGGGGTGGAGGTTTCCAAAGACCAAATCAATGCCATCAAAAGAAAATTGCGGTAGAGTTATACAAACCTAATGCCGTTTCCGATCATTGAGTTCAACTGTTTAATTATTCCCCTTCAAGATTAGTGTATTACCACATTAAGGGAAAAAGTATTAACAGGCTCCACACCTTCTTCCCAGGCTCTGTGATAGACCAGTTGAAGAGTCATCTGCCCTGCACTTACTGCCTTGAAACGGAAGATTTCCCAGCCGCTGCCGCCTGCAACAGGTCGTCCACCTGTCAGAGATTGCTTGAATTCTGGTTGTCCCATTTGCTCTAAGATAGGCTCCTGGTTCTCAGCCTGTTCCCAACTATACCCGGTAGTGGGATTTGATTCCAGTGTAACGACAAGAATCTGGCCCTGCTCAAGTTCAACCTGACCCCCTTCGTCTTCTATATTTACATTGATTTCTTCAGTTTCAATTGACAGTAAATAGTCGACAAGTACTTTCAAATCATGGACATCTACAATGCCGTCACCCCAGGGCATCGGACCAATGTCACATAAAGAATCATCCATTCCCCAGTGGTCGGCTATGATACTCAAGTCTGCTCCATCAACAATTCCATCGCCGTTGAGGTCAACAACCGGCTCGATTGACACCTGCCATAAGTCGTTACCACCAAGCCCCCCGGGCCGATTAGACACAAAGTAGAGTGTCGAACCATCAGCCGAAGAGTTAGGGCTAAAGTTAAGACGAGATGGAACATTAACCTGGGGTGGAAGTTTTGTCAGTTCACCAAAGTCGCCTCCTTTTGTTTTCCTTGTCGCGGCCCATATATCCGTTACACTACCAGCAACTACTATGCGGGAGAAAAAAAGTATACGTCCATCATTTGATATATCTGGTGTCCAGTCGCCGGTGCTGGAATTGACGTTTTCCACAAATACGGGTGCTCCAAAGGATTCGAAAGTTGTCTCTCGTGTGGCCACCATAATATCACAGTGGGCTCCTATAGAACCGGGTCGGTGTGTTTGAAAATATAGTGACAGTCCATCGAACGAAATGCTCGGATGTATTGCATGCTGGCTGTTGACTGTAGCCCCAATATTCACTCGCTCGCTCCAATCATCATGAACCGTTTCCCGCGTGATCATCCATATGTCACCTTGACCACCAAGGCCGCCGGGTAGAGAAGTGCCATAGGTACCCGGGTGGGCGCCTGAGAAATAGAGTGTCAGGCCATCCGAAGAGATGCTCGGTTCCCAATAAGAGTATTGTGAGTTGGGTGGCTGCCCAATATTGACAGCAAGCTCCCAATCAGCATCTGTACTGGAGCGAGTGGTCATCCATATATCAAGCCCTCCAGTTCCACCGGGTAGATCTGAAATGAAATAGAGAGTAAGACCATCAGTCGAGATGCTTGGCCCATTTTCTTCGAATTTACTGTTAACGTTCGGCCCAAGATTCGTAGGCTCACCGAAGGTAAAATCTGCTTTCGCAACCTCCGTAGCCAGGGCCAATACCAAAACCAATGTGAGTGAAATTGTCTTTTTCATCTTACTGCCCTTTTAAAAAGTGTGTATTTTCTCACAGAAAACTGCACGCTCATTTATCGCTTGAGCTTTGTCTTTACGAAAAATACGCTGATTGAACGCCATTTGGATTTTCTCCTCCAAGAAAGCTTATTAGATGCGAATACTGCAATATAACATATCATCACCCTTTTTCAAGTGAAAAGCCGATAAATAACATGAAATATCCGAGGGCTAAATATTGACCAATAGTTAATTTTCACTTGACAAATCTGCGATGTTTAACTATTTAAGCTGTTTCTTTATTGTTTGTGTTTAAATTTTTGTAGATTTTCGGAGTAATTAAGTATGTTACCAGCAAAGAAAACCAGTAAATGCAGAACACGTACTCGTCGCAGCCATCATCGTTTAAAGGCTGTGAACTATTCTGTCTGCAAGAAATGTGATCAAGCCAAGCTGCCTCATGCGGCGTGTGAGCATTGCGGTTACGTTAATTCGAAAATAACCTTGAAGCTTGGGAAAGAAGAAAGTTAAGAATGCGGATAGCAATTGATGCAGTTGGAGGCGACAACGCTCCGGATGAGATTATCGCCGGTGTTCTGGAGTCAATTGAGCAGCTTGATAAAGACGATGAGCTAATACTTGTCGGGCCTGAGGACTTAATCGAATCGCAGTTAAAGTCGCGTAAGTGCCCTAAAGGTGCGGTTACTATTGTCCATGCTCCGGACATTATCGGTATGGCTGATGTTCCGATAGAGACTCTGCGAAAGAAACCCAAAAGCTCAATTGCTGTCCTTGCCAAATTGGCGAAAAGAGGGCAGACTGATGCAGTCATATCGGCCGGTAATACCGGGGCCTGCGTCGCGGCCTTCCAAATGAGGATGAGGAATCTGCCGGGCGTTAATCGGCCCGGGATAGCGGTTGTATTTCCCACGCCGGAAGGACCGGTAGTAATATGTGATGTTGGCGCCAATATTGCCTGCAAGCCGATTAATCTTTATCAATATGCCTTGATGTCAATCGTGTATTCAAGACGTATGCTTGGGATTGAAAATCCAAGGATTGGGATTATGAGCATCGGTTCGGAAGATGCAAAGGGTAACGAAATCGTTAAAAAGGCCCGGGAGATGATTAAAGCCGATCCGAATATGAATTTCGTCGGTAATATCGAAGGAAGAGATATTTTTGAGGGTACCTGTGAAGTTGTAATATGCGAAGGTTTTGTCGGGAATGTGATTCTCAAACTTACAGAAGGTCTTGTTGACGGTCTGTTTAAGGCCATAAAGCAAGAGCTTATGGAGGAGAAGCTTCGACTTGTTATGAAGTTTAAGCCTGTGATGAAAAGAATCTATACGAAATATGACTATAACACGTATGGCGGAGCGCCATTGTTGGGGCTTAACGGCACAGCGCTTATCTGCCACGGCTCAAGTAAAAGCAGAACCATAAAAAATGCTATTTTAGCTTCCAAAAAATTATACACAGAAAAAATAAACGACAAGATAGTTGAATGCCTTTCGGAAACTTGCGTAAGGACCCCTGATGAGTAAACTTATTTGCGAGAAGCCTCCCTACCGGGCAGTTATCACCGGTTACGGTTCTTTTGCGCCGGAAAAAACGCTGACGAATGAAGAACTTGCGAAGATGGTAGATACTTCGGACGAATGGATTACGACTCGTACCGGTATTAAAGTTCGTCATATTGCGGCCGAAGATGAAAGCACTGCGTTTTTAGCTACAGAAGCAGCCAAAGTTGCTTTAGCTCAGGCAAATCTTGACGCGGCGGATGTCGAACTTATTATTGTGGCTACTATTACCCATGAGATGGTTTTTCCATCGACGGCCTCCTTTGTACAGAGGTCTTTGGGGTCGAAGAAAGCATGGGTATTCGATTTAGAAGCCGCGTGCAGCGGCTTTATATACGGCCTGTCTGTAGTGCAGCAGTTTATAGAAAACGGCCGACATAAGAACGCCCTTTTAATTGGTGCTGAGACTTTGAGCAAAATTACCGACTGGACCGACCGGAAAAGCTGTATTCTTTTTGGTGACGGTGCCGGGGCAATGGTGCTTGAGAGAGGGGACAACAAAGGATCAGGTATAATATACAGCACCCAGCATTCGGATGGAGAGTGCTGGGACGCATTAAATTGCCAGGCGTACGGTTCCCGGTATCCGGCGAACGAGGAATTAGACGATCCGAAGAAAATCTATATGCAAATCAACGGCAGGCAAGTCTATCAGCAGGCCATTCGGCGAATTGTTGAAACTGTTACCAGTTGTCTGGAGCACTGTAACTTGACTATGGATGATATCACGATGATGATATCTCACCAGATGAATGCAAGGATTATCGAGTCTGCCTCTAAACGGTTAAATATGCCCAGGGAAAAGGTTTTTGTGAATATCAGCGATTATGGCAATACTTCAGCGGCCTCCGTGCCAATTGCCTTTGATGAGTGTGTAAGGAAAGGAAAAATCAAGCGAGGTGATATTATCATTTTAGTAGCTTTCGGTGCAGGTTTGACTTGGGGAGCAAATATAATTAAGTTTTAAGCTTCTCGTATGGAACATTTTGTCTTATACTGTGCGCAAATCAAATTTTTCGGCTTTTTGTAAGGCGCAGGAAGCTAAGATAATAACATAAGTGAATGAAGGAACTTAACAATATATGAATTCTAACAAGATGCCAACACTGCGTATGGGTGACATGGAAGTTGAAATACCGATTGTTCAGGGAGGGATGGGCGTCGGCATTTCCTTATCAAATTTAACCTCAGCCGTAGCAAACGCTGGCGGTATTGGAGTTATTGCCACACCTGGAATCGGTCAGTTTGAACCCGATTATCACACAAATCCCAGAGAAGCAAACAAAAGGGCCTTGCGAAATGAAATAAGAAAGGCAAAGGCCAAGACCAAGGCTGGCGGGATGATCGGCGTAAATGTAATGGTGGCCCTTTCGAATTTTGATGACCTTGTGCAATGTGGTGTGGATGAAGGAGTGAATGTTCTCTTTCTCGGTGCAGGACTTCCATTAGGGCTTCCTGAAACACTACCGCTCGATAGGCTGGGTGAACTCGCTACGAAGTTTGCCCCTATAGTTTCTTCCGGCAGAGCGGCTAAGATAGTATTCAGAGCCTGGCAGAAACGATACAATTTTGTGCCCGATGCCGTGGTTGTAGAGGGTCCATTAGCCGGGGGGCATCTCGGCTTCAGAAAAGACCAGATAGATAATCCTGACTTTGCGCTGGAAAAAATACTGCCGGGAGTGATCACTGTCGTAAAGTCTTATGAAAAGCAATTCAACAAAAGCATTCCGGTCATCGCCGCTGGCGGTATATATACAGGTGCTGATATCGATAGATTCATGGAGTTAGGAGCCCAGGGAGTCCAGATGGGGACCAGGTTTGTTGCAACTCATGAGTGTGATGCTTCCATGGGATTCAAAGATACGTACCTGAATTGCAAAAAAGAAGATATTGTCATAATTGACAGCCCCGTTGGATTGCCCGGACGCGCCATACGGAATCAGTTTCTTGATCGGGTGTCGTCAGGCGCTAAAGAAAAATTCAAATGCCTCTGGAAGTGCCTGAGAAGTTGTGATTTTAAGAATGTGCCATATTGCATTGCTCTTGCATTAACCAACGCCAAAATAGGAAACCTTGAAGAAGGATTTTCTTTCGCGGGGGCTAATGCCTATAGAGTAGATAAAATCATTTCTGTTCAAGAGCTTATTGAGATATTAGTCGAAGAATATATGGCCGCAACAATGCAGCGTTCAACAAAATCCTAATTGCCGACATAAACGGTCAGGTAAATCTTTAAGGCCGGAAAAGTGGAACTCGAAATGAATAATATAGGTGGGGATTTTGTCACGTGAGACAATTGAAGACAGCATTTTTATTTCCAGGGCAAGGTGCACAGGTTGTTGGGATGGGCGCCGAAATAGCACGATCGTTCCCTGTGGCGGCGGAGATTTACGAAAAGGCAAATGACATCGTAGGATTTGACCTGAGTGGGCTTTGCTTTGAAGGTCCTCCCGAACAGTTGAACAGTACAACGATTTCACAGCCGGCTATTTTTGTAACATCTGCGGCCATATTGAAAGTTCTCAGGACAAATTCCGCCACAAGCAGTATAAATCCGGATGTTACGGCAGGGCTAAGTCTTGGTGAATATACGGCCCTTTACGCAGCCGGTTTGATAAGCTTTGAAGATGGACTCGTGCTTGTTCACAAGCGTGGCCAGGCTATGCAGGCGGCCGCTGACGCCACAGAAGGAGCAATGGTGGGGATAATCGGCCTTGATGAAGAAAAAGTGTGTCAGCTTTGTGCTGAGGCCGCTGAAGGCGATTTGATTGTACCCGTTAATTTCAACTGTCCCGGACAGATTGTGGTAAGCGGCAGCGCAAAAGCCTGTGAGCGAGCCGTACAATTAGCCCAAAAGTATGGCGCCATGAAAGCTGTCCGTTTAGATGTCGCAGGTGCTTTTCATACAGAAATGATGTCCAGTGCTGCCCAAAGGCTTGGAGAAGCGTTGTCTAATTGTGAGATTTCAGAACCGTCTGAAATCAAGACTATTGCCAATATTAACGCTGAGTATTATCAGACGAGACAAAAAATCTCAGATGGCCTTATAAATCAGTTGACTTGTCCTATTCTCTGGCAAAAATGTATGGAACGACTTATAGACGATGGTCTCGAAAAGTTTTATGAGATTGGGCCGGGCAGGGTACTGACAGGCTTGATGAGAAGAATCAACAGGAAAATAAAGGTTGTGAATATCAGCACTTTGCAGGCAATAGAGAAATTGTAATAACAATCCATCGCACGAGGCGCTGGAATAAAGTTTGAATGATTTTAATTTGGAGATTTTAAGGATGTCGGAAAAAAGACTGGCTGTTGTAACAGGTGCCGCCAGAGGAATCGGCCGGGCGATTGTTCTCGAATTGCTTAAGCAGGGCCGGATTGTTGCCGGGCTGGATATAAATAACGAGCAGCTAATCGAGCTTGAAGGTGTTGTAAAAGAAGCTGGTTTTACAGTCATTACAAAATGCGTGGATATAACCAAAACGGATGAACTTACCAAAGTTCTTGAGTCTCTTGCCAACGAATACGGCGGGATAGGGATTTTGGTCAACAATGCCGGCATAACACGTGATAAGCTGATGATGCAAATGAAGGAAGAGGATTTTGACAGGGTCATTAACGTCAATCTGCGTGCGGCTTTTATCGCAACCACCTTTGCAGTCAGGTCAATGGTTCGAAACAAATTCGGTAGGATCATAAATTTAAGCTCAGTAGCTGCTGTAATGGGACAGGCCGGCTCAAGCAATTATGCAGCGAGCAAAGCGGGCCTCATCGGAATGACAAAATCGGTTGCCCGGGAAGTCGGCAAAAAGAATATTACCGCAAATTGCATCGCTCCGGGATTTATTATGACCGAAATGACGGAAGTTCTCCCGGATGCCGTTAAAACTGCCGCTAAACAGATTATTCCCGTGCGACGATTCGGCCGGGTCGAAGATGTCGCAAAAGCGATCGCATTCCTTGCCAGTGACGAATCCGGCTATATCACAGGTCAAGTACTCTGTGTGGATGGCGGTATGGCAATGTAAAAAAAAATAAAAAAAGGTTTGTAGATGGGTGTTTTTATATGTACTATACCCGCCAATATATAATAAATACAATTGGCTGTTGGTTGCAGCTATTGTTAATGTAGTACAATTGGAAGTTTATGGAATAAATTCCTATTTAATTAGGGAGGAAAACAAGTGAGTTCTGATGAAGTAGATGTTAAGGCGATAGAAAATAAAGTGGTCGATATAATAAGTGAGCAGATGGGCGCAGACAAAGCGGAAATAGTGCGTGAGACCTCGTTTATTAACGACTTGAATGCCGACTCATTGGATACGGTTGAGCTCGTAATGGAATTTGAGGACGAGTTTGACATGAGCATTCCAGACGAGGAAGCTGAGAAAATCCAGACGGTCGGCGCTGCAATCGACTATATCGTTAATGTTGAACAAACAAAAAGCCAAGAGTAGCGAACAAGTTTAACATGAGTAAACGGCGTGTTGTTATCACAGGCTTAGGTTGTGTGACCGCCTTAGCTGAGTCCGCTAATGAGCTTTTCGCTGCGTTGTGCGAGGGTCAAAGCGGTATTTCTATCATCGAATCGTTCGATACCGGTGCATATCCGGTCAAGTTCGGGGGTGAAATAAGAAATTTCGAGGTAACGAAATACATCCATCAGCGCGAGAGCAAGCGAATGGACCGCTTTACTCAGTTTGCAATGGCTGCGGCGAAACAGGCAGTTGAAGACAGCGGCCTTGATTTCTCCAAAGAAAACGTTTTTCGTGCCGGTGTTATCGTAGGTACCGGGATAGGCGGTCTTAAAGAAATTGAAGATCAACACATAAGGCTTTTGAATAAAGGTCCGAAGAAGGTTTCTCCTTTCTGTGTTCCCCGGCTTATGGCTAATGCTGCCAGTGGCAATATCGCCATCGCTTATGGCTTGCGCGGACCTAATTTTTGTGTATCAAGCGCCTGTGCATCGGGTAATAACGCCATCGGAGAAGCGTTTAACAACATCGTTGCCGGACGAAGCGATATTATAATAACTGGCGGCGCAGAGGCGGCTCTTACACCGATAGGATTGGCTTCGTTTTGTGCCGCCCGTTCGCTGAGCTTACGAAATGATGACCCACAGGGCGCATCAAAACCGTTCGACAGGGACAGAGACGGTTTTGTTCTTTCCGAGGGGGCCGGAGTTTTGGTTCTGGAAGAAGAAAGCCGCGCCAAAAAGCGAGGCGCTAATATATATGCTGAGCTTCTCGGCTATAGTGCCAACGATGACGGTTATCATATTACCGCCCCGAGACCTGACGGGGAAGGCGCAGCAGCGGCAATGGAGTTAGCATTAAATGACGCAAGTGTCGAAAAAGACGAAATAAGTTATATCAACGCACACGGGACATCAACCGCGCTGAATGACATCGCCGAAAGTTCGGCTATCAGATTTGTTTTCGGTGAGCAGGCATATAAAATCCCTGTCAGCTCGACCAAGAGCTGCCTCGGGCATTTACTCGGTGCCAGCGGAGCCGTTGAGTTGATTATATGTGTAAAAGCTATTAAAGAATCAACTATCCCCCCCACTATTAATTTGCAAAATATAGATGAGCGATGTGGTGCCAAAATGGACTATGTACCTCTGGAAGCTCGTGAAACAAATGTCAATATTGCGATGAGCAACTCATTCGGCTTTGGCGGCCACAATTCCTGCCTGGTTGTCGGCAAAATATAGAGCATATCAACTGCAAATATGAACAAGGTCACGCTATGGGAGAACTTATGAGGAAATCAAACACATTTTACATTATATTGCTTTTCGTTGCGGCAGCGGTCTTAACATCATGCTCAGATTTCAAGGACGAGCAAGCCTCTGAATCAGCCGAAGGTAAACGCGTGGCATTATTTGACGGAAAAACCCTGGACGGCTGGACCGTCATTAATTGCGAAGCGATCGTCGATAACGGAGATATTCTGCTTAAGGGAGGCAATGGATTGGTACAAACCCAGCAGCAATACGGCAATTTCATTTTAGAGTTCGAATGTAAGGCTCTTCGGGACGACAAGTGGGATAGCGGAGTCTATTTCCGCTACAATGTCGTACCGGAAAACCGGCCATGGCCAGATCGCTACCAGGTCAACCTGCGACAAGGTATGGAGGGCAATGTAGGCGCCCTGGAGGAAGCTCGAAGCGAGGGATTAATAAAGATAGGGCAATGGAATCAATTCAAGCTCACAGTGCAGGATACGAAAGTCTCGCTGGAGATAAACGGCAGTCCCGCCTGGAAAGCGGATGGTCTCGGTGAACCCGCAAAGGGATTTATCGCTCTTCAGGCCGAGGTACCCGGGGGCGGACAATACCGGTTTCGCAATATCTATCTGACTGAACTGAATTAAGAAGCTGCTTAGTAACCAGGTACCACTCCTGAAGCGATTTAATCATCATCGGAAGGATATATAAAAAAGCAGGACGGTTCATGTTCAACCGCCCTGCATAGATTTTATTATCTATCCTGAAGTTATTCAGCCTCGTCAAGAACCCATGTTACTTTACGGGTTACAGGGGGCGTTTCAGGGACAGACATTTCAAAGAGCTATCTGGATCTAATCAATGCAAGTTTGCTCGACCAGTTTACCATAGAAGCAGTCTGAAGCTCTGCCTGTCTTTTCCGCAGATTCGTAAACTTACGTTTGGATTCTTCGCGAGCGGCCATTGCATTTGCCATTGCGGTCGTTAAATCGGTTCGCTTTAAGGCCATAGCATTATGCTCGCCGGCCCTTTCAACTATACGTTCGGACTTAACCTGCTGTATTCTCGCGTTGAACCTTGCCTTTACCGCATCAAGATAGACCTGTGCAGTATTACGCTTTGCAGAGTTGGCAGACAGAATAATATTCATATCAGCTTGCGCGGTGGCATGTTTGGCGTCAATGTCGGCATATTTACATATTTTGGATGTATTAACATTCGCTACCACACGGTCACAGACAGCTTCGCCGCGGAGACTCTGGCTTAATGCCAGCTCTTTATCACGTTCTATCTGTGCCCCCAATATCGCATGTTCCATGGTATATTGTGCGTTAATGCGGCTGATTTGCGCTTCTATATTTTGCGCCATAACATTTACCTGCGTCATTGCCTGCTGATAATCGGCTTGTGCGATTCTTTGCCCTGACTGGATAGAATTATCAATTTTTGCCAGTTGAGCCTGAAGATATCGATTAGCCGAATCCACCTGTGCATCAATCTGTATTGCAAGAGCTTCCTGCGAATTAGAAATACTTTTCGATTCGGTTACGAGTTTCGAATACTGAGCGTCGCCGCGTTGCCGAGCCGCCCAAAGCTTAACTTTTAATTCCTTAATATCATTTACGCCGCTGTTAGTAACCGCATGGGCTTCTGCAAAAAGCTGATCTGCACGGGCGTGGGTAATTTGCTCCAGGGCGTTGGCCTGACTTTGTATAT
>VRUK01000032.1:35498-49461 GCA_019456195.1 Planctomycetota bacterium | reverse complement strand
CTCTTCCGATCTCACGAAATGTTAAGCCTTTGATACACCTTGAGCAACTTGAGCCACGAATCTTGCTTTCGGGTGATGGTCTGCTTAATATTACCCCTAATCTATATCAAGATACAGTTCTCGACAATCCCTCAAAAGTTGTTCAGGAAGCGGAGTTGCTGGATACAAATGAACAGGTTGAGGAGCAGATTAGCCTGGAACTCGTCTCATACGATACCCCCCATACAGATACTTACCAACCGATTCTTACTTTATTCGTAGATGATGATAATGCAAATGACGGGTCAGCCGATACGGATTTGAATGTTGATAATATCGGGCCAGCTCAAGTCAACAATGATGTCGTTTTGCTCTTGGATGATTCAGACGGAGTTATAGAAAACAAAATTAACACATCTGAAGATGGCAGTATGCCAACTTATATAAATGATGTAGATTTAAGTATAGAATATGCCACATCCATCGAGATAAGAGGGCCTCCGACAAATGAAACTATCACTCTTTCCGTGATGCACCTTGTTGAACCAGCCGTTGAAAATATTAACGGGCAGATTGTCTATCTTGACCTTGATGGGGAGGATAACGTTACATACGATGGGCCTGTAACCGTTGAAGGCGTTTATGTCCCGATATTTGCGGCTCCCGGCGGTTTGGCCGGTCAGGAGCATGCTATTATAACTAAGGTTCTGGAAAGCCTGGAGCATCATTTTGCGGGTTCCGGTGTTATTTTCACTACCGAAAAGCCCGAAATGGGCATGTCTTATTCAACCATCTATATTGGGGGGGATGATTCCGCATTTACCGCATATGGGTCATTCCTGGGTCTTGCCGAGCAAATCGACGTAGGCAACCAGGATCTTAGCGATGAAGCTTTTGTTTTTAGCGATAATCTCAATGGATCCAACGACAATCTTCAGGTTTTTGCCGACAATATTGCAAATATAATAGCTCACGAGACAGGACATCTGCTCGGATATGCACACAGCTCACTGCCGAACTTGACGGTCCAATCCCTGGTTCTGTCCGAGGTCGCATTACCCGAGATCACCGTCTCGGGCAACGGCGAACCGATCTCGGACGGAGATAGCCCCCCCAGTTTGATCCGTGGCACGATCTTTGACGCCGTCGTTCAGGGCGGCTCGCCGAGCAGTCGCACGTTCACCGTGCGCAACGATGGCGACACAATCCTGACCTTGGGGATGGTGGCAGTCCCGACGGGCTTTACGGTAACGGACGGTCTGCCCGCCAGCTTGGCCGCAGGAGCATCGGATGCGTTCACGGTCCGGCTGGATACTGCGGAAGCGGGCGACAAGAGCGGATATGTGTCGTTCACGAACAACGATTCGGATGAGAACCCGTTCAATTTCCGGATATTTGGGGCTGTGCAAATTCCAACGCCTGCGATTGAGGTACTGTGGAATGGATATTCGATGCCCAATACATACCCACCAAGCAGTGGTTATGGTACAGTCTTTGGCGATGCTGTTCAGGGCAAGTCCCCCGTCACCCACACCTGGACGGTCCGCAACGACGGGACCGCCACCCTGACATTGGGACCTATCACTGTTCCGACAGGCTTCACGCTGATGGAGAGTCCATCCGCCAGTCTGGCGCCAGGGGCGTCTGATACCTTTACAGTCCAGCTCGACACAGTAACACTGGGGACGAAATCCGGCTATGTTTCCATCACGAACAACGATAGTGATGATAATCCATTCAATCTCCGGATCACGGGAGTCGTAATCCCGGACTGGGGACCGGAGATTACCGTTCTCCGCCACGGCGTTTCCATCCGCGATGGAGATGCAACCCCAGACTATGCTGACGGTACGAGGATGGGCGGTAGGATTCTGGGGGGGTCGTCAGGCAGCAATGCGTTCACCGTTCGCAACGACGGTACTTCCACCCTGACGCTGGGCCCAATCACTATTCCAAGCGGATTTGTATTGGTAGAAGGCTTGTCTTCCAGCCTGGAGCCGGGTGAATCGGATACGTTCAGCATCGGGCTTGATACGGCGACTTTGGGCGTCAAGATTGGCGATATTTCAATCGCGAATAACGATAGCGATGAGGATCCGTTCGAATTCCGGGTCACAGGAACGGTCCTCCTTCCCCCAGAGATCACAGTGCTGTGCGAGGGAGTCGTGATTACGGATGGCGATACGGTGCCCAGCACGCTTGACGGCACTGACTTTGGCAGCGTCGATACTGGTGCCTTGCCGGTCGTCCGGACCTTCGTAGTGCGTAACGATGGTGGGGTCGATCTGTGGACGGATACGGTCTATATACCGAGCGGCTTCCAGACGGTAAGTGGGATGTTGCGCGGGAGCATAGCGCCAGGAGAATCCAAAACCTTCTCCGTGAAACTGCGAACCGACGTACCAGGAATCAAGAGTGGAGAGATTTCTTTCGCGAATGGGGATACCGATGAGAACCCCTTCAACTTTTGGATTACGGGGGAGGTTGTAGAAGCCGTGATACCCGCTCCGGCGGAGCAGTTTACGGGCGGATCGGACAGTTTTGATCTGGACTCTAAGGCGATCATGTTCACGCCGGATGCGGCGGGCTATACCATAGCGGCGCGATGGATCGGTGCTTTACCGACGGATCCGGCCGGGGGAACGACCCTGATGTTGGACGATGATGATGCCGCGGCTGTCTCTCTGGTGGACGGAAAGACCGCGCGCCTGTATGGGCAGAGCTACGGCAACTTCTATGTGGGTAGTAATGGCTATATCACCTTCACACAGTCAGATACGGACTATTCCGAGACCTTGGCGGATCATTTCGACACGGCGAGGATTTCGGTGTTGTTTGACGATCTGAATCCCTCGGTCAGCGGGCAGGTCAGTTGGCTGCAACTGTCGGATCGCGCGGTGGTGACGTGGGAAGCCGTGGCGGAAATTGGGACGGGCAGTCCGAACACGATACAGGTGGAGATGTACTTCGACGGGCGGATTCAGCTTGCGTGGCTGGGCGTGGCGTCGCAGGACGGGATTGTAGGGCTGTCCAACGGCCTGGGGCTTCCAAGCGGCTTCGTCGAGACGGACTTTTTCATAACGAGACCAGAAATCACTGTGCAGGGCGGTGGGATGACGATTGTGGACGGTGATACCACCCCCAGCACCGACAACCTCACGGATTTCGGCACAGCGGTAGGGCCAGGATCGCCGGTCAGTCACACATTCTTGGTGCGCAATGACGGCACGGACACCTTGACGCTGGGGACGGTGACAGTGCCCACGGGCTTTACTTTGACCGACAGTCCCCGGACAAGTCTGGGTCCCTATGGGGGGCGCACCACTTTTACGGTCCGCCTTGACGCCAGCGTGCCGGGGGTTAAGAGTGGCGATATCTCGTTCTCGACGAACGACACAGATGAAAACCCCTTCAATTTCCGGATTACCGGAACCGTAATTGCAGCACCGGAGACGATTTTGATATATAATGGCCGCTACATTCAGGATGGAGATATTACCCCGGACACGGATGACGGGACGAGCTTTGGTCATGTCGCTCTGGGGGCTGTCGCGACCCACACTTTCACAGTTCGCAATGACGGCAACGCGACGCTGACACCGGGAGCCGTAACGGTTCCCACAGGCTATTTCTTGACAGAGGCACTCGCGAGTAGCATAGCTCTGGGGGCGTCGGACACTTTCACGATTCAAGTGGACACGACCACGGGAGGGACCAAGATTGGCACTGTCTCCTTCACCACCAACGACCCGGACAGGAATCCTTACGACTTCTTGGTCGATGCAACGGTGATTGGTCCCCCGGAAATCACGGTCTCGTGGGACGGATTCTTGATTGCCGATGGGGATACGACTCCCAGCACGACCGATGGGACGGACTTCGGCTCTGTGGTTGAGGACGCGCCGGCAGTTGTTCGGGTGTTCACGGTTCGTAACGAGGGTGGCTCACCGCTGACACTCGGAGATGTGACAGTCCCGTCGGGATATTCGCTGACCGATGGACTTTTGGCCAGTCTGCCTCCTGGGATGTCGGATACGTTCACCGTCGAACTGAATACGAGAAATCCAGGGACCAAAAGTGGGGCTATCTTATTCTCAACCGGCGACTGGGATGAGAATCCGTTCAATTTCGCGATCACCGGAACGGTTATGATCCCGCCGGACATTACCGTACGCGGCAACGGCTTGACCATTGTCGATGGCGATACGACGCTGAACTCGGTGGTAGGAACGGACTTTGGCATAGTGACTCAAGGTGGCTCCGGAAGAGAGCGACCGTTTGAGGTTCGTAACAATGGTGGCTCGACACTGACGCTGGGAGCGGTAACAGTTCCGGCCGGCTATACAGTAACGGAGGGCCTGTCCGCCAGCCTGGCGCCGGGGGACTCGGATACCTTTACAGTCCGACTGGATACGGAGACAGAAGGGACCAAGACCGGGGATATTTCCTTTTCCACAAATGACCCGGATGAAAATCCTTTCAACTTCCTAATCACCGGGCAAGTCATACTTGAGGGGCCGGAGATTGCAGTTATAGGTAATGGGCTCTCGATCGTGGATGGGGACACCACCCCGAGCATAGCCGATTGGACAGATTTCGGCAGTGTCAACGTAACTAACGGCTCGATGACGCGGACCTTTACTATCGAGAATGTTGGTTCAGAATATCTTAATCTGACAGGCAGTCCAAGCAGGGTAATCATCACGGGCAGTACCGAATTTACGGTGACCCAGCAGCCTGCCTCCTCTGTAGCTTCGGGTGGTACGACCACTTTCGAAGTTACATTTGATCCGAGTAGTTATGGTACGAAGACTGCTACAGTCAGTATTGCCAGTAACGATAACAATGAAAATCCGTATGATTTTGTTATCCAGGGAACAGGTGTACTCTTTGGCAGCCAGCAGGTCATAAGCACGCAAGCGGACGCGGCGTACGCAGTTTATGCCAGCGATCTGGATGGTGACGGTGATAACGATATCCTTTCAGCCTCAGCCTACGACGACAAAATCGCCTGGTATGAGAACCTTGGCGGCGGTGTTTTTGGCAGCCAGCAGGTCATAAGTACACAGGGAGATGGGGCACGGTCAGTTTATGCCAGCGACCTGGATGGAGATGGTGATAACGACGTCCTTGCAGCTTATGTCCTGGATGATAAAATCGCCTGGTTTGAGAACCTTGGCGGCGGAGCTTTTAGCAGCCAGCAGGTCATAAGTACACAGGCGGATGGGGCAGCTTCAGTTTATGCCAGCGACCTGGACGGCGATGGTGATAATGACGTCCTTTCAGCCTCAGTCTATGACGACAAGATTGCCTGGTATGAGAACCTTGGCGGTGGTGCATTTAGTACCCAGCATGTCCTAAGTACGCAGGTGGATTACGCAAGCTCAGTTTATGCCAGCGACCTGGATGGTGACGGTGACAACGACGTACTTGCCACAGCCAGACAAGATGACAGTGTTTTCTGGTTTGAGAACCTTGGCGGCGGTGTTTTTGGCAGCCGGCAGGCGATAAGCACGCAGGCGGATGGGGCGATGTCGGTCTATGCCAGCGACCTGGACGGAGATGGAGACAACGATGTGCTTTCGGCTTCACAAGAAGACGATAAAATCGCCTGGTATGAGAACCTTGGAAGCGGTACTTTTGGCAGCCAGCAGGTGATAAGTACACAGGCGGATGGAACATACTCAGTCTATGCCAGCGATCTGGATGGTGACGGTGACAACGATGTGCTTTCGGCATCTTATTTTGACGACAAAATCGCCTGGTACGAGAACCTTGGAGGCGGTGTTTTTGGCAGCCAGCAGGTGATAAGTACCCAGGCTGACGGGGCATTTTTAGTCTATGCCAGCGATCTGGATGGTGATGGCGACAACGATGTGCTTTCGGCCTCTGTCGATGACGACAAGATCGCATGGTACGAGAACCTCAGATTGCTTGCTCCGAGTCCCCAGATACTTTTATCAGATGACTTTACCGATGGCAATTATGATGGCTGGTCCCTTGTAGATCAGGGTACTAAAGGCGGCCCCATGGCCTGGTCGGCAGCAAGCGGTGTTATGGTTCAAAGCTCAAATGTCCACACGCCAACTTTTGATGGGGTGGCTCGATTAGGAACTTATGCATACTGGCAGGCTGGCACCGGCTGGACAGATTATACCGCGTCGGTTACGATTAAATCCAATGACAATGACATTATAGGTATAATGTTCCGCTATCAGGATGAGAACAACTACTACAGGTTTACATGGGACAAAGAGCGGAGTACTCGTAACCTGGTTAAATGCGAGAACGGCCAGTTTACCATCCTGGCTCAAGATTCCGTTCCATACGTTACAGGCCAGAGTTATCAGGTTAAGATATCGGCCGAGGGCAGCTCATTGCAGGTCTCTATAGACGGCAGCCCGGTGTTCTCAGTCAATGATAACACCTTTTCATCGGGGACAATAGCGTTGTACAGCTGGGGTAATACTGGCAGTTACTTCGATGATATTTTAGTTGATGGCTCGTCCGGCGGCGTTAATCAGGCGCCAGTTATTTCATCTGTTACAGCCACACCACCTACTATCTCAGATGCAGTCACTTCCACTTCTCAATTACAGGTAAATGCGTACGACCCGGACAATGGTCCGAATGCTTTGACTTATAGCTGGACCGTACTATCCGGCCAGGGCAGCCTGGACGACTTAAATATAGCCAATCCGACATACACCCCGCCGGACGTGAGTGCCACGCAGACCTTTACACTGACTGTCAAGGTCTCAGACGGCGCGGACATAACCACACAGACAGTTGATATTACGGTAACCGACGCATCTACCCCCCAGATACTTCTGTCAGAAGACTTTACCGATGGCAATTATGATGGCTGGTCCCTTGTAGATCAGGGTACTAAAGGCGGTCCCATGGCCTGGTCGGCTGCAAGCGGTGTTATGGTCCAAAGCTCAAATGTCCACACGCCAACTTTTGATGGGGTGGCTCGATTAGGTACTTATGCATATTGGCAGGCCGGCTTCGCTTGGACGGACTATACAGCGTCGGTTACGATGAAGTCCAATGACAATGACATTATAGGTATAATGTTCCGCTATCAGGATGAGAATAACTACTACAGGTTTACATGGGACCAAGAGCGGGGCACTCGCAACCTGGTTAAATGCGAAAGCGGCCAGTTTACCATCTTGGCGCAAGATTCCGTTCCATACGTTACAGGCCAGAGTTATCAGGTTAAGATTTCCGCCCAGGGCAGCACATTACAGGTCTCCATAGATGGCAGCCCGGTGCTCTCAGCAACTGACAGCACCTTTTCATCCGGTACTATAGCGTTATATAGCTGGGGCAATACGGGCAGTTACTTCGATGATATCTTAGTTGAAGGTTTGCCCTAATCAGTAGAATCCCGAAATTTCACTAATCCCCCAACTTAAGTACCATTTTCTAATAGTATAGTAAACAATATACCACAATCAGAGTTTATAGACCTCGAGATATTCTTTCGCACAATGGCCAATGACGAAAAGGGAAATGCAAAACAGATTGAATGGACTCTATGAAAAATAGTGAAGAAATGGATGACGTGTTACTTACTATTAGGCCTGCTTATGATCACCACCATTCTTGAGTTAAAAACGCAGGTGGTTTCTTTGAATGTCATTCAAAACGAAGAATATCGTATATATTTATGTATTAATATGTACAATAAATTAACTTATTATCTTCATGATAATATCCTATGTTTGATCAGAAAGATCCGGCCAGAGTTCTATAATCAACTTCAAATTAGGATCAATTTCCGAATTTAAAACATGCTGGACGCAAGCTTTGTGTTACCTTGTGGTGAAAAACCGCGTTTTTGACTACGCCCGACAGGATTCGAACCTGTGACCTTCGGTTTAGGAAACCGATGCTCTATCCTACTGAGCTACGGGCGCTTCAATATTTGACCTGTTGGAATATAGCAACCAGTTAGATGTGCTGTCAATCCTTTTTAGGTCGTAAAAAGAACGCCCGAATCTGAAAGGCGATTATTTTGGCACTATTTTGAAAGCAATGTCATTTCCGATGTGCAGTGCATGGCCTCCAGTAGTTTTTAATTCCGGTATCGTATAGGTGAGTGTGCCGTTTTGGGATTTGATCGTTTTACTGTCCATGAATCTGCCTCGCCATGTCCGGTATAGTCTAATTTCATAACTGCCTTGAAGTAAACCTGAGATTGTGAATTTCTCGTTGGCTACACTGGTACGCGGATTGACGACCCAGCCGAAGATAATCTTATCGTTTTTCATAGCCCATGCATCACAATTACCTGCAGAAATCTTAGCGGGCTTGAGATCAAGATTTGCGAAATCAATATTCGAAACGAACCTTGAAAAACTAAGCATTTGATTGGTGACGACACTGTCATTTAGGAAGTCAGAGTATGCCCACCAGAACGGTGTTGTACATGATCCATTTGTGAGGCTTACCCACAAGGCATTATGATACATAGCGAGGTATCCGGGCATGCCTGGTTCATAATATGTATGGTCATAACCACACTCACCGATTAGAGCCGGTTTATTAAAGCCGTTCCAAAGGTTTTGTGTCTGGATCGCATAATTATTGTAGCTGGTTCGGATTGGGCTTTCATCATCAGGACCGAGCTTGCCGCTTTTTGGCATTGGATGTCCCTGTGCTTCGTATATTTCCCGGCCGGCTATGTCGAATATTTTGTAACCTTCGGGCCACCATTGTCCTATTCCACCGCTTTGAGTGCCTGTGGTAGGGCGATTATATGGGTCGTATTTATTGAAATAATTGTCCATTTTTCGGGACCACTCTTCTGCTACAGATTTGTCGCCTTTAGTCCAGCCTTCGGTGCCGTTAATTTCATCGACGATGAACCAGAGGAACAGCGCCCGGCTATAACCCCATCTGGCGATCATATAGCGGTAGAGCTGCTCCTGATATTTCCAGGCCTCTTCGCTGCCAAAGAAATCAGTAGCGCTGCTGATAAGACTGTATGGATTATTTCTATATCTAGCGTTTCCGCCGCCCCAAACCGCCATGGAAATATATGAATGGAACCAGATGTTCCAGCTTATCTGTATATCCCGCTCCTCGCACCATTCGAAAAGTTGGTCCATGCGGCCGCAGCGGTTTTGATCATATCGACCTAAGCCTGTACCCATTGTTTCAAGAGGGGTTGGGAAAAAGCTTATAAAGTTCACGCCACGCTTTTGAAGATTGTCGAGGCCCTCTTCGGTAATTCTGCCTTGATTAAACTGTTCGTAGCTGTCGTTATACCACAGGCCTACACCATAGAAAGATGAGCCATCTTCATACTTCAGGTATCGCTGGTTTGGTGCGATTTTGACAAATCCATGATGCGGCGAATCTACGGCGGTGAAAGAACCTGTGCGACTTTTTGCTGAGCCTTCGGAATCTTTGACAGATACTACATATCGCCAGGAGCCTTTTTCTGTTGGGGAAAATCGTACCATCCAGAGGCTGGTCCAATTAGATGGATTGTAGAATCCCCAGATTTGCTGTTTTTGGCCGGATGGGGAGGTGAATTCTGCTGTGAGGTCAATTTCATCGGAATTAAAGGGATTGGTGTAAGTTGCCTTGAGGTCAATACGAAGTTCGAATTTTTCGTAAAGGCCAATTGTCCTTGAGTTTGGCCGGATTGAAAGAATCGATGGGGGGGCCGCTTGTGCCTGAGAGATAAAAGTCACATTAATAAGGCAGATGGTCCATACTACAAAGTGCTTCATAATATTATATATTGGCATTTGTACCTCCTTTGGAATATTCTTATTATAGTTTTTACAATGATACAAAGGTTTACCCATTTTAGCAACAAATGAAGAATGTTCAAATCGGTGGAATTGGGTTTGATTGGCTTTGTTTTGGGTTTGAATTGGGTTAAATTGGGTTTGTTTTGGCTTTAATTGGGTTTGTATTGGGTTTGTTTTTTCGCCCGCTAAAGTGTTCAATTTTGCATATATAATTGTAATGAAAGAGCTTATGTTAATAACAGCTTTGTGGAAATTGGCTTTGTTTTGCATAAAAAGCTTATAAATTCGTACGTATGAATTCGTAGAGATTTGATAGTCGTTAGTGAGTGGTCGCTGGTATTTAGTTATTAGTATTTGGTATATAGTCATAAGATTTCCTTACCGGGATCCTGATGTAGACAATCCGGGACTAATTTGACTTGGGTCTGCTGACCCTGTGGTCTTGGCCTTCTGGCCGGGGTGCTTAAGCAGTTTGTAAAAAAGGCAAACTGAAAATATCTATTTTTCGTCGTTTATCGACGATTTATTTTAGCCTGCTGGCTAATGTTCATGCATTATAACATATTTTCGACGAAAAAGCAAAGGAATATTGCAAAAGAGTGAAATGTTGTTCTTGATAAATTTACATCGATAGGTTAATTTTGTAGTAGATTTGACGAGCGAGTTTTTTAGTTGATTATTTGGTGTAAAGAAGGCTTTTGCAGGCTATTTTTTGATAATCCAGTGTAATGCGGATTTGATAGGTGGTTGTCTTTATTTTTGAATTGTAGCGTCTATTGGCGAAGATGGAGTGAATTATGGAAGTTACATCTGGTTTCTTAGTAGTAAAGACATTCGAACGAATGTACCGCGAATACTTAATAAGGTTTGAGAAACGCAAGAAAATGAAACCCGAATTAACTCGCGATCCTATACCTTTAGAACAAATGCCGGGGAAATATCGTGGTATCGCCAGAAAACCCATTGAGATCTGGGTCGAAGAGTTTCGTAGTTTCGGAAAGTTTGAGGAACCTACAGAACAGGAGCTTGAAGCAAGTTTATTCATTAAGGAACTTGACGATGCTGGAAAGGCAGACGGCTGGTACATTTTCGAATTAGATGATGCCAAAAAACTGTTTAAAATGATTCGGCCACCTATAGAACGGGAAATCATCTGGGCCAAGAACATAGATAAAAACGATCTGCCACCACCTGAAACGGAAATCCTGGGTTATGAACCTATTGATTTCGATGGAGATTTTATATCACTTATAGCTGATGTATTGTTCTTCCGTTATGGTAGGATTTCTGTTTCTATATTAGACGATCCCGACGGAACACGGGCTAAGAACTACTATTCACGTTTGAATAAGTGGGGCTTATTCGACACACCCGACCTGGCGCAACGATATGTGGACACGTTCCCACTGCTTCCTGAGCATGAGCGACCAGAACATATTGCAGAGGTTAGAGCTGTGAGATAAATGAACTCATACTTTCTTTGTGCTCTTGATAAGGTAATATTTCGCTTTTCGAATGATTGTTTGGTGGAAAGAAGGACTTTACGGACAATTTTTTTATAAGCCGATGTTATGTGGATTTGAAAGGTTGTTCCTATTTTCAAAAACGTGGATAATGGAGCAAAAATAATGAATATATGGAAACTTGTACAAACGCTGTTTGTAGTTTTTATCATAGTTTTAGTGATCCCAGGTTGCAATCGCGATCCTGTTATTGAAGAGCTTAAGCATTTGAAGGAAAAAGCAAAGACGAAGGATTTTGTTGATGAAGAGCGGCATATCGAGTCAGCATTATCGAAGTGGCAAAACCAAACTGTAGATCCTGAGCCAATTTTGCTCACTGGGGATTTATCAAAATCAAGAGGACACGAACATATGTACCTTGGCTTCATTACGTTCGATGAAGATATGGATGTCTATGGACTGGGTATAAATGAAGTATATACTGATGTTAATAGTATGAAGGTATCACTTACTGAAGAATATCCTGCTTTTGTACATCGAATGAAGCCTGAGGTGCTGGATTTTCGTTTGTTCCCAGTACAAATTCGTGATGCCGGCCAGCGTAAGAATGAGCAACAATGGGACAAATACGTCAAGGGTGAAGGAATTGATGTTAATGAAGTCCGTGAGCTAAATCTTTGGAGAGCGACTTTACCCCCAGTTTGGGTATCAATTCCAGAGCCCAATGGCGTAAATGTTTATGTATATATTTATGATCGAGCAGGGAATAAATCAGACCCAATTAAGTTGTTTCCTCCTGACTACATTGCGAATTAGTAATTACAGATAGCCACAGTCAATTGATTATTGGGGATTGAGGAGTGGATATCAGATTTTGGATTGGGTAACTTGCCTTTGTCCACGTGTAGAAATGTAATTTCGTGTGCCAGATTTCTCCACTGCGTTCGCTTCGCTTATTCCTGTCGAAATGACACGGGCAGGTGACAGGAGGACAGGCAGGGCAACCACATGGGGTTGCCCCTACATTGGGGACATTGTGCATTGGGCATAGAGGATGGAAAAGTATTTACCAGATTTTGATTTTTTGTTTTGGTTTTTTTAGTCCGGCGGTTAGGGCTTTTTTTCGGAGCTGGTCGCCTTCGGTGAAGGGGCTTTGGAAGAAGAGGACTTGTACTACTTTGGGGTATTTTTTTAACGCCTCTAAAGCTTTGCTCCATCGTTCGGGGTGGTTTTGTTTGAGGGTTTGAGCGAGGTCGAGGCAGATTGCGGAATAGGCGGCGTGGGCGAGTTTTTGGTTATCATTTTCGTTTAGAATAGTTGTTTTGATTGTGGATTTATTTTCTATCTGCATGCGGGTAATCTGGTCGGTAAGATTGGGCAGGGGGAGTATGTTCTTTGGTTTTTCGAGGGGGATACTATAAACGATTTGTCCGGAGATGGTTTTTCTTTGTCCACCGTTTTCGATGATGACACGCTCAGAGAGGTCGATGATTCTATCGGCGAAACTGGTGATTGTTTCGTCCATAGGCATGTTATCCCGTGTAGTATTATGGTAACGGTCAACTATCTGCCAGTTTTGCTGCATCATCCAGCGGTAGCCTTTTATTACGCCGGTGATTGTGCCTGAGGTAGCTGCGTTGTTGTCGGCATCCCAGCCGAAATTGAATGCGGTGATGAGGGTTTTAACGAAGTCGCCCTCACCGTATAGCAAGGCCGCGATGGTCGAGGCGGTGTTGAGTTCGTGTCCGTTTCTATCACGCATTGCGCCGTTATGTTTGCTGTATTTTTCTTTAACGAGTTTGCGGGTTGTTCGCCAATCTTTCGGATATCGACGATGCCATTTACGGACATCGTTTACAATTTGCCGGATAGCACATTTTGGGTCGATGGCTTTTAGGCCGGCATCGATAATGGCGTTTATATCGTCATTTATAAAAGCGGTTGCTATCATGGTTGTGAATAGTTGTGTTGTCTGGGCGGGTTCGGAGTCGATTGTAACGCGGGTGTAATTCAATCCGATTCGGGCCGCTGTTTGGGGCATTGCTGGGGCGACAAGACCGAATGACTCGCAGATGAACTGACCCGAAATATTGAAATTGGCCCATGGGTTAAAGACAATGCTGCCTGTCAGGGGCGGCAGGAAACATATATCCATCAGTTGGCGGGCGTATTGATTGGAACACCATATACGATTGTTGATTCGTTCTTTCCACAATTTCACGATGAGGTGGGGGGAGAGAAAAACGGTGTTGTTACGCTGCATTGCGACGATATAGACCCATTCCAGGTCTGTGTCATCATCGGTTCGGGCGCCTTCGGGAAGGGCCGGAGTGTATTTATTTACATTGCCGGGGGCGTTGATATATTTCATCTCGTGTTTGAGGCCGTTGAGATTTCCGAGTAATTGGCCGAGGAGGCCGCCGCGGATTTTGTCACGTAGGGTCTCGGCTGGCATATCAATCGAATTGTCTGCTGAGTAAGCAGGAGCATTTATGGCAAGAGAAACGGTTATTAATAATATGATTGTTGGTATCGTGAAAGAATCTTTTGTTTTCATGTCCTATCTCCAAAAAATATTAGGGAACCTATTTATTGTAACAGAAAAGTGCATACTCGATAATATAAAAGTTACGTTGTTTGAAATACTCGAAATGACCAATTTACCGTGACTTTCCTGGATCCCTGCTTTCGCAGGGATGACAGACCGAATCGGTCAGTTTGAGTAAAATATATGAACTGACCAAT
>VRUK01000032.1:0-35398 GCA_019456195.1 Planctomycetota bacterium | reverse complement strand
GTCAGTTTGAGTAAAATATATGAACCGACCAATCTACTGTTACTTTCCTGGATCCCTGCTTTCGCAGGGATGACAGAACGGAAGGATTAGTTTGAGCACATAAAAAGCAAATTAGGTTGTAAGCCAAGTATCTATGATTTCATCGGCGGAATCTGGGAGGATGCCGAGTATCCAGGCGAGGTCAATAATCGTGGGGCGTTTGCGAATTTCGTGCATGTGGAGGACTGCGGCCAGCAAACGTTCACGTGAGCATTTAATATCCGCAAAGGTGTGTGCTGCGCCGGCGGATTTTAGGCAGTTTTTGATTTCGCTGGGGGAACGAACCTGCTGGCGGGCGGCAGCAATAAAGGTCTGCCATGTTTCGGCATCGGTTAGTTTTTCACGAATAGTTTTGAGCTTAGGTTTTTTCTGCTGGTATTGATCGCGGACATTTTCGAAAAGATGGCCCCAGAAAGTACTGTCGATGTCAGAGGGGAGGGAGAGAGGTTTGGGAATATCTATCCGGAGAATGTGTTGGTAGATTGCAGCGGAAAATATAGTGCCGAGGCCCACCTGTCTGCCATGAAGGTCATGGGCGACGCCGTCGATACTGGACATCATATCAAGAGTATGGCTTAGAAGGTGCTCGCCGCCGGAAGCCGGTGCGGAGGTACCGATGATGGTCATGGCGATGCCGGAGTACAACAGGGCGTTGAGCAGGGCTTCTATGGCGGCAGGTTGGCGGGTCCTGATATCTTCGGGGTGAGTGAAATAATATGCCTCCAAAGAATTGATAATCTCGCTGCAGTATCGGCAGAAGTTTTCTTCGAGAAAGATATTGTTGAAGAGCCAGTCGGCGGTGCTGAGGGGTTTTGCGATGGTGTCACCCAGGCCGGCGGCGGTCAGCTCAGAGGGGGCGTTGATAATGACCGAAGGGACAGCAAATACGGCCAGTGGCGAGCGAGCGCGGATTAAAGTTTTGACACCTTTAATGGTGGGGGCAACATTGGCGGCGGTGAAGCCATTCATGGTTGCGGCGGTCGCAAAAACGGCATAGGGGAGGTCATGATCGAAGGCCGACCATTTGGTGAGGTCGTTTATGACGCCGGAGCCGATTGCAAGGGCGATGTCGGCGGAGGGGAACTGCTCATTGAGCCAGTTGTGAGTAGTATCGTCGCAAACGGGACTGCCATGATTGGAATCAGGGACGATGATTTGGTGTACTAACCAGTTTGTTTGTTCGAGTGCTTCCTGAGCATGGCGACCGACGATATCGAAGGTCCGTTGGTCGGCAATCAAGACAATACGACGGCCGTCAACGAAGGAGCTTAGTACACCGGGTAAATGCACAAGGGCATCTTCTGAATAGATAATGTTTCTTATGGGAACCTTGTGGCTGCGTCCGCATCGGCAATTAAAGGTTGTATCGAGCAATTTCTCAAGATTCATTACATAATCTTTTCGACTACTACTTGTTGGCCATCAGTAAAGGGTGCAGCAGCGGCATCCTGGGGGCTGATTAGCATCAATTCATTATGGTCAGAATCGGTGGGTGGGCCGGCTTTGACATGGACGGAATGCAGACCTCCATACCACCAGCGGACATGGCTGGCGTATAACAGGTCGCCCGGTTCGGCTGCCATTTTATCCAATGCTGATTGAGGGACGATGACCGTGTTCTTTCCTGCGAGGCTTTGGTCGATTTTGGTCTGGAGCCGGACTTTTACACCTGGCCGCAGGTTAGGCTGGCTTCCCTTGAACTTCCACATGCCATCAATTTGAGTGCCAGCGACAAGGCCTTTCAATTTTGCATCGGCTTTTGGTTTGGTAAAAAATGTTACAGAAATGCCCAGAGTTACTGCCGCTGACAAACCGAACAAGGCCCGCATGAACTTATAGCTGTCCGGACCCATTCCGAAATCAAAAGGCCCGACGAATATATCCGGCCAGATGAACGACATGGCTATTAGGACGGCACCCCCGACGATTGTTGCAAAGGCAGCGGCAGGGGTGTAGCGTTTCCATATAATCCCGAGAAAGATAGCTGTCAGAACCGGCGGAGTGACAGCGGCGGTAAACATGCTGTGCGCCCCGTAAATGGTGTCTTTCATAAATACGGGGACCAGGGCCAGGCCCAGAGCGGCCGCACACAGACTTGTTATGCGTGCTACGCGGAGATAGTGTTTGTCGCTGCTGGCGGGCTTGACGTAAGGCCTCCAGATGTCATTTACGAATATTGCACTTACGGCATTTATGAGGGTATCGGCGGTACTCATCAATGCGGCGGTCAAAGCGGCGAGTACAAATCCAAAAACACCCGGCGCGCAAAGAAAATGAGCGGCCTTTACAAAAGCATCCGAAGCTTCGATAGATGTCTCGCCATTGTTAACAAGTGCCCTGGCAATCCATCCACCGCAACTGGTGGCGATGGCTGCAAGCGGAGCCAGGAGGAGGATCCAGCAAACAACCATCCGACGGGAATCTTTGACACTTTTGAGCGAGAGAAATCTCATGATAAAACCCTGGTGCATGAGCATTAAAGCTCCGGTGTTGGCTAATCCGTCCTGGACGTAGATGCCGATAAAACTGAACTTGGGCGGCGCGTTGAAATCCGAAAAAGCATATTTATGTTCTTTCGGAATAAGTGCCCAGAATTTAGCAAAGCCGCCGAAGTGATAAATGGCAACGGCGAATAATCCCAGGCCCGCGATGAGCAATATTATTCCCTGGACAAGGTCGGTCATAATAACGGCTGTTTGCCCGCCGATATAGACGTATAAGGCCACCGCTACTGCTGTTACTATCGCACCGGTCATGATCTGCCAGCCGAGGAGTGTGTGGAGGGTTTTGCCTAAGGTGATAAGATTGATACCGATGTATCCAACGAGGTAGAGCAGGATAATAAACGTTGCGGCGATGCGTGTTTTTTTATCAAAACGTGCTTCAAGGTACTCGGGAATTGACTGAATTTTCATATAGTAGATGATTGGTATCCAGACCAGTACGAGGATCGGCATCCAGAACCAATCATTGAGGTAGGACTGCGTACTGCTAATGCCGTACTTAAAACCGACGGTGCTGTACTTTATGAAACTATAGCTTCCGACGACTGTGGCGACGCAGGAAAAAGAGATAAGCCACCATGAAAACCTCTGTCCTCCGAAAAAGAAGTCTTTGGTGGTCTTAGTATATCGACCGAAATACAAGCCGAAACCCAGTACCGCAATGAAATAGCACATCATGACTACGTAATCAATACCTGTACCAATGGCTTCGGCTTCGGCAATCATAAGGATTCTCCGTTTGCCCAATTCGGCGCCAGGAAAGTAAAGATACAAGCAACAGCCAGCATCAGAAGGAAACCCGCGACGAGGATTATTAAGAGCCAGCGGTCTTCGGTGGTTTTAAGGTTTAGGTACCCTCCGCGTAATCCGCCCCAGATTCCGATGAGGCATAATAATGCGCCAACACCGAACTGACATACAATAGGCCAAACTCGCAGCATATTCACTTGCAGTTTCTCCTGTTCATAAACTCCCGAACATCAATGACCGGACGTTGTTTGCCGGATAGACTCTTTATCTTCCAACTGCTGCCTAAGCCATTGGGGGCGATTGGTTGTTATTCCAGCTACACCAAGCCCTACCAGCCGGGTTGCTTCTTCCGGATTGTCAACTGTCCAGACGTAGAGCTTTTGTCCCGATGCTTTAACGGCATCGGTAAATTCTTTTGTAACGCCGGCGTAATGAACGTCAAGCCCGTCAAGGCCTTTATTTTTGGCTATCTGGACGAGTTGGGGATTGTGTGGAATCCATTTTTTAGTTTCTTTGTCTTTTTCTGTCCCCTTAAGCCAATACGTGGGAACGTTAATAAGCTCCTTAGACATTGTAACTGTTTCCAGGTCGAATCCTATAATGACAATTTGGGACATTTTGCTGCTTTGAGTGATGAGTTTTTCAAGGAAGGGCAAAATCTCTTTTCCGTGTTTGATTTCAACATAGAGTTTTCGTCCTGGGGGTATTGTCTTGATAACGTCGGTGAGAAACGGTATTTGCTCTCCGGCAAATTTATCCGCTTTGTAACTTCCCACATCAATCTTGCGGAGTTCTTGAGAGGGGGTGTCTTTAACATTAAGGTCTATTTTGCCTGTGCGCTTTGTCGAGGAATCATGGATGATGATAATTCGGTTGTCCTTCGATAAGTACACATCTACCTCAACATCAGCTCCTTTTTCCCAGCCAAGCATCACTGATGCCATTGTGTTCTCAGGCGCTAAGTATGACGCCCCTCGGTGTGCGATAATTTCGACGGATTTTGTACATCCTGATGTACTTACGATGAATAAACATAACAACACCTGAGCAATATATCGTTTCATTTCTTATATCCCATTTCAAAAAAGGTAAGCAACAACTCCGAGCATATTATATTTTCCGGACTGCCCACTATCCGGCCTTCTTAATAATAACGCTCCGATTATAATACCATGACTAAATTATGTAAAATAAGAAAATGACTATTTTGATTAATCCCGGATTTCCCAAGTGGTAGGTGACAATGGGTGCTTGACGTACGTGCTCGACTCTTTGGCGGCTCTTTGGGCACTGTATGGTTGAACCTGCTGGAATTATTTTGAAATTGAGATGAAAATACGGTATTATGAGACATGAAGTTTGCAGGAGTGGTTCAGTGAAGTGTATATGGGAAATCCCGGTCAATATGAATTTCATTGGGAGATAATATCGTGGAAGAAGAAGATGGCAGGAGAATTTCTCGCCGTACTTTTATGGGTGTTTCGGCCTCGACGGCGTTTGCGTTTTCTATCGTTGATAACAAGGTTCTCGGTGCAGATGCACCCAGTAACAAACTTAATCTGGCGATTATCGGCGCCGGAGGTCAGGGTGGGTACAGTCTGAAGAACACAACGAGTGAAAATCTTGTAGCGATAGCTGATGTCGATAAGGTGCGTTCGGCAAACGCAGTCAGGAATAATCCAAAGGCCAGGTTCTTTACCGATTTTCGTGTGATGTTCGACAAGATGGATAAGGACATCGATGCTGTCATGGTCTGCACGCCGGACCATAATCATTGTATCGCTGCGATGGCGGCGATGGAAAGGGGCAAACATGTCTATTGCGAAAAGCCTTTGGCTCATTCGGTCTATGAAACGCGTAAGATGACCGAAGCGGCGCGCAAATATAAAGTGCAGACGCAGATGGGCAACCAGGGACATTCGGAGGAACATATTCGGCTGGTATGCGAGTGGATATGGGATGGCGCTATCGGTGATGTTCGCGAAATACACACGTGGAGTAATCGTCCTCAGGGCGGGTATGCTTTCCCTTCGAGTTTGCCGCGACCTGCGGTTACTCCGGCAGTGCCCGATACGCTTGACTGGAAACTGTGGCTTGGACCTGTAAAGGAACGTCCGTATCATCCGATCTATGCCCCGGTCTTCTGGCGCGGGTGGCTCGACTTTGGCACAGGGGCCCTGGGCGATATGGGATGCCATATTCTTGATCCGGCGTTCTGGGCGTTAAAACTTGGCAATCCTATAAGTGTTATAGCAGATACTTCGTATAATCCCGGGAAGGATTTCTGGGACAAGGTCCTTGACGGGTCCAAAAGATGGAAATCTGAAATTGGCGACAGTATCGCGGCGATGAAGAAAGAAACCTATCCTGCCGCATCGCGTGTGAGGTATGAATTTCCCGCTCGTGGTGAGATGCCTCCGGTCAAATTGACCTGGTGGGACGGTGGTATATTCCCGCCGCTCCATAAAGATATACCCAAGGGTTTCAATGGTAACGGCGCAATTCTTATTGGCGACAAGGGTATAATCAAGCATGGCTCACACGGCGCTAATGGCGCAAGAATAGTTCCAGAGGAGAAAATGCAGGCGTATATCAAGGGTGGGGCTGCTAAAAAGACTATCAAGCGAGTTTCCGGTCACCATCAGGACTGGATCAATGCCTGCAAAGGCGGAGAGGCTGCGAGCAGTAACTTCAATTACGGCGGACCTCTCACCGAAATGGTCCTGCTCGGCGTCATCGCGATGCGTAACAGCGGAACGAAACTGCTGTGGGACGAGGCAAAGATGGAATTTACAAAAACCAAAACAACGGCCAATGATCTTGTCAAACCTCAATATCATAATGGTTGGACATTGTGATGCGTTTGAGAGAATACAAGGAGTTACAAATGCCTGTAAACAAAACTGAAGCAGTGCACAAGGTGCATTTATATGCCCTGATTATTTTGCTGGTCTGTTCATGTGGCGTTTTGGCAGTTGAAAACAACCAGTTGAGTCCGCGGGAGAAACAGCAGGGATTCAAACTACTTTTTGACGGTAAGACGATGGACCAGTGGCGCAATTACAAATCCGAAGGCATCAAGCCGCAGTGGCAGGTCATTGATGACGCTATGGTTTTGACTGAAAAAGGCGGCAAGAACATAGTTACGAAAGAGAAGTTCCGTTTCTTCGATCTGCGGCTCGAGTGGGCAATTTCCAAAGGCGGTAACAGCGGTATCATGTTCAGGGTGGACGAACAAACGACCAAGCGGCTTCCATGGATGGTGTCGCCGGAGTATCAGCTTAAAGACCCATATCGCAAACCCAGAAAAAGTTCAGGCGCTTTGTATGGCCTGGTAGCGGCCCCGAAGGGCATTTCAAAGAAGCCCGGCGAATGGAACAGTACACGAATTCTGCTGGCGCCAGGGCCTTACGATACGGCGCAACTAAGATGCCGGCTCAACGGAGTTCAGACTATTGGTCTTACAATCGATCACAGCCCCGACAGCGAATGGTCGAAACTGATCAAGAGGAGAAACAAGGAGGAGGGTGTTGCCGGCACGAAATTCGAATTGCCGGAGGAGTTTTTCAAAGCTCCAACCGGCCTGATCCTCCTGCAAGACCACGGTAACAAAGTATCCTTTCGTAATATCAGGATACGCAGTCTGGATAAGGGGATATGTGCTTGTAAAGTGTGTATGGGGCCACCGTAGTTGCTTTTATTGATAATGTCTGATTAGTCCAGTTGTCTGTAATTAATGACCATGGCATCGAGGCGTTCGAGATGGTGCAAGAGACGGAAAGCAAAATTTTTATAGTTCTTCAATTGTTTTGGTGACCAAACGGTTTCGATTAAAGCACATGCGCGAGGATAAGCCATAAACTCGCGACGATTCTGATCAGCTATCAATTCGCCCCATAGTTGTGCCTGGCCTCCTAAGACATGCCTGGCCTGCTCGTTACTGAGCTCAGCAGGCAGCGGTTCAAATGAATAGACCTTTTTCAGGTTAATCACGTTTCGCGACAAGCCCTTTTCAGCCGGTGCCTGACGATAGTCGAAATAAGTATGCGACGTCGGCGCCATAACAACATCGTGGCCCGCCTTAGCGGCTGTGATTCCACCCTGAATACCTCGCCAACTCATGACTGTAGCTCCGGAGGCGAGGCCGCCTTGCAGGATTTCATCCCAGCCGAGCAGTCGCCTGCTGTTCCGGGTCAGAAAGGTATCCATCTGTTTGATAAACCAACTGTGCAACTCATGGGCGTTCTTGCAGCCGAGCTGTTTCATCTGTTTCAGCATCTCCGGGTCGTTTTCCCACAGTTTCAAATTTGCCTCGTCGCCCCCGATATGAATGAACCGGCTGGGAAAGAGCTCAATAACTTCTGCGAGCACGTTCTGCATAAACTCCACCGTTTCAGGACGTGGAGCCGCCAGGCCGCCCAACACTGCCCATCGCTTATCGAGCGACATACCCTCTACACGAGAGGGATTGATGCCTATATACGGATAGGCATTGATCGCTGAACCGGCGTGGTATGGCATCTCTATCTCTGGCACTATCGTGATATGGCGTTTCTCGGCGTATCGGACGAGTTCGCGAATCTCCTCCTGTGTGTAGAAGCCGCCTTTTCCTCCGCTGCGGTCTCGATTCGATGCGAGTTTTGTCAGATTCGGATACTTTTTGATTTCAATTCGCCAGCCTATGTTGTCGGTCAGGTGCACCTGCAGCCGATTGAACTTGTGCATTGCCATGACGCTGAGAAACTTCTTCACATCATTAACCGGGATGAAGTGACGTGCCGGGTCAATGAGTAAGCCCCGCCATTGAAAACGCGGATAATCAGTAATCTTAAGGCAAGGTACTTTCCAGTTAATGTCTTTTACCACAGATTTGCAGAAGATTGGGGCCGGCAACAGTTGCAGCAGAGTCTGAATTCCATAGAAAAGTCCCGCCGGCTGTTTGGCGCGAATTAAGATTTGCTCGGTAGAAACATCGAGTATGTATCCTTCGCCGCCGAGCTGCGATAGTCGCTCATCAATTGCCAGCTTGACAGCCTTGGCTTTTGGCCGGGCTTTGGAGGCAAGCTTCAACCTATAGCCCATCGCCGGTGCCAGTGCGTCAATTAGTTTCGATGCCTCGGTTTGTGCATCTTGCTCTGCAATGATCCGTATTGTTGGTTTGAAAACGAAGAAACCATTACGGTGCTCGGTCGAAACAGGTATCGGGACGATGTTTGTGGTATCTTTGTATGAACCAGTTACTGTGGTAGGGGTAGAAAATAAACAGGCTAATGTAACTATGACCATAATTATTGTAAATCTATCGGTTTTCATTCGTGACTTCTCCTCTGAAAAAAAAACATATTTACTGTGAAAAGCAATTTTTAGAGGCCCCCTTATTTCTATTATCTGCATTATGCTTTCCGGTAAATTTAGATTCAATAATTATAGGAAATGATAGTTGGCAAAAGAAGTAATAAAACAGTAAAATCATGAAAAAAGGAGATAAATTCGCTTATGGCTGATATATCACAATTCAGGTTTCCTACCGATATACGCTTTGGTATTGAGGGGCGCTGCGAACTGGCTGAATTTGCCCAAAAGTACAAGGTGAGACGGCCCTTGTTGGTAACAGATTCTGGATTGCTTAAGACCGAGGCGTTTAGGCTGATTGAAACGCAGATGAACAGTGTATGGCCCGGGACGTTTATGCGGTTTACGGATGTTCATCCAAATCCGACGGACCAGGATGTCGATGGTGCGCTTAGTGCGTATGTACAAGGCAAATGTGATGGCGTGGTGGGATTGGGCGGTGGAAGTGCGCTCGATGCGGCGAGAGCTTTACGGCTTAAGGTCGCTTTTCCTGATGCAGAATTGATGGACATGCCGTTTAATGAGCTGGGGCAGTTGGTTCCTATGTGCGCAATTCCAACTACGGCAGGCACCGGCAGTGAGGTAGGGCGAAGCAGTGTTATCACGATACGAAAGATGGGACGAAAAGCGATTTTTGGGGCCCCGGAGCTTATGGCCGAGATGGCGATACTGGACCCGGAACTGACTGTTGGATTGCCTGCGAACCTGACCGCCTCGACCGGTATGGACGCGATGACCCACGCTATCGAAGCGCTGGTATGCACCGTGTTTCATCCAATGTGTGATGCTATTGCTCTTGAGGCAATCCGTATGGTGTGGCTGTACCTGCCGAGGGCTTATTCCAATGGAGCGGATCTCGAAGCTCGCGGAATGATGCAAATGGCCGCCGCGATGGGTGCAATAGCTTTTCAAAAAGACCTCGGAGCGGCACATTCTCTGTCGCATCCGTTGTCCAGTGAGTTTGGTATTCAGCATGGTCTTGCAAACGCCATTTGTCTTGCGCCGGTTATGAAATATAACAAAGAGGTATCGGCGGCTCAATATGCCAGGGTTGCACGGTGTTTTGGAATCAATACATTTAATATGTCGGATGCTGAAGCTGCGGATAAAGCTATCGAGGCAATTCAAGATCTTAATAAACGTATCGGAATACCGAAATCACTGGGTGAAGTGGGCATAACAGAAGACCAGCTTCCTATGCTGGCAAAAAAGGCCTTTGAGGACCCCTGTCATGCGTCAAATCCTCGGGGCTGCACCGAGCAGGATTTGCTAATGCTTTACAAAGAAGCTTTTTAAGACAGTATTTAATTCCAGGTTTTCTCACTTGCAGTGGAGGTATGTTATGTCTAATGGCTTATCGCTACTGAAAATCAAAGATGATAAGAATAAGAATGACAACGAGTTATGAAAACAGGTGCAGTAGAATTATCCGGAAATATAGACTGTCTTGACCTGTACTTGACATTTTCAGGACTTGACACAAAGGACGAAATGAATTAAGAATATATCAGGATGGCTCGGCAGGTGGTTGTGTCACCTTCCACTTGCCGGACTGTCCGCATAATAGGTGACAAGATGAGTAAAGAACAACCGCAGGATAAATCGTCTGAATTGACATATCTGGTTATTCACGTCAAAGATGATACACAGCCCTTAATCCCGAGGGAAAATGTCGAGCCTAATATGCAGGATGAGATTGAGGCGAAAGAGCGAGTTAAGCCTGAATACATGCCGACCAAAGACCGAGTTATCGAGTCCTGGGAAATTGAATACGACTTAGGCCCAGGCTCAGAGTATTTAGCCATGCATTACTTAATACCCACCGGCGAGCAATGGGATGAAGACTATAAGGGACGTATAAACAAAAAGTTTAAGGACAATTTCGATATTGTAATGAGTAAATCCAAACTCCGAAAGAAGCTTGAGCACTTGACGAATGACTGCCCAACTGATATCAGACGTTGGCTTGCAATAGTAAGCCATTACACCCCGACGAAAAAGTTAGACTATACGCCGGATGAGGGTGAACACGCAGCAACAGAGGGTGAACCTTATTATACTGTCATTCGTTCTGTTTCAAGGAGGTCAATAGAAATCCTAAATAAAATTTTAATGCCTCCACCTGAAAAAGACCAAAAGGAAGGCGCAAAATGAATAAAACAAAACCTACCAGAGCGGGGCAGAGATTCCAGCAATGGACTCCGCGCATTGATAGTGCGTCATTAATCCCCCGCTTGGAATTTTTAAGAGACTCAAAATGACTGAAAAAGCAGAAGTACCGGCCTTGCCAAAAATCCAAATAATGATTGAAAAGGCAGCAAAGGATTATCCGAAGTTGATGTATCTCGTTTCACCCACCGAAGAATCCGAACAAGTCGAGACAGACCCGAAACCATTATACAGACCCGGACTATTGGCAGGTAGAGAATGGGAAACCGATTCAGACATCGGCTATAACAGGCATTATCTGTTCAGGGACAAAGATACATTCGATAAGGCAGGCGATTATTTCTGGAAGAAAGGCAAGACCAAAGACAAGGCTTGGGACAAGCTTTGTATGATAGCCAAGAGAATGATTGAGCCTATAATATATAATTATCAAATACGGAAGGAATTAGAAGCTGAGTTTTTTATTGATGAAAGCCCATTATATGAAGATAAAGACTGTCTCAATATTATAGACGAAGCGGCAGCCAGAAGATGGTTGAATATACTAATTAATCTAAGAGAACTCAGAAAGCCCCGAATCGAGCAGCATCTACAATTAAGCGGCATGATTGACGTATTCGCTGAGACGGTCAAGGCATACGACCAACTGTTTGAAATAGTGTCGCCAGCCTATGGGAAGGTAGGAGAGAAGCCAAAGTTTTCAGCAGAGGACAAGGCGATTGCAGAATTGCGAAAAAACCCCAGCTGGACTAATAAGCAGATTGCAGAAAAAGTCGGTATTCACGAAAAGACACTTTATAAATGTACAGACTTTATGAAAGTAAGGGCAATATTAAAGGAACAGGGTAAAAGAGAACGAACCGAAAAGACCACAAAAGGCTATCGAGACAAAGAAACTGGGTGGATAGAACCAAATAAATAAAAGCAACTTTTGCGTAACGGCTACCTTTTTTAACTACTTTTAACACCGTAACTCTTGCAGTTATAAACACTTCTCATTTTTCATCTTTTTTTTTCAGGCTACCCCTTCTTGAAAATATATGGATAAGAAAGATTATTATATAAATAGCCCTGTCGCTTGGTTTTGTTTACTTGAGCGAGAACGAGAGCGCGGCAATTTTGAACGTGCGGCAGAAGCCAAACGGGAACTTAAACGGCTTGGTTTAACCATTCGGTATAGAGGCAAAGCAGATAAAGAATTTGAAAAACAAACGCCCGAACCCGGCGAAGTTGCTTTATTCGAGAACCTTTGCAATGCCCGGAAAAACGATAATATCATCGGGATATTTAAGTCAAACCGCAAACTGAATGAGGCTGGTGTCACTGTCCAGTTTGCGGAGGTATCCGGCGATGGATAAGGACAAACTCCTATACTCTATTCCCGACACCTGCCGGATTTTATCTATCAGCCGGTCATTCCTATACCAAATGATTTCTACAGGCCGGATTGAAAAGCCCTTAAAAATCGGCAAACGGTCACTATTCACCCGTCAATCTTTAGAGTCTTTTGTCGAACAATTACATAATGCTAACCAATTACAAGTAACGAGGTAAATTCATAATGGAAGAATTTGGACAAACAATCGAATCTCCCGCCGCCTCAGAGACCAAGGCCCCGCAGGAGCCACAAGACACACTGGCCCCACAGGTCCCGCAAAAGCCGCAGGATAGTGATGTAGAGGTCAATGACGAAAATTATACCTTGAGCAGCTATCCGAAAGCCGCCGAAGGCTACGTCATAGATGAGGCGATAACTTCAGGCGCGGCCTACGATGAAAACTTTCACAAAGAATTTAACACTTTCGCTTTCGACGAACATCTAAATCAAGGCCAACATGGGGAAGTTATTAAGTTTTGGGAAAAGAACGCCAAGAACTTCGATGGTGATGTGGATGCGTTAGCGTTGAAGTTTGCCAAGACGGCCAAAAGAATAAACCTATCTGTTGAGACTGTCCAGAACTTGAAAAATCTTCTTACGGGCAGTATCGAAAAAAATAAGAAAACTATCGCCCGTATCCGAGAAACAAGTCTCAGGGCCAGGGGTATGCCCGGCTCTGAAACACGGGCGGCACTAATGGATAATATAATGAAAAGTACCGCCTATGTAAATAAAGGCAATACATCGGCAGAACGCGCAGCCCACAAAGAAGCTGTCCGGATTATGAATGAATTGACGCAGGGCCGAAATCCATTTCAAAATAAAAGGTAACGTTTTATCGTGAACAGGCGCAGACAAATAGCAGAAACACCTATGATGCGGAGTCTATACGGGCTTTATGGTGACAATCCAGAAGCCCGTAAATGGCTTTGTAAGCTGTCGGTCAAGGCCGCGAGGAACGGTAAATTACGGCGCAAAGTAATGAACGCCGATGGCTTTGAGTATGTCCCTGAGAAATTGGAGAAATGAAATGAAAGGAAATACCAAGCTGCCAAAATTTAGCTTACGTCTAACATCGATGCTATTAGCAGAGAAGGGACTCAGTTTGGCCGAGAAAGTTATCCTTGCAGATATTTTCTCTTTTAACGGCCCTTATAATTTTACCTATCCGTACATCGGCAAAAAACTCGGCTTGAGCAGGTCAACTGTTATCAGGTCAATCGAAAGACTATCCGGCAAAATGGAGATGCTTCACAGTACCGGCAACTCGAAGAACAAGGGAATCGAATTGACCGAAAAGGCTTTGGATCTGTTTGACCAAAAACGCAAAGTTTCAACAATGACCGAGCAAAGCAAAGATACCCCGAGTAGTGAGGCATCGAGACTATCAAGTCTATTTTTTGACTTAATAACCGCACGCAAGTCAGATTATAGACGCCCGGACCTGAATAGGTGGGCAGACGAAATCGACAGGATGATTCGCATTGATAATCGTTCGCCGGAACGAATCGAGGCCGTTTTGCGGTGGTGTCAAAATGATTCAGGAAACGGAAATAATTGGGGGGGATGGCAATCGGTAATACTATCACCGAAAAAACTAAGAGACAAATTTGATGGTTTAGAAATGAAGATGGCAGGAAATAACAAAACTCAAGAGGTCAAAAGTGAATATAATATTAGATAATCGCTGCGAAAATTGCGGATACGGAATAAAACACACAGACGGCGAGGGACAAAGGAAATGGTGTTTTCGTTGTATGACCGTCTATTACAGAAAACAGGAATTAAAGCCGGAACAAGCCGAAAAAACAATCATTAAGCTCGTAGAACCAAAATATACCTTTGCAAAACTTGATGATTTAGACCCAGGCATAAAAGAGCAGTTAATTAACCTTGAACAGGGCCGAGACTTATACATATACGGCCCGGTCGGTGTCGGTAAAACGTTTTTAATGGCGGCATTATTGAGACACTTCATTTATGAAGGTTTCGAGTGCCTAAGAATCAATTTTGACGACCTGTGCGTTAAGATTCGCTCTTCATTTTCACCGGCGTCAAAAGAGACTGAATGGGAATTAATCAAACCCTACAAGAAAGTTGATAAGCTGTTTATCGACGACCTCGGCCTAAGAAGCAAAGAGGAATCGCAATTCGCATATCAGACCCTATACTCAACGCTCAACAAAAGACAGGAAAGAATCCTGCCGACGTATATCTGCTCGAATAAAACAATCAACCAAATTGAGCAATCTTTCGATTCACGAATCGCCAGCAGATTGAGTACCGCACTTGCTATCGAACTCACTGGAAAAGACAAACGGAGAGAGTATCAAAATGAAACTATTCAAAAGAACAAAGGAGTATTAGAATGACACTGTTTAAGAGAGAAAAACAGTATCAAAATGAAACTATTCGGCAAGGAAAAGAGTATCAAAATGACACTCGGGAGTATCAAAATGACACTCTAAATAGTATCAAAATGATACTGCATAGTATCAAAATGACACTGCGTACTAAGATAACACTTAGAAGAACATAAGCTATACACTTAGAAGTTGATGGTTTTTGAAAAAAGAAAAAAACGAAATGATTGAAAATACAAAAAACGCTTTCAGAGAAAAACATTATTTATTGAACAGCAAGTCTTTTCGTAAAGAGAGATATTTTGCCGCCGATTTTTCGAGGACGATATGAATACTATAAAGTTTTTACCTCATACACCTGTAACCGTAGTGCTGGATGACAAAAATAATCTTTGTATCGGTAGAATCGTTCAAGGCGGTGATGTAGGCAAACGAGTTTTATTCGACCCGGATATGGTTATTAAAAAAGAAGTATTTCCGGACAAAGTCAAAATTACGTTTCCCATGAAAGCAATTTTGAAGGTCATAAATTAAAAAAAGGATAATACAATGCCAACAGATTTTGAAAAGACCGAGAGTAAAGAAGCACTCGAAATCATCAAGGAGGCCGGCATGGATGATTTCAGAAAAGTAGTTGCGGAAAATCCCGGTGGTGTGAAGCAGACAATCCGAATCCTCGCAAACCACCCAGACACATTTAAGACCTTCAGCCCTAATTGTGCCGTCCTGAAAGAAGCTCGGCAAATCCTGTTTGGAATCGACCCCCAAAGTAGAGCAGAGCAAAAGGAACAGATAAGGGCTGAATCAGCAGTATCACCTGAGCAACTCGCGGAAAGGGAACGATTGTCCGCAGAGCCAGCCCATCTCGATAAACTAAACAAAGACCATATAGCAAACATCAGAAAATGGCAAAGCACTTTCCAGCTAGAAATGAATGGTGACGAGATTTGACAAAGAATAGAGGGCAAAACTATGATAAAAGCTAATAAAGTAGATGATAATCTACCCGAAAAGAAACTTCCATTGAAACATTCTCTCTTTATACAGCACTATACAAGCTTAGGAGAAAAGACTTTCCAAAATGGGCGGCTCAGTGCTGTAGCCAGTGGGTTTAAGGAAAAGTCGGCTCATAATCAGGCGAGTAGATTATTAAAAATGAGTAATATCCAGATAGAGATACAACGAATATGGGCTAAGTTGTTGGCTAAAATAGGTTTATCGAGCGAGTACGTCATTCTTGGCATCATGCACAATGAGCAAAAGTTAAGAGAATCTGAAGACTTCAAAGGCGCTGAGGCTTGCACAAAAGATTTAGGCCAAACTTTAGCTCTCTTTAGCGAAAGAATGATTGTTACGGGTATGGAGAAGCACAAAGAGGCAGAGCCTGTCACTGAACAAGAGGAAAAAGCCATTAAGGCTGCAAACACGGCCTATATTAACGAAATGAGCAGAGGCGACAGCGACAAGTTACGCCGGGATATAGTTTTGGCGCAGAACAGAAATTAAGGTTTTATGCTAATTTTACAAGTTAATATGAGCCGTCCGAGTTGACGGCTGTTTTTGGGGGATAGGAAGGCAAAGGCCCCGGATTCAACGTTTCAAGCTGAATTCGGGGCCATAGGGCGCCGCCTGATGGACGTTCTCTGAAATTATGGTGCTGGACTATCCTCGTTCTCGGCATACAGGCCGTTTACTCCAGACTGCATTTCGTCAAAGGAAACGTCGGCATAAAAATTGGCTGTCATCGCCGGGGAAGTATGGCCGAGTTGTTTCTGGACCTGCCGGAGATTCTTAGTTTTCTTGAGAAGATGAAAGCCCATAGAGTGACGGGCGGTATGAATCGATAAATCTTTTGGCAATCCTGCTCGTTTAATAGCTTGCTTCCAAATAATCTGTAAGCCGCCTTTTTTCAAAGGACCACGCTTACCGACAAACAAATACCCGTCCGTCCTGCCGTCCAGGTACTGCCGCAAGTGAGCAATCAGACTATCAGGGACGGCCAATGTTTCAACGACCTTTTTACGTTTCTTGAGACGTACCACCGACAGCGCTTTCCGTTTGAAGTCTATATCGCTCACTTTCAGGTTTACCAGCTCGGAGACTCTCAGGCCCGTTGACAAAGCTACATCGACCAGCATCCAGGTTTTCGGCCCTTGAATACGGCCCTTGTATAAGTCGGCATCGTGCCAGCTTTTGACGGCCTTTATAAGCTGTTTGATTTCCTTTTCGTCCATATACTTTTTTCTGTCTATCATATTTGGATCTCCAAAAAAGCCCCGAGCCGGATTGCTCAGGGCGGTTAATGTTTCTCAGATTAGCATTGAGCCGGATTCAATTTCCTGCAACATCGCCCTGCAATTATTATGGTTCCGGGCAGCAAGCTTGATATAAGCCGACAGAGGTTTTCCGTCAAGGTTCTCACTAACAGCAATCGACCTGCAATGTTCGGCAAATGTTTTGCTCAAAGACTGATTTGTCAATTCGATTTTAATGCACCTTGATAGCAAAGGCCCTGAATCGTCTTGGTTCTCGAATAGCGACGTTTCACCGAGTCGAGTAGTCGTGAAAATCACACAAACGTAGGACGGCAAGTTTTCGAGTAATCCCAAAAGTCTCCGGATAGCACGTCCTGAAAGTGAATGTGCTTCATTGATAATTATCGCCTTGCCGCCCTTGCCAAAGGCCCGGTACTGGCAATCGGCAGCGATTTTATCTAATTCACCTACTGTCAAGGAATCGGCTGAATCATATTCGGTGATGTATAAATCGTCGGCAATTTTGGCAGCGATAATCCGGGCGATAGAAGTCTTGCCGGTCCCGCTCGGTCCTGATAAAAACATCGCCCTGCCGCCGATACCGCGCTCCATGAGCCGCCGGACAATTCCGACGGCTTTTGGTTGCCCGAGTATAGCATCGAGCGTTTTCGGCCTGTGCGTTTCATATAGGTTCATACCGCCACCGCCAATCCTTCATCAATGCTGATAGTCTGGTACTTATCCCAAGGCTTGTAACTTAATGCTGGCTTTGTACTATGACCGCAATTATGCGCCCACTGCTCACGACGTCTTGACCAGCGAAAGCCCATAGATTTCAGACCAGCCCGGATTTCAGCAGATGGTTTGTTCTCGAATTTAATCCAAACCCACTTGCCGACTACTCTTGCAGGTAGGTTTTCAGCCTTGCAATATTCCAAGACTTCCACGATAGACTTGCTCTTTGACTTGCTTTGTGTTACAGTGTTCATAATCTTTACTCCTTTTCAGTAAAGGTTCACCGGCGCTGGATATTACAAGTATCGCAGCGCCAATTTTACCAGATTCACGTCGAATCCAGTTTTTCACTTTGCGGTATAAATCGTTGTTTCTGTTTCAATAGCTTCATTATTCGTTACCTTTTAATAACAATCATATACTTTACTCGGCAGATTGCAACCATAAAATAAAGTTTTTCTTAACTTTTTGGCTATAAAGTAAAGAATAAGTATATCCCGTATCGGGCAGGAATAGCAGGGACGAAACAGCAGGACAGACGGCAGGAACGCACAGCATCGCCATAGACGGACGAACGCCGGGCAAGGATAGCATCAGGATAACAGCAGTAGGACCGGGACGGATAGCAGGACAAAGCTGGCAGCATCAGGACAGCCAGCATCGAACAGCCAACAGGGACGGTAAGGCAGGGACAAACAGACGGCAAAGCCCGGGCAAAGCAGGGACAAACAGACGGCAGGGACGGCCTGAATCGACGTCGGCAAGACGTTAATACACACAAAATGAGCCTTCTTTTTTTGGGCATACCCCGGGTCAAGGAAGGGGTGGCGGGGTCAACGATATAAGTACCTGTCCCCGTCTGAAATTTTCACCATATTCAAAATACAAGACTTACCTTGACCGCCAGTGCCTTTTGTATTTATTACGGGTGTATTTATTACGGGAGCCTTTAGTTATCCAAAGCACAAAATAATATATTAACCAAACCAAGCAAAATAAGCCGAAGCCGGCCATGATGTGATTCAGCAGATAGACGTCATCCCCTCTGATGTATATAGAGAGACAAATTCCTAAAATGGGTATGATAATTGATATTACAATTACTGCTCGTACTGTTCGTTTGATACCTTTTTGCCGGTTCATTTTAATTCTCTGTTCACTTCTTAAAGTGCTTGGCAATATATCTCCGAAGAGGACATTTACAAAAATATCCATGCCCGAAGTCAAAACTAAATTTACATGGTTGCAGATGTTCCTCTAAACACTCAACCAGCTCTCCGTCTTTAAATATCTGCACCTTGCAGAGGTCCTCGATTCCTGATTTGTAGCACTTGAAATCCTTTGAGCATTCCATACCGCTGATGATTTCTTCTATCTGTGTTTTGTGTTCTGCTGTGATTTCCATCGTTATCAACTATCACTTTTTTGCTTTATACTTTTAAGCTGTTCTTCGACTTCTTCAAGTGCGTTGTCAACTTGGTCAGGGCCTATAAATATTCTAACAGGAAACTCAGAGGAAATAACGGTGATATTCTCCTCGTCTTCGACTAATCTGACCTTTAGCTCACGTTCGTTAGCATCCATTATACAGATAAAGTGATATTCCCATTCTTGTGATTCCTCGGTGCTTGTAGTCTTAATTATTGTGCATTGGGGAGGGGAGCCATATCCATACTTCTCGCCAAGTTCCGTAAGTCTATCCTTAATTTCTTTTGATTTCTCGTCCAAGTTCATATCTGCTCCTTTCTATCTAAGAATATAAGCCATTAACGCCTTCCTGCATATCATCAAAACTACGCAATTATAAATTTTTTATGAAAGGCGAATAATGAATACAGGAATAGGCTACGGAGCAGACCGTTCTCACAACACGAGGTTGTTGGAAGTAAAGCCGAGTCCGTCTTTGCTCCGTGAATGTCCCGGATGCGGTCGGGAGGTTTTGGTGGCAAGGCAAAGGCTCTGCGAAGATTGCAAAAAGGAAAGTAGAAGAAGGACATATCGCGAGGCATATTACAAAAGAAGGCATAATGGTTGATGTTACAACAGTTGGCGCAACACGACTGCTCGTAGGGTACCTTAGAGTGCAGAATTTGGGTACCTCTGATTCGACCCCCTGTTATGGGGCATATATTAGAATTTAATCCCTTAGAACGTGAATACAGCCCAAAAGGGCCATATTACAACAGTTAAGCAAAACCAATTTTTAGGAGTAACACAAATGAATGAAAATTTAATTAAGGCCAGAGAAAAGTTACCTGACAAGGTTGCAGGCAGGAAACATGCTTTACATGCGTTAGGCGACAAGCGAACTGAATTAGAGCAGATGTGTTGGCTGATGTTCGTTCGTACTGACGAGATTGACAAGGCCATAAAGTTAGCGAAGACAGCCGTATTTTTAGAAAAAACGGATAACGAAAAGGTTCGAGCTTCTATTGATAAGCTGGACAAAGAGGTTGTTCAGTTGCGTTTGGACGTAAACGAGCAGATACGCAAGGGCTTGCACACTCAGAAGATGAACCGTGCGATTACTGACAAGACTGCTGACATTGTTAGTAAGCGGGCGTATCTCAGTTTTGCACCTGAGCGGCTTTTGCCTTTGGATAATGCTGTTCGGGATGCCGAGCTTGCCCGTACCGAAGCTGTTCGCAATTCTCAGTTATCGCCTGAGATATTAGGTGTTTATCGGAAGCGTTATTGCGAAGCATCCGTAGCGATGTACACGGCTTATTGTGATGCTCGAATAGCTATCGGCACTATTGCACAGGACGGTTTTGCCGTTCTTGGTGAAGGGGAGATTACCGAAGCCGTCAACGCCGCCGACTTTGTCAATGAGAACCATAAGACAATCGAAGAGGATTCCGACTTCTTATGGGGCAAGGACAGAATAAGCAACGTTTGGGATGAGATTGTTCACGGCTTAGCTGGCGATAGGGTACGGGCGAAGCAGTTGAATGAGATTGACTATCCGATTCCCCTGAAAGAAATTGACATGGTTGACGACGAAGGAATCCCGATGTTGAACCAGCCGTGTAATATGATTTTGCCCGACTCTGAAGACAACTACCCCGACAGTAAACTAAACAAGGCCAGGATACAGGTCGAACGTAAAAAGCCGAGACACGGCGTACCAGCGGGCGAGTTAGCCCCATATAATAACTAAACCAATATATTATTTAAGGAAAACATTATGCTAGCATTAAAAGAAAGAGCAGCGATTTTACCAATGCCGGAACAAGCGCCGATATGCGCTACGGTAAAGTGCAGACGTCCCCTGACGAAACTTGGCGAGCCGTGGAACTGCTGGATATGTCTGCGATGTAACTCTCATCCTTCGACAGTAAATAAGAAACAGAAGATGTTAATCGACCAGAGTACCCGTGGTAAAGCTCTCGACGTGAGACTGACGGAAGGGCAAATCAATAAGCTCGTCGATAAGAGGGTGGAGGAAGCACTGGCCAGAATGCAAGGTGGAATACCTGCCCCCAGAAGTGAGCCGGAGGTTCCTGCACAGGTTCCAGTTGAACAGTCCGAGAAGGAATCTGATTTCCTTAACGGCATGAACAAAGAAGATATGATGAACCCGGAGTTGGCAGAAAAAAGTGAGTAAATTCAAGAAACTAAAGAAAGCGGCTAAAGCCAAAATTCAAACGCGCAAGAAGCGCAGAAAAGGAAATTAATTATGGCAAAGAAACATAGAACTATGGGCGAAGACAAGTATGCAGGGACAGGCAATACGAAAGGTCTGAACGTAATTGTCAACGCAAAGCAGAAAAGTTACAGCCTCGACCAGGCAATGAAATTAAAGCCCGACACGAACACTAAGGCAGTGAACGTTAGCAAGCGGAATGTAACCGGGACAAAGTAATCGGCTTTCGGGTTCCCTGCGCCGCGGGATGGCCTGCGCCGCAGGGTTATTTTAGGAATTATGGCTGAAAAGCCAAAACAGAAAAAGTAATTAGAGCATCTTTTATAAGTTCATAGCGACGGGCTGAGCGACTTGGGGTAAGGCCCTGAGCTATATCGGGGCCTTATTTTTGGGCTAAAAACAAGGGGCTGGCTTGAAAAAAGCGAATTTATTGAACTTTTTGCTTGCTTCTGACGAAGAAAGAATATACAATAATATTATCATGTGAGGTAGAGGCTATGAGTCCAATAGTAAATGAGGTTGAGGCTGTGAGCCAAATAGCAAGAAAAGAAAGAATATTTGAGTTCAATCAGACTAAGGCTATACAAGCTGTTGCTTTTCTGTTGAAGCAAAAACACCCAACGAATTCAGATAATTTTATGCGAGTTCTGAAGTTGTTGTATTTTGCTGATAGAAAAAGCATAGAAGAAACCGGAAGACCTATAACGGGAGACCGTTTTGTAGCAATGGAACACGGCCCGACCCTTAGCCACTTAGTGGATTTAGTTAATCAACGCACATTTAACAACAGTGAATGGGATGAATACATTGAAAAAGATGAATATGAAATTCGCTTGATTAAAGACCCTGGTAATGGAAAATTGTGCCGATACGAAATTGACTTATTGAAAAGTATTTGGGAAGAAAACAGGGAACTTGGTGAATGGGAAGTAGCCATGAAATCAGAAAAGCTTCCAGAATGGGTAAAAAATAATCCTGGCTCCTCCTCGTGTTTCATTCCTTTATCAGATTTACTGGATGCCATCGGCAAGAGTGATTGGCTTAAAGAAATCATCGAAAGCGCAACAGAAAGTGCTGAAGCACGACATCTGTTTGGAGCAAACAGTTAATGTCGTTACAAATTGGAAGCACCTTCTACGGCGGGCATCCAGAACACCTTTACATTATCATTTCAAATCCTTCAGGTAATTCCCAAAAAGTAGTGATTGTAAATATCAGCAGTTGGCGAGATGAAGCAATCGGATTAAATGACTCAAGTTGTATTGTAAATGATGGTGAGCACCCTTTTATTAAACATAAGAGCTATGTCTTCTATAGAGAGGCAAAATGTCCCACTTTGATAGACTTGCAGGCAGGGATTGATAAAGGTTTATTGATACCAAAAGAAGATTGCTCAAAAGAATTTTTAGAAAAGATTCTGGATGGGGCGGCAAATTCAATGTTTACGTCTATTGAGATTCTTGAAGTTTTGCAAGAACAAGCTCTGATAGACTAACTTTTCTATACCCATCAAGACGAGTTCGTCCATTCTACGGCCTGCAAACCCCTTTAAATGGGTAGTTGAGAGGCTATATGCAAGTGTGAGCCGAAGTCTGTAGGCGCTGTTATTTACAACCCTTTATCTCCATCGCTTTGCGAACTGCTTCTTTCTCTCCGCGCACATTCGCCAATTCGGAAGCCTCAACTCCATCTCCTTGCCCAAAACCCCACCAGAACGCTTGTGTCTGGCTCGTTTTGTATCTTTGCTCTTGGGCGATTACCAACTGGTTCTCTCGCCTTGCCAGAGAATCCAACTCTACCGACAAGCGTGAGCAGTCAAAATCCTCATACCTGAGTCCGGAAGTGTATGAGCTGGTGATTTGCGAGGCTGGCGTTGGCATATTCAAGCATCCTGCAAGGAAGATTGAAGCAAATAGCAATAAGCAAAATAATTGTTTTCTCATTTTACACTCCAAATTAAACTGCTTTTCCCGATTTTGAACGAAACGTAGAAAACGTAATATAAACCTGTAAGCCATTAAATCAAAGGAAATATTATAATGAAACTACTTATTTTTCTTTACAAACAGAAATTACTGTGCGATAATAATATCGTGAAAACAATAAGAATCAACTCTAATGCTTTCAATTTGATGAGCAGGATTTCCCTAACCGTAAGGCGGGTAACGCTCTTATTGGCGTTCACAAGTCCTGCTCACCTTTTTAAGGTGACATTATGAAGAAACCAAAAAAACGGGTAACTCTAAAACCCACAAAAGAAATTCAACTTTTAAGGAAACGGTTGCTTGATTATGGAATCACCGAGTCTTTTAACAACGATAACGGTAACGATTATTTGAGATTTCTTGCAAAACACTATTTGCCGGAAGATGTAATGACCTACGTCAGGAACAAGACAATTTTCCTCGTTGTTGGAGACACTGGCGGAACTGGTTGTTGCACTTGGGTTGATAAGCCAGTGTTTCTAATTTGTATTTATCGCCCCTGTTTGGATGAAGATGATTCTGTATATTCTGTATATTTGGTAGCGCATGAGATAGCGCATGCGTGGTTAAAACACCGGGAATACGGATTAGAAGCAAACGAACAGGCCGCCAATGATAAGGTTAAAGAATGGGGAATCCCCAAAATTCAAAGGAGAAGAAAATGAAAACATATCAAACAAAATACAAAGACCGACACGACAAATCAAAAGTCTGTAGCGAATGGTATTTGACGTTCAATGACCGTACAGGAAAAAGACGGCGATTGAAGGCATATACCAACAAGAACGAAAGCAGTAAGCTCGGCCTTGAAATCCAGACCGTTATGAACAACAATGGACGGCTCGGAACCGATGCAGATAAAAAATGGTTTACCGACCTTATGCCGCGAATCCAGAACAAGCTCATCGAATGGAATATAGTTGACAGGCGCAGTACGACCGACCATCTGGCGACGCCGTTACTCGACCACCTGAAAGTATTCCTTGAAACTCGTAAGGCAAGAGCTTGCAAAGAACATTATATCACCCGGACAGAATCGAGCATATTGAGGGTTATGAATGGATGTGGATTCAAGATGTTCAGTGATATTGACGGCACGGCAGTTGAGACGTTCCTTGCCAGAGGACGGAGTGAGGATGGTTATGGACAAGGGACGTACAACGTACATCTAAGGGCATTCAAAACATTCACAAAATGGCTGTTCGATGAACGTGGCCTTCCCGACTCATTGATAAGAATAAAACTTATTAAGCAGACGGAGAAAAGAAAAAAACGCAGACCATTGAACGCAGACGAAAAGAGCAGGCTGTTAAGTGCCACAAGGAACGGAAAACATCGAGGTCGTATGAGTGCCGAGGCACGTTATATGGTTTATCATATAGCTCTTGAATGTGGCTTGCGATACTCTGAAATCAAAGTATTGAGAGTATTATCGTTTAACTTTAATGTAAGCCCCTGTACGGTTCGAGTAGAGGCCGAGAACGCCAAAGGCAAGGAAACGGACGACCTTATCCTGAATGATAAGACCGCAGCAGAGATTAAAGTATTTCTGTCAGGCAAGGAACCGACCGACTTGGCGTTTGACCTGCCCTTCGGTTCACACGCCGTCAATATGATAAGGAGAGACTTGGAAATCGCTGGCGTAGATTACACAGACGCAGCCGGACGGGATATTGATTTTCATTCTTTGAGGCATACGTTTATCACTGACCTTTTCCTTGCCGGAGTCCCTGCAACAGTTGTGCAGAAACTTGCCCGGCATAAAGACCTTGCAACGACAATGCTCTACTCGCACGTCACACAGATAGACAAATGGGCGGCGATAAAAAAGCTTCGTGACTTGACCGTGTCTTGTCCTGACGGTACACTACAAAAGACAACTATGGACAATAGAGGATTGAGAAACAGCGATAACGTACCCAATATGGCGTTATCAGCCTAAAAGGTAAGGTATCAAAATTATGTCTAATGGTTTTACGGGAACGATTCTTCGAGTTAATTTGACTACAGGTACGGTCGAAAAGCAGAAGTTCTCCGAGGATTTCTACCGTATGTACCTTGGCGGGGGGGCTTTCGGAACGTATTTTCTTCTTAAGGAAACTGCTCCCGACATAGACGCTTTAGCTGAACAGAACATATTGACCATCGCACCGGGAGTTACTACCGGTGCGCCGGTCAGTGGTGTGAGCCGCTGTAGTGTAACTGCTTTGTCGCCGGTTACGGGCGCTATTGGTGACAGCCAGACGGGAGGAAGTATCGGGCCGATGATTAAACGGGCCGGTTACGATGCTATTGTCATTACAGGCAAATCAAAAACACCGGTTTATTTATTAGTTGATGGACAGGACATACAAACAAGGGAGGCGGGCGGCCTGAAAGGGCAAAATGTTCTTGATGTTTATGATACTCTTATAGAGGAAGTGGGCGGCGGTAAACTCAGCATCCTGCAGTGCGGGCCTGCCGGGGAAAAACTCGTACGATTTGCCTGCCTTGTGGCTGATTTGAACGATGTTGCGGGCAGGACGGGTATGGGGGCCGTTTTTGGAAGTAAGAATCTGCGTGCGATTGTTGTTAGAGGGAGCAATAAAATCAACTTTGCTGATGCTGATGGGCTGAGGAAATTAGGACGCCTGGCTTCGGAACGATTGCCCGAATCCGGATTTCCAACAACACTCAGTAAGTATGGGACACCGGGAGTGGTGGGATTTCAGGCCGAAGCCGGAAACCTGGCTACGCACAACTACTCTCGCAGTTATCACAAGGACTACAAAAAACTTGATGGGGCTACTTTTGAGCCCAGTATAGGGACGGGTTTTACGACATGTTTTGCCTGTGTTGTTGGATGCCGCAGGAAAGTGAAAGCAGAAACGCCATACAAGGTAACCGACAGACTTGGCGGGCCGGAGTTTGAGACGCTTGGGCTTCTGGGTTCCAATCTGGATATTACCGATCCGGTGGCTGTAGCCAAGGCGAATGAGCTATGTAACAACTATGGAATTGACACTATTACTATGGGGGGGCTGGCGGCGTATCTTTTCGAATCTGCGGAGAAAGGCCTGATTACGCAGGAGGCAACGGACGGCAAATCGCTTGGTTTTGGTGACCCGGATGCACTGCTCTGGCTGATTGAGCGCGTAGCTCAGCGGAAGGGCATAGGAGATGTATTAGCTGAGGGGTTTGAGGCCGCAGTCGAACACTTTGGCAAGCAAACTGCTGATTATGCGATACATGTCAAAAACAATGGCTTAGCTGTTCATATGGCACAGGTTAAGCCAAGCCAGGCGCTGATGTATGCGGTTTGTCCCATTGGGCCCGACCATATGTCGTCGGAGCATGACTGGCTTTTGGCCAGTGATTGTGAAGCACGCAAAGGACTGGGTGTGTTCAAATCTGAACATCCAGCTTCTTCGGAGCAATCCGGAATTCGTGAAGCCTCGGATTCGTATGAGATGGACAAAGTGCGTATGACTGTTTACACACAATATTTCTATAGTCTGCTCGATACATTGAGTTTGTGTATGTTTTGCTGGGGGCCGGGCAACCTCTTTAATTATCGCGAACTCGAAGATTTGCTCGGCTATACCACCGGCTGGGAATGTACACTTTGGGAGTTGATGAAGGTCGGGGAGCGACGGGTGAATATGATGCGGCAGCTCAATGCCAAAAGAGGCTTTGCTCGTGAGCATGACCGTCTTCCGGAAAGGCTCGGTAAGGCTTTGCCTGATGGTCCGGCAAAAGGTAAACGTGTCGACAGCGAGGCCTTCGAGAAGATGCTGGACCAGTATTATGATTTGATGGGCTGGGACAGTAAAACAGGTAATCCAACAGATGCCAAATTGCTTGAACTCGGCCTGGAGTGGACTCTTTAAGATTCTTTTTGTGGAAAATTTACTACCGGCCGGCCGTGGGAAGGACCAGCTTATTTAGCCAATTGACGAATTCGCATTGTCGGATTTCGTCGGAAAGCACATCGTCATCAATAGCCAATTGCCAGCGAAGGTCCTTTCGGTCCGGTTCTCTGGCAAGTGCCTCCATAAGCTCGACAAGATTAATCATGTCTGCATGGGTGCGGAAGAATCCGGCCTTGATGAGTTTTTTCTCCCGGGCAACAATTAATCTTGCCATCTCGTGCAGATTATATTCGGGATGGTACTGTGTGGCCCAGAAAGTCCCATTCTTATGAGTTACCGCTATTGCCTGAACATTGGCGAAGCTGTTACCAGCCAGCAAAATCGCACCGGGGGTGAGCTTGGTAACCATATCATCATGGCTTACGAAGCCTTCAAATATACGGGGCTTGCCTTCAAACATAGGGTGATTGTATGCCTGGGGTGTCTGGAGAATTTTACGGCCCATTCCCATCTCACGTCCTTTAGGATTAGGCTCGACCCGGCCGCCGGCGGCGAAGACGGCCATTTGTATTCCCCAGCAACTTCCAAAGCTTGGTACTCCCACCTCGTAAGCTTGTTTGGCCAATTCGACCTGGCTGGTGACGCTGGAATTTTCTGTGTCAAAAATAGTGAGGTTGCAGCCCGTCCAGATTATGCCGGCATAATTGTGGAGGTCTTTAGCCGAAGGCATATCAACACCGGGATCACTTGGAAGTAGAATATCATATTCGGCATCCTGCAGATGCTGCAAAAGCATATCTGTGTAAAGCCCCCACGCGAGCTTCATTCCGGCTGTCTGGAGGTCATCACGGCTTTGCTTAGGATAGCCGTCAATAATTAGAAATCGTAAGGGAGTTGTCATCCGTTGTTCCTGTGGTTATTGTTTGTTTAGCTTTTCCAAAATGGCGGGTAAATCCGGAAAGTTATTGCAGACGGCATCGGCCCTGGTGTTTTCACTGCAGCGGTCTTTGACTACCGTACATAAAACGGCACGGGCACCAACGGCATGTGGACCATCGATATCTTTTAATTCTCGGTCTCCGATATGTACAATCTCGCCGGGCTTGACACCAAGGTCCTCGGCTGCCGCTTGAAAGACGGCTGCGTTGGGTTTGGCGCAACCGATTTCATCAGAGAAAATAAAAGAACTGAAATGTTTCAGAATATCGTAATCGGTTAATAACTGTCGAAGAGCACGACCAGGACTGAAAATTGCGTCTGATATTACCCCCATCTTATATTTCCCCTGAATAGAGCTTAGAGTTTTGGCTACTTCAGGCGCCAAATCAGGTCGCACTGCTAATTCCATATCTTCATGCAGCCGAACCAGCTCATCGAACTCAGGCTCCGGCAGATTGTGTTTTAAGCCTTTGAGCAGGACCGAGAGCCGCTGGCGAACAGTCCATGTGACATTTTGTCCGTACCAGACGTGGTGAAATGCAGCATCTGTAGTGTCGTAAGCCAGATCAATCAGGTCTCTTGAAATTGTTTTATGGCGTTCTAAGAATTGCTGAACCAGATTCCGTCGTTCAACAGGTTTGGGTGCAAGCCCCTGTGTTTTACGTTTTGGCTCATCCGAATCATCGATGAAAACAGTGTCCCACAAGTCAAATGTAATTGCTCGTATAGCTGCTTTATCCATTAAATTTTAGGCATGGTTCAATCTGATATGCTCAAGGGTAACACTTTTCAAGATAGCACAACGGCCAAAAATACTTCTAACATTCTGTTAAAGCAGAAGTTACGGGCAATACAGCGGTCCGACGGATTAAGAAAAGTGTTACCCTGTTTTGAACCATGCCAAATTTTATCTTTGCCCCCAGATGCAGGTTCCATATTGACACTACTTCAGAAGCGGTGCTCCGGCGTCAAATGCTACAATCTCCAAAGTCTTATGATGCAGAAAAAAATATATAGGAAATTCTATTCTTCTACTTTTCCTAAGTACCATCTGCGAGGAATATCTTCACCGGTTGTTTCCGCAATCTCCGATACATGGCCATCCAGCCAAACTGTCATTGATATGCCGCGGTGGCGGAAACACTCCTGAATAGCATTCGGAAAATCACCGAGTGTTCCACCGTTGCGCCACTGTGGCAGGTTGATGTTATTTCCTGGTCGTATGTGGAACATATCTCCATTGTCATCGAGTTTTTGCTCTATGTGGTCCTGAAAAGCTATTACCTCGCTTGGACGTTTAAATTTAGGATTAGTGTCAATATTTTCGTCAGTGATGTAACCATTGAGGCCGTATGAGCAGTATGCGAAGTAGTGCTGCGCCTGTTTTCCCCATGGCTCCCCCCATTCGGGCCAATCATCGACTCGTTTGGCAGCGGGGCAGGCGTAGATTTTTTTATTCTCAGCATAAGGAAAGTACGCAATTCCCCAGTAGGCCAAAGATTCATTTGCTCCATACTTTTTAACCACGGCTGGATTTGTGTGTGCATTATCCCAAAGGCCGTTGTTAGGTGAATTGTGTGTTTTGCCCTCATGGTCGTCCGCATACATTCGCAGGGCGAGTCCTACTCCTGCGACATGTACTTTGCAGACGGTTTTTCTTGCCTGTCCTCTCGCGGCCCTTAGAGCAGGCATTAGAATCGCCAACAGAAGAGCGATAATAGCAATCACGACCAGCAACTCAATTAAAGTGAAGGCTTTTTTATGTTTCATATCTTCCTACAAAAACTTTTTATTCTTCCACCTTTCCTGTGTACCATCTGGTAGGAACGTCTTCGCCTGTGGTTCTAGCAATCTCGGATACATGGCCATCCAGCCAGCAGGTCATTGATATGTTGCGGTGACGAAAACACTCTTGAACCGTGTCATGCCACTGATCTCCAGACCAATTGTTGTCAACGAAGCCGCTCCCACCCTCGCTGCTCCGACGCCATTGTGTTAAATTGATACGTGCTCCGGGACCGATGCAAAACATGTCCGAACTAATATTATCCAATTTCTGCTCTATGTGATCCTGAAAAGCAATTATTTCGCTTGGGCGTTTAAATTGAGGGTTGGTGTCAATATTTTTGTTTGTGATGTAACCATTGAGACCATACGAGCAAAATGCGAAGTAATGCTGCACGTTTCTTCCCCATGATGGCCCATTTTCAGGCCAGTCATCGACTCGTTCGACACCGGGACAGGAATAGATTTTTTTATTTTCGGCATAAGGAAAGTAAGCAATTCCCCAATAGGACAAAGATTCATTAGGTCCAAACTTTTTAACCACGGCCGGATTTGTGTGTGCATTATCCCAAAGGCCGTTGTTAGGTGAATTGTGCGTCTTTCCTTCATAGTCGTCCACATACATTCGCAGGGCGAGTGCTAATCCTCCAATATGTACTTTACAGACAGTTTTTCTTGCCTGACTTTTGGCTGCTCTTAGCGCCGGCATTAAAATCGCCATCAGAACTGCGATAATAGCAATTACAACCAGCAGCTCAATTAAGGTGAAGGCTTTTTTGGGTTTCATCTTGTTGCCTCCTGAAAAAAGATTTTATGTCGTACTTCTTTATGTAAACTCAATTGTATAGTTAAGCTTATTATATATACAATACCAGAAACCGTCATTTAATTTCAAGTCTTATTTTTGAGAAAACATAGATATTCTTCTGAAGCAGAAAATGGTCTCTGGCACTATTTAGCTGTCTTGGGGCCAATATCTCTCAGTTATAATTTTATCTTCTGTAAAGAAGTTGATAATCGCTTTGCCCTGAGCTTTTATATCTGCAAAGAGCGATGCCTTCATCCCGCCGAACGGCAGATACGCCACAGGGGCCGGGATGCCGACATTTATACCGATCATTCCGCATTGGGTTTCGAGCTTGAACTTGCGTGCGTAATAACCGTTCTGAGTGTAAATCGAAGCTCCGTTGCCATATTCAAGGTCATTAATGATTTGTATTGCTTCATCGAGAGAGCCGGCCTTGAGAACCACTACGACCGGGCCGAAAATTTCAGTACTGTGAATCTCCATTCCCGGCTTGACATCCGTAAATACGGTTGGGCCTATGAAGTGGCCTTTTTCACAGCCAGGCACCACTATGCCACGTCCGTCAAGAGCGAGGGCAGCGCCTTCGGCGATACCGGTTTCTATCATATCAAGAACAAACTGTTTTGACTTTGCCGAAATCACCGGCCCCATAACCATAGATTGATCAGCTACCCTGGGATCCAGAGGATTGGCAAGAAGAACGTTTTTCGAAGCTTCAACAAATTTATCACAGATTGTCTTGTACATATCGTTTCCAACTGCAACTATCGCCGAAGCCGCCATGCAGCGCTGTCCGGCACAGCCATAACAGGAAGTTATCATGTTGCGGAGCATATCATCGACCTTGGCATCTGGCATTGCCACAAGGTGATTTTTAGCTGAGCCCATAGTCTGACATCGCTTTTGGTTTTGGGCACACTTTTCAGAGACTATTTTACACGTTCGGGTTGATCCAACCAAAGAAACACCTTTTACAATGGGATTTTCGATAATTGTTTGGCCAACGATTTTATCTCCATTGACCAGATTGAAAACTCCTTTTGGTAAATCCGTTTGGTTAATGTATTCTGTAATCAACTGCATCGTCAAAGGCACTTGTTCCGAAGCCTTGACTATATAAGTGTTGCCCGTTGCAATGGCGTAAGGCAGGAACCAGAACGGAACCATCGCCGGGAAATTAAATGGTGCTATCATAGCAAAAACGCCTATTGGCAGCCGAATCACTTCGCCGTCAATACCAAAAGACGCACCTATCAACTTATCTCCCTGCTGCAGGACAGGCATATTACAGGCGACTTCTATGTTCTCGAAGATTCGTTTCATCTCAGCCCGGGCATCCGGCAGCGACTTTCCCATCTCCTCGACAAGTGTCCGGGCGATTTTCTCTTCGTTTTCGCGAAGTAAAGCGTCCAGTTTGAATAAAGGCTGAACCCGGCGGCCAACAGGTGTTCGGCTCCATGTCTTAAACGCTTCGGCGGCGGTGTTGATAGCACGATTTGTTTCGTCAGGAGTTGATAAGGGTACTTTGCCAATAATCTGTCCCGTACTTGGATTCTCTATATCTAAATAGCCGTCATTTTCAGGTGTAATCCATTGGCCATTAATATAATTTTTGACAGTGTTTATACTCATTATCCACCTCAATGTATTAGTTTTCTGCTGATTGGGCCCGTTACTAACAGTTGTTTAAGAAAATATCTGACGAACCAGATTCAGGATATGATACTATCAATATCCAACAGACTGTCAAGGCTGGTAATAACGGGCACTGAGGTTTCCCTGTTGGGCCATGAGCGAGTTAACAAATTGTGCTTAATCCAAATTGGCTGAAAATCCGCATCAGTCACACCACAGATGTCTGTGTTCCAGTCATCGCCGACGTAAACGGCCTGGGTACGGTCAACGCCCAGAATTTCCAGGCACGCCAGAAAAACGCTGATGTCCGGCTTTGGGGGCAAATCGTCCTCACCGGCAATAATTACTACCTCAAAATATTTTGTGAGATTTGGCATTTGAACCAGACGGTGTTTTAGCGAACCGGCTTGTGCCTGTGTGTTGGTAATAACCGCCAGTTTGTAACGACCGGCAAGATTCTGTAATACACTCAGGGCTTCAGGAAATAGCACTGTGTGGACTTTGACTGTTTCCCAGTATTCATTTTCCCACTTTTCAAGAACAGACGAATCAGACTGTCTGCAGTAGTGCCAATAGACTTCCTCCCAGAGAGCTTTTCTTGAGAGATTGGATTCTGTATGAAATATTTTTCGAAGGCGGCGATAGTTCGAGAGAAAATCGTCCCACGAAGTTATGGACAAATCCTGGAAGATTTTTTTCTGTGCCTGTTTTTCAGCAGAACGAAAGCCGTCGCCTGAATTCACCAGAGTCTGATCGAAATCGAAAAGCACCGCCTTTATCATAGAACAATCCCGTCATATTTTTTTTCACAGTTAGTTCAGAGGCGAATGGCTTAATCGGTTCCCCATTTCTTTAGATACTCCCCGAAAAGTTCCTCGTCGGAGGGAATGTGTTCAGAAATAGGAGTTGACAGCCATGTATAGTTCAGGAACTGTTTCCAGTTAATATTGTCGGTGGTCATATTTCCAGCCCATGAGCCACAACCAAGCGAGTCGGTGGTCGGCTGACCATTAAACCAGCTGCCGCTGTTGGCCGCAGCGTGCGGCATATTGCAATTCACCCGGCCAACATTGGCTTTGAGAGCTAATTCTATCTGGCGGTCTTCTTTTAAGCTGTGTATCGAGACCGAATGTCCTTCGCCGGAGAATTTCAGAATTTTTGCTGTTCGCTCAACCATATCACTGAAATCGGTCCATTTCCAGACGGTGAGAACAAGGGAAATTTTCTCTCCTGAGAACCGATCTTCGGGGCCTATTTTTTGTCCTATTACCATCAGGAATCGCGTGCCTTTGGGTACCTCGATTTTTGCCTGCTCAGCAATATAGGCTACGGGCTTGGCCACGATGTCCCTGTTGAGCATCTTTCCATCGGGCCACATATATTTTCTGAGGCACTGCTGCTCATCGTTATTGCAGAGGTGGCCGCCCTCGGCTTTCAGTGCTTCTATCATTTTATCATAGATGGCTTCCTGAATAGCCACTGCGTTTTCGGAAGAACATGAAGCCGAATTGTTGGCTGTTTTGGACTTAACTATTTTTGCCGCGGTCGAAGGAATGTCAACCGTGTCATCAATTATAGAGACCACGTTGCCAGCGCCAACGGTGTGGCAGGGTTTGCCTGCGGCATAAACAACCTTGACCAGAGCCGCTCCGCCGGTGGCAATAGCAAAATCGCAGTTTTTCATAAGCTCAACAGTTTTCTCTTTGCTGGTGTGCTTGATACATTGGAGCAGGTCTTCGGGAGCGCCGACTTTTTTAAGTGCCTTTCTGCCGTGCTCAATTGTCAGATAAGAACTGCCCTGAGTTCTCGGGTGAGGCGAGACAATCATTGCATTTCTGGTTTTGAGGGTACTGAGGCCGAGGCAGCAGATTGTCGATTCGGGATTGGTGCAGGGGACTACGTTGGCGATAACACCCATTGGCTTGGCAAAGATTTTCAATCCCTTTTCCTTATCTTCGCTTATCATGCCGCAGGTCTTTGCCCCAATCAGGTCTCGCATAGTACCGCGGGTTTTGCTCTGAATTTTTGCTACCTTATCTTCGTACACACCGATATTCGATTCATCTACCGCTAATCGGGCCAGTGCTATTGCTGTTTCTTCTTTCTGCCACTCCCATCCCGCTGCGGCAACCACTTCGTCAACCTTCTCTTGCGGCCATGATTCAACTTCTTTAAAGGCTTTTTGGGCACTGGCGTACATTTCATCAATATCGTCTGTCATAATATTATGCTACCTTTCAATTATCTCATTCAAAATCAGTCTTGAATATTCCAGCATTCATAGGCCGACTTTTTTGATTCCGGTTTTTTTACTTGGGTCTTCAATTTCTTCATCTATGGCAAATCCGCTACCGTGAACTTTCTTCCTTTCATCGAAAGCTTTTTTCCATTCTTCGGTGTTATAGGTTTGAGCCGGCCTGGCGATTTTGTCCCGCTCGTTGAGGTCAGGTACGGGTCTGTCCGGTGGGCCGTCGTAATCTTCTTTTGGGGTTAAAGTCTGCCCTAATTGCGTGTAGCTTTCTCTTTCCACTTCCTCAATGTAGTGGGCTCCGGCGGCAAAAGCGCGGGTAACTGCAAGGACGGCCCATGTCGCTTCCGGGCTGAATCCTAAATCCATTATTGTAGCACCGGTAGCGCCAAGGATATCCAAATCCACAGGCTTAGGGCTGATTTCCTGCGCGGCTTTAACAATTTCTTTCATAAAGGCAATGTATTTACCGGCGACGCCAAGTTTTTCAGCTCTTGCAATCATACGTTTGGCCGAGGGATCTTTAAGCATCAATCCCGAGATGCCCAACGATTCATCATTGAGATTTTCTTTTACCAGAAGCTGAGCTGTCTCAGCAATAGTTTTACCTTGTTCTTCACCTCTTTCGAGATATTGCTCGAGTCTGTTGCCAAAAGCCGAATATGCCCCATAGGCGTGGCCGAAGGCCAGGATGGAAGCACCGCAGGCTTGCGTCAGGAAGGTCTTGGACTGAGCTACGAGTCTCGAAATCGCGGCAGGCATTGATAAGCCATCTTCCAATGCTAAAATCATCACGTAGTTGAGCATTTTTTCTTCTTCGAGCAACGGTATTCTGGCCTGAAAATCTATAAAGAGGATATCTACGAGTCCGTAGCCCTCTTCTACCAACTCGGTGGTATCATATCCCCTCGATACTATTCGGTGCACGTTCTTATACGCGACTTCAGAGACCCATC